>JAFRSR010000219.1 GCA_017427485.1 Kiritimatiellia bacterium
GGGCGGCGACCGCCGTCCGAGGTCCGTCAACACGGCCGCGAACGAGATGCGTCCGGGCGGCGTCGTCTCCCCCGAGGAGATGGCCGCGCGCAAGGCGGCCCACGCGGCGTGGGATCCCGCTTCGTTCGCCGTCGAGCCCGTCGAGGGCAAGAAGCGCTTCCAGGACTTCGACCTCCCCTCGGAGGTGATGCACGGCATCGCGGATCTCGGGTTCCAGTACTGCACCGAGATCCAGGCGCTGTCGCTCCAGAACGCGCTGGACGGCAAGAACATCGCCGGCAAGGCGCAGACCGGGAGCGGCAAGACGGCCGCGTTCCTCGTGGCGATCCTCACGCGCTACCTCCGCACGCCCGAGTCGCGCGCGAAGACCGGCGGCACGCCGCGCGCGCTCGTGATCGCGCCCACGCGCGAGCTCGTCATCCAGATCTGCAAGGACGCCGACGCGATCGGCAAGTACTGCGGCCTCCGCTCGCTCGCCGTCTACGGCGGCATGGACATGGACCGCCAGCGCGAGGAGCTGCAGGAGGCGCCCGTGGACCTGCTCGTCGCGACGCCCGGGCGTCTGCTGGACTTCTGCCAGCGCCACGTCGTGGACCTCCACAGCGTGGACACGCTCGTGATCGACGAGGCGGACCGCATGCTCGACATGGGTTTCATCCCCGACGTGCGCCGCATCATGTCGCACCTGCCGCAGAAGGACAAGCGCGCCACGATGCTCTACTCCGCCACGCTCACCGACGACGTGATGCGCCTCGCCTCGCAGTGGATGGAGGAGCCCGTCAAGGCCGAGGTGGAGAGTGAGCACAACGCCACGGACACCGTGCGCCAGGTCGTGTACGTGATCCGCTCCGAGGACAAGTTCAAGGTGCTGTTCAACCACATCGCCCTCCATCCGGAGGCCCGCGCGATCGTGTTCTGCAACCGCAAGTCCACCACGGAGGACGTCTACGAGTCGCTCAGGCGCCGCGGCGTGAAGTGCGAGATGCTCTCCGGCGACGTGAGCCAGAACAAGCGCCTCCAGGTGCTGGAGAGCTTCCGCGCCGGCAAGATCAAGATCGTCGTTGCCACCGACGTGGCGGGCCGCGGCATCCACGTGGACGACATCGAGTACGTGATCAACTTCGACTTCCCCTACGAGGCGGAGGACTACGTGCACCGCATCGGGCGCACGGGCCGCGCCGGCAACACCGGCATCGCCATTTCCTTCGCGGACGAGGACGAGTCCTTCGCGATCCCCGAAATCGAGGAGTACATCAACGAGCCCCTCAAGTGCACGATCATCCAGGACGACGATCCGCTCCTCAAGCCGCTCGAGAAGCTCGCGCGCGGCGAGACGGCCACGCTCAAGCCCGTGGACGAGGCCGCGAAGGCGGCGGTCGACGCGCGCGAGGCCGTGACCGAGGAGCAGAAGGCCGCCGCCGCCGCGATGGTGGGCGGGCTCACCGTCAAGACGGCAGCCGGCAAGACGGGGTTCGTGCGTGACGACGCCATTGTGCGCAAGGAGCCAAACCTCGAGAACGCCCTTGATCCCAAGCCGGTCGCCGACGAGTCCGACGCCTACGTCAAGCCCGTTGACCAGAAGACCCGCCTTGAGGAATGGGCGCCCGCGCCGGGAGCCCCCGCGTTTGTCGCGGCCGACGAACCGCAAAAACCAATTGAAGGATCGGACGGTCCGGTCCAGCAAAACGGCGAACAAGCCAACCAACAAGAACAACCAACCCAAAAGGATGAATGACATGAAGATGATGAAGCAGATGGCGTGCGCCGCGCTGGCCGCCGCCGTTGCGGTCGGGATCACCGGCTGCGGAGACAAGAACTCCTCCACGGGCAGCTTCCAGCCCAAGGTGGCCGAGGGCGCGATTGCGGCGCTCGTGGCGCGTCCGATGGAGAACACCTCCCTCGCTCCGCTGTGCAAGCAGTACGGTCTGTGCGTGACCGACCTGATGAAGCAGGCGTCCGACAAGGACGCCCAGGAGATCATCAAGGAACTGGGCTTGGACAAGGCGGAGAACAAGTGGATCGCCGTGACCCTTTTCCCGGTTTCCGCCGAGAAGCTCGAGGATCCTGACTTCGCCGTGGCGATTGCCACTTCTGTTGATCTTGACAAGGCTGTCGCCTACGCCCAGAGCAAGGAAAAGCAGAAGATCGACAAGGCCACGATCGCCAACGTGCCGGCGTACGTCGCTGTCGACGGCGAGAAGCCCAAGGCGTACATGGCGAATCTTGACAAGCAGCTCATCCTGGTCGCGAGCACCTCGGCCGGCCTGGAGAAGCTGATCGCCCTCTACCGCGACGGCAAGGGCGCAAGCGCCGACTTCGGCTCGTTCGCGCTCGGCGCCAACGACGTGATCCGACTCAAGGTCGCGAAGGTGGGCGAGAACGTGAAGAAGGCCCTGCCCGATCCCGGGATGCTCAAGATGGTCAACAACGTCGTTCCTGACGGCGACAAGATCGTTCAGGGCTTGGGGGCGGTCGAGCTCGCCTGTGGCGCGTCCGACGACGGCAAGAACATCAAGCTGGACTTGTCCTTGGACACGGCCGCAGACGCCGATGCAGACAAGCTTGTGACGTTCGCGAAGACTGGCCTCATGGCCCTCACCGCGCAGATGAAAGAAGGCGCGGAGAAGGACGCCGACGCCAAGGCCGCGTACGAGGCGCTGCAGGCCGTCAAGATCGAAGCCAAGGGCAAGGTCGCCACGCTTGCTGTCTCCACCGCCGCCGATGCGGCCCTGAAGGCCATTGCCGACAAGGCGAAAGAGCTCAAGTAACCAGCTATGAGCAGACAGTTCAACGTAGGCCTCGTCGGCGTGGGGGCCGTCGGGGCCGAGATGATCAAGGTTCTCAAGGACCGCAACTTCCCCTGCGGGAAGGTGCAGGTCTTTGCGAGCCGCGAGCGCGACGAGGTGATCAACGGCGAGACGTATCACGTCCTCAAGGCCGGGGAGGACAGCTTCGCCGGCCTTGACATTGTGCTCTTCGCCGGCAAGACGGACGTGGCGATCCAGCTGAAGGACGCCGTGGTCAAGGCCGGCGCGAAGATGATCGACAACTCGCGCGCGTTCCGCCAGGACCCCGAGGTGCCGCTCGTCGTCCCGCAGGTGAACGCGGAGGACCTCGACTGGAACAAGGGCGTGATCGCCAACCCGAACTGCACGACGGCGATCATGCTCGAGGCCGTGGCCCCGCTCCACAAGGCGAAGAAGCTGAAGCGCCTCATCGCCTCCACCTACCAGGCGGCGTCGGGCGCGGGCGCGCCCGGCCTCGCCGAGCTGGAGCTGCAGATGAAGGAGATGGTGGAGGGCAAGCCCCTCACCGTGAAGGCGTTCCAGCACCAGCTCACCTACAACCTCATCCCGCACATCGACAAGTTCGACGAGACCAACTGGTACACGCTCGAAGAGCTGAAGATGCGCAACGAGGCGCGCAAGATGCTGCACGCGCCGGATCTCATGCTGAGCTGCACAAGCGTGCGCGTGCCGATTCCGCGCGCGCACTCCGAGTCGCTCAACCTCGAGTTCGAGGATGACATCACGCCCGAGGAGGCGCGCGAGATCCTCGCGAAAGCCGAGGGCGTGAAGGTGGTGGACGACCCGCTCAACGGCGGCTATCCGATGCCGCTCGACGCGACGGCGAAGTACGACGTGCTCGCCGGCCGCATCCGCCAGGACATCTCGCGCAACGACAAGAAGGGTCTCGACATGTTCGTGAGCGGCGACCAGCTGCTGCGCGGCGCGGCCCTCAACGCCGTCGAGATCGCCGAGCACCTCATCAAGCGCGGCCTCGTCTAAACGCCATGCGGACGCGAGGAAGCCTTTCCGGCGCCGTAACCGCCATCCTCGTTGGCGCATTTGCGTGCAGCCTTCCGGCTTGGCAGTTCCCCCTGCCGGAGAAGTTCCCCTCCGGCGTACGCGTGCCGTCCCTGGACGAGACGTACCCCAACTTCGTCGTCAGGGACGGCAACGCCGCCCGTCTTGAACGCGTGTTCGCGAAGGGACTTCGTGGCGAGCCGATCGTGGTGGCCGTCATCGGCGGGTCCATCACGTCGGGCGCGCGCGCCTCGCGGCGCGAGCTGCAGTGGGGCGCCGTTCTCGCCGAGTGGTTCCGCCACGCCTTTCCCAAGAGCGAGGTCACCTACGTCAACGCCGGCATCGGGGCCACCGGCAGCAACTACGCCGTCCACCGCGTGGAGGCGGACGTCTGCGCGAAGTGCCCCGACGTGGTCGGCGTGGAGTTCGCCGTCAACGACGGGGACGACGCCTCCGCCACCGAATACAACGAGGGGCTTATCCGCCACCTGCTGAATTGCCCCACGTGCCCCTTCGTGTTCCAGGTCAGCATGATGGCGAAGGGGTGTGTCAACCGCATGGCGCGCCATCTTCCCGTCTCCGAGTACTACGACATTCCCCATTTCAGCTACCGCAACGCGTTCTTCCCGCTCATCTCGGCGGGCAAGCTCGCGCACACGGACCTCGCGAAGGACGAGCTCCATCCCGACGATATCGGCCATCCGTACGTGGGGGCGCTCGTGGGGCGCTACCTGGACGGGAAACTGGCCGCGTTCAAGTCCGCGAACCGCGCCCCCGCCGCGATTCCGCCCTTGCCGTCCAAGCCGCTCGTCGGCACAACGTTCGACACGGGACGCGTCCTGACAATGTCCGACATGAAGTTGCTTGAGAACAAGGGCTTCACGCACGGCGCGCACGCGCGGAACCACAAATGGGCGAAGTGCGGGGGGCTGCAGGCCGACAAGCCCGGAAGCAAGTTCTCCGTGGAGATCGACGCCCCGACTTGCGCAATGCTCTTTTTCCGCATCAACGGCCCGATGGGCAAGGCCCGCGTGACCGTGGACGGCAAAGAGGCCTGCGTGTGCGACGCCTGGTTCGCCTTGACATGGGGTGGCTACACTCCCTACATGCTGCTCTGGCGCGACAAGCCCGGAAAACATCTGGTCACAGTGGAGGTGCTCGAGGAGAAAAACCCGGGCAGCTCCGGCCACGCGTTCGAAGTCGACGCCTTCCTCACCGCCGCTCCGTAACCGCCATGATGGAATGATCACGACCTCTTGACTTGCGGCGGCATGTAGGTGTATAATGTGAATCACAACGAGGCAAGAAAGTGATTCACTATGACAACATTGACAATCCATGCAGATGATGCGTTGGCGACTGCGATTCGCGCTGCGGCAACTGATGCCGGTCAGAGCGTAAGCAAGTTCATCCAGAACACCATGGGTACGGCGCTTGGCCTGTTCAAGCGGCGGCAGATGCCTGATTTTCTTGATGTGAAGGTTCGCATATCCGACGAGGGTTATCGTGAGTTGATGTCCGTTCAGAAGGATTTCGAGACCATTGACGAGGATATGTGGAAATGAAGAGGGTCGTCCTTGACACGAATTTCCTCATTCCATTCCTGAAGGATCCCCGCAGCCCGGCGAAACTGATATCCGGGTATGACGAAGTCTTGCTCCCGGCCATCGTCATAGGCGAATTCAGGGCAGGGTTATTCAACACGAAGGCGGGGAGGCAGAACAGGCTGGCACTTGAACAGTTTCTGCAGAAGTCCAGTGTCAGCATCGTGCCTGTGACGGAGGCTACGGCGGAGATGTATGCCAAGGTTTTCCAGGCATTGCGTGACGGTGGGCATCCAATTCCACAAAACGACATGTGGATAGCCGCATCCGCCATTGAACATGGCGCGGACATCGCCACCGCAGACGAGCATTTCAGTTTCGTGCCGATGCTGACAGTCGTCCTTTTGTGACGATGTTTTCACGAACCGCGGCGGCCGCGCTTGTCGCGGCCGGATCGTCTCCGTTCGCGTCTCTCGTCTCGCGTCTCATGGCGCCCAAAATTCACATTTCTCCTGTTGCTTGCTACGGAAGAAAATGATACAATACATCCATCCGAAAAGGTAAGTAGGTAATCAAATATTGATTACTTTCTAGATAATAAGGATTGACATGTCAATTAGAGATTGGGTAAGAGAAAAAGAGATGCTTGGCGGGCGATTCTTCACTTTTGAAGAGTTGCGCTCTGCCATGCCCGAATTGTCTTGCCAAGTTGTCAAGAATTCACTGAACCGATTGCGTAAGTCATCGCGCATTTATTCTCCTTATCGTGGCTTTTATGTGATTCTACCACCTGAATATGTACGGCGTGGCGGAGTGCCCCCGACATTCTACATGGACGATTTCATGAAGAGCGTACACCGTGCTTACTATTTCAGTCTCCTAAGTGCTGCCGTATTCTGGGGGGCGGCCCATCAACGACCGCAGGTTGATTTTGTCACGACCAACGGCAAGCGTCTGTTCGCAGGCGATCGCGAGAGTCGCGATGTTGAATGGATTGTGCGTTCGAACATTCCCGAACACTTGATTGCGGTCAAGAAGGGAGAGGCCGGTGATGTGCGTTATTCCAACGCGGAACTGACGGCTGTTGAACTCGTTCAATACGAGCAGAGGATAGGCGGGCTGTCGGTTGCGGAGACTGTGTTGAGTGAACTTCTTGAATCATGCGATTTCCGGCATGCATCCGAAAAATCCTTTGGTGTCTGCAAGGCTTCGGCGATACAGCGCCTTGGATACATTGTCGAAAAGGTGTTGAAAAATGAATCGCAAGGAGAGGTGATATACCATGAATGGGTGCGTACGTGCAAAGCTCCGCACTTCGTCCTGTTGAGCTTGCGATCTTCGTCCGAGGCGAAGTGTCGGGACGAACGTTGGAAAATATGCGTGAATGCGGAAATCGAGGTGGATGACGTATGATTGGCGAGCGATACATCAAGGAATGGGCCGGCACGCATCCGTGGCGTCGTGCCGAGCAAGTTGAGCAAGATTTGTTGCTGTCACGCGTGTTGGTTGCCATTTATTCGGATCAGTTCCTGGCCGAAAGGCTTGCATTTCGCGGCGGCACGGCTTTGCATAAGCTTTATTTCTCCCCGCAGGCCAGATACAGCGAGGACATTGATCTCGTACAGGTGGCGTCCGGTCCATTCGGCGAGATATTCGACCATCTGAAGAAAGCTCTTTGACCCGTATTATGCTCTGATAACGGGCGATGTAGATTGCGATGCCGTTATGCGCTGCTTTAGGAGGTATATTGAATTTTCTGCAGGCGGGGCGCCTTCACGGAAGATGTTTTGCGCGAACATCGAGAACAAGTTGACTATGCCCGAGTTCCTTTCTGACACGGAAGCATATCTTCAAACAGGAGTTTGCTTTAATCCATTGGAAGCATGGGCCGTCGTCAAGGATCGCTTCCTGTCTCGGTGATACGTGCTTATAGCGACCATTCTGGAGGGCCGCCGCCCCGGCGGTGGGAAGACGGGGCGGGCTCTGCCGTGAAATTACCGTTGCCTAACAGAATGGGGATGTGGTAAAATTTGGAACGTTGCCCGGAAAACCCGGGCGGAAAGGAAAACAGCAATGGAACTTAAGGGGTCAAAGACCGAACAGAATCTCTGGACCGCGTTCGCCGGCGAGTCGCAGGCGCGCAACAAGTACGACTACTTCGCCTCGCGGGCGAAGAAGGACGGCTACGAGCAGATCGCGGCCATCTTCCAGGAGACGGCGCTGAACGAGAAGGAGCACGCCAAGCTTTGGTTCAAGGCGCTTGAGGGCATCGGCGACACGCCGGCCAACCTCCTCGCCGCGGCAGCCGGCGAGCACGAGGAGTGGACCGACATGTACAAGCGCTTCGCCGAGGAGGCGAAGGTTGAGGGTTTCGACAAGCTCGCGTTCCTCTTTGAGAAGGTCGCCGAGATCGAGAAGCACCACGAGGAGCGCTACCGCAAGCTCGCCGCGAACATCGAGAAGGGCGAGGTGTGGGTGCGGATCGGCCCGAACCGCTGGCAGTGCCGCAACTGCGGCGCGATCGTCGAGGGCGAGAAGGCGCCCGAGAAGTGCCCGGTCTGCGACCATCCGAAGGCCTACTTCCAGATCGAGCCCGAAAACTACTGATCCTCACACTTCGCAGGTGAGAGCGGGCGGGGACATGTCCCGCGTCCTAATCACGGCTGGTTCGCGCGTTGCATACCAGCCGGGATTATGTTATACTGCCATGACTTTAAACAAGGAGCAGTTCTGACATGGCCGAACTCAAAGAAGACGTACGAACATACCTCGCCCGCATTCGCAAGACGATTGCGGACAGCAAGAACATGGTTGCGCAGGCCGAGCTCCGAATCGCCGAGACCGACCGCATGCTGGAGCGGCAGGGCCTGACGCGCGAGCAGGTGATGGCGATGCAGTTCTCGGATGCGCAGAAGAGGGCGGTGGATGCCGAGCTCAAGCGAAGGGGGCTGGACCCGCTGGAGTGGTGGTCGGAAGTCGAGCGCCCCGCGCCGGAAGAAGAAAGCCGGCTGCCGGATGCCGATGTCGGGACGGCTTCCGACGCCGAACTTGCGAATCGTCAGCGAAAATTTGGCATGATGATGAAACCTTTTCAAATCTGATGTGTATCCAAGGAAGAAAGGAACACCAATTATGGCTATTGAACTTGACACCACGCGGATCGCGTCGCAGACAACGGCGGCGACGACCCAGAACGACGCCCCTGTGATGCAGGAGGCGAAACTGACCCCCGTTCTCGGCGGCGAGAACGTCAAGGTCACGTCCGGCACGATGTCCGACCTCGAAAAGCTCGTCGCGCGGCTGAAGGCCGAGACCGACGACACCAAGATGAGCTTGGCGCAGCAGCGCATCTCGATCCTCGCGACGGTCCTGGACTCCATGGCCGACCGCATTTCGGAAAGCGAGCGGAACAGTCTCCTTGAGATCGAAAAACTCAACTTGCAGAAATCCGAAGCCGAAAACAAGCTGGCCGGCTATCTGTCCGAGAAGACGGCGTCAGAGGGGCGCATCACCGCGCTCGACCTGCAGATCTCGGCGCTTGAGCAGGCCATCGAGCGTGCCGTGCAGGACGGCGTCGACCACCGCGAGCAGGTGGCCAAGCTGAAGGCGCAGCGCGCCGAGGAGCAGGCGAAGCTCGACAAGATCAACGACGCCATCTCGTCCGCGAACGCCAAGATTTCCGGGTTCGACGTCAAGATCGCGGAATGTTCCCAGTCGATTGCCAAGACCACCCTGAACGAGGTCGCGAGCGCGCTGCGCTTCGCGGCGAACGAGAAGACCTCTTCGCCGCCATCCGTGGATGACGGGGCGGAGAGCAACGCCGAACGCGTGAAGCAGGAGAAGAAGACCGAGGAAACCGACATCGGGAACGTCATCCGGGAGTCGCTCGACAAGATCGACGCGCAGATCCGCAAGGTGCTTGACGAATCCCAGATGAAAGTCGAGGCGTGACCATCAAACTGTCAAACTGTCAAACCATCAAACTTTCAAACTCTATAAGGAGAACGAAAAATGCAGAAGATTGACACCGCGAAAATCGCCAATGGCGTCAAGGAGCTCATCGAGAGGCGCTCGACCCTCAAGCAGATGAAGGGCATCACGAACGCCGAGCTGGAGGCCGTGTACACGCTCGCGTTCGGCTATTACCGCACGGGCAAGTTCGACGAGGCGCTGAAGCTCTTCCAGTTCCTCGTCATGTTCGACCACCTCAACGCCAAGTACTGGATGGGCCTCGGCGCGGTGCAGCAGGTCCTGAAGGACTACTCGAACGCCGTGGTCTCGTACGGCTACTGCTCGTTCCTGAAGCTCGACAACCCGAAGCCGCAGCTCCACGCGGCGGAGTGTTTCCTCGCGATGGGCGACAAGGTCAAGGCCGCCAGCGCGCTCTACGCCCTGAACGAGTACTGCCCGAAGGACACCGAGATCGGCCGCGAATACCGCGCCAAGGCCGCGAAGCTCCGCGAACTCGTGGGCGAAGAGGCGTTTGCGGTGCTCGCGAAAGAAGACGAAAAAAAGTCGTAACCTTTAGCGCCCCCCGCGTGTAAACAGGTCGAACCGGAAAGCTAGATGTTCTGGAAAGGCTAGAAGGACTAGAGTTCCGGCGAGACTCCCAAGGAGGAAAAGACAATGGCAAACGTAAGCAACATCAACGCGTCGCGGCCGCAGATTCAGGGAACCGCGCTTGATCAGGCGACTAAGCTCGCGGGCGACTCGACGAACGCGAAGGTAGTCATCAGCAAGGCGATGGAGGTCCTTGCCGGGGCCAACCTCAGCGTGACGAAGGCCGACTCGTCCGGCGCCACCGGCGCGGCCGAGAGGAAGACGACGGGCGGCACGAACGTGCCCGCGCTCGACGATCCGGGCGATTCGCAGCAGGTCGCGGCCAATCTCGAAAAGCTCGTCTCGTACCTGCAGCTCGACAACCAGGACCGGCAGACGGAGATGGCCAAGGACCGCCTCGAGCTGCAGAAAGACAACCTCGACGCCGAGCACGGGGACCGCATGAAGCAGATCGACGAGTCCATCAAGAAGATGAAGAAGGCCGAGTCGGCCTCGATCTGGAGCCGCGCCTTCAGCTGGATCGGCGCGATCGTCGCCGTCGTCGCGGCCGTGGTGCTCACGGCGGTGACGGGCGGCCTCGCCGCAGGATTCGCGATCGCCGGCGCGGCCATTGCGGTCACGTCGCTCGTCTTGAACGAGACCGGCGCAATGGAGGATATGGTCAAGGCGCTGGCCGACCACATGAAGTCGGCCCATGGAATGAGCAAGAGCGACGCCAAGCTCGCCGCCTCGCTGATCTGCAACCTCACGCTCTGCGTCGCCTCGCTTGGCTGCGGCATCGGCAGCATGGTGTCGGGCGCGGCCTCGGCGGCCGCTACCGCGGCGGAGGTCGCGGCCACGGCGCAGAAGGCGGCACTCATCTCGGAGCAGACGGCGAAGACGGTGCACACGGCCATGACCGTCACCAACACCGGCGTCGCCGCGGCCTCCCTCACGACCGGCGGCCTCAGCACCTTCTTCACCAAGCGGTCCGAGGATGCGAAGGCCGACACCAAGGAGCTGGAGAAGTTCATCACGCAGCTCCAGCAGCGTCTCGACGAGACCGAGGAGGAGCTCCAGCAGCTTATCGAGCAGATCGAGTCCGGCGTGAGCTCGATCGCCCAGATGATCGGCTCGGCGACGGACACCAGCGACGAGATTTCAAGAAATCTGGGGACGATGGCGTGAGAGAGTGGTTAGGTAGTTAGGTGGTTAGGTGGTTGGGCGGTTGGGCGGTTGGGTAATTAAGCTGTTGGGTGGTTAGTGGTGTAGAAAAGGATAAAATTTTGTGTAACCTAACGACAAGGTGCGTGTAAACAGGGCGAACAACCAAACAATCAAACCACCGAACCACCAAACTACCGAACAACCAAACAATCAAACTATCAAACTCCAGAAAGGAACCAACCAATGAGCATTCAAGTCAATACAGGGAACGCCCAGTCGGTGAACTGGGAGCAGATCCTCTCGTCGCTCGGCGAGGTGAAGAAGGCGGACGGCGTCGACGGCAAGGAGTCGTTCACCATCACGGTGGGCAAGGGCGGCGAGGCGAGCTCGATCACCGTCAACATCCCCGACGACCTGGAGCTCCCGGAGACCGTCGACAGCTGCTCGCTCCAGAGCCTCGTGGACAAGCTATCGGCATCGGGAGTCAAATTCTCCGACGAGCAGATCGTCCAGATCAAGGACGCGATCGTCAACGCCTACGGGGCGGCGGCGGACGCCGCGAACGATGTCGCGTCCGGCTCCAAGGCCGGAAAGAACGCCATGTTCAACCTGTACGCGCTGATGGCGCTGATGATCGACGTGGCCCAGTCGCAGCGCGACGCGCAGCGCGAGATCCGCACGTCCGAGAACCTGAACGTCCAGAAGGCGATCCAGGACCAGGCCGACAGCCAGCGCGACGCGGCCAACGTCGGCATGTGGCTCGGCATCGGCTGCGGCGTGGTCTCGGCGGCCGCTTCGCTTGGCGTGATGGCCGCCCAGGGCGTCACCGCGAGCCAGCAGGCGAAGATCGTCAGCCAGTCCGGAGCGGATTCGGCGAAGATGCACGTCACGATGCTCCAGAACACCGACACGCCGGAGAACGCGGCCGCGCAGCTGAACGGCACGACGCAGAAGCTCGGCAACAACGTGGCCGACCGCGTCAAGCAGGACTTCAACACGAAGTTGAGCGGCGACGGCAACAACGGTGACCTCCGGACCGCCCTCCAGCGCGCGGACGCCCACGTGAACGATGCGCAGACGAATCTCGACGCGAAAACCGCCGAGCTGCAGACGGCGCGGGCGAACCTTGACCAGAAGACGCAGGCCCTGAACAGCGCGCAGGCCGCCAGCGGCGAGAAGCAGGCGTACATCCGCAGCGAGATGAGCGCGGGGCGGGAGGCCGATCCGGCGCGTCTGGCCGAGTTCGACGCCCGCACGGCGTCGATCGACCAGGCGCGGGCGGACGTCACCACGGCGCAGAACGACGTCCAGATCAAGCAGGGCGCCGTCAATCTCGCGAACGAGGAGCTGGCAAACGCCAAGACCGCCCAGACCCAGGCGCGGAGCGACTACCAGAAGACGGTGAGCGAAGTCGCCTCGAGCTACCAGGACAAGTACCAGAACGCGGTCGACCGCCTCAACAACCCGCCGGAAGGCGCGGACAAGGCGCAGCTCCAGGCCGACGTGGACAATGCCAAGGCCGACATGGAAATGGCGTTCGCCGTGGAGGCCGACCTCCTGTCCAAGAACGGCGTGATGACGCCTACGGAGCAGACGAACCTCGTGTCCACCGCACGGGCCAAGGCCGATTTCGCCGCGGACAGCGCGTACAGGCGGATGGACGTCAAGGCGCTGGACCAGCGGATGGGCAAGCTGATGACGATCGGCAACGTCAACCAGGCGATGGGCGGCGTGCTCCAGTCCATGGTGCAGAACCTGAGCGCCGTCAGGTCGTCCGACGCGACGCGACAGGGGGCGGAGTCCACGAAATACGAGGAAATGCTCGACCAGACGAAGGACCTGTTCGCCAAGGCGCAGAGTCTCATCGACCAGGTCATCTCGCTCTACCAGGCGGTGGTCCAGATGGAGAACCAGTCGATGCGCGACGCAATCCAGGCATAGCGGAGGGAAAGAGGCGTGCCGCCCAACGCCTCTTTCTTTCTTCACAATCCTTTAACTATCAGCGCAGAAAATATGATATAATTTACGCGAATCGCGGAGAAATAGATGGCTGATTTGATAGTTCCAGAGCTGATTACGGGCTTTACCGTCTACGGCGTACCGCAGGTGCAGTACGCCGTTGACGGCGTGTCCGGGCAGGACTTCACCTCCGCAGTGACGTGCGCGGCGTTCAAGGAGTCGGTGGCCGTCGAGACCGTCTGCACGGGCTATTCCGAAGTCGTGAAGGCGCGGCAGAAGAAGGTGGACGAGCTTGGCGAAGTCCTGGCGTGCCTGGCCAGGGCCAACGCCAAATTCGACAGTTCCCCCAAGACGGGCGACAAGGTCACGGTCGACAACGCCTCCTGGGTGAAGGACGTCTGCGTGAAATACGGAGTCGAGATCACCTGGGACGGCAACAAGATCTCGTACGGCAACATGCAGAAGGCGACGACGAACGTGCAGTACGCGATCGACAGGGAGGACAACGACCTCGAGCAGGACATGGTCACGCTGCAGTCATACATCTCGAAGCGCGACAATGCGTATTCAACCGCGTCGAAGGTGGTGAAGAAGACCCTCAACGCGGGATCGACCACGATTGGAAACATGGGTAGGTGAGGAGGAATGCAATGGCGGATCTGCCGATATCGAAAGTGGAAGTCGGCCTCAGCATGGACTGGGGCGTCAAAGGGCTTGACTACGTCTATAAGTCGAGCTATAACGAAAAAAAGGTCAGGCCGTGCGACTTGCAGACTCTCATGATTGACGTGTCGCTGCACCGCGCGAAGAGGGTGGAGGGCGAAATCGAGCCGCTTACGACGCGAATCTCGAACCGCAACGACACGCTCGACAACCTCGGCGCAACCCTCGCGGACCTCACCAAGCTGCAGTCCAAGTTCGACAGCGAAGCGGAAGGCGGCGACCGCGAAGGCTCCCTGGATTCGGATTCATACCAGATTCTCCAAGATGTGTTCGGGTCTGTCGTGAACTTTACCAGGTTGGACATGACGAAGTACGAGGTCGAGGAGTGGCTGCAGAGGGTCAAGAGCAAGATCGACAGCCTGAACAACCAGTCGGAGAAGGACATGTCGCGCCTGCAATCGCTGGTTGACCGCCGCGACGAGGCGTTCTCGACGGCGTCCGACCTCATGAGCGATATCAGCGACACCCGGGGCAATACGATCAGCAACATGGCGTAGTGTTAGTTAGGTGGTTAGGTGGTTAGGTGGTTAGGTGGTTAGGTGGTTAGGTGGTTTGGTGGTTAGGTGGTTTAAGAGTTTGAAGGTTTGAGAAGTTGAAGGAAGAAAGTAATGGCGATAAGTGTCGAGACGATTGCGGTGAACCGCTACGCGCCCAGGGGGAGCGAGGCGGTCAACCTGTACTCGAACGGGCTGGAGGGCGGGGACCACCTCACCATCGGCCAGCTCGTGATTGCGGTCGCGATGCGTTCGGCCGCCGCGTACGAGGCGCAGAGCATAGCCAAGATGAACGCCATGGCTGCCGGCACGGCCGTCCTCGAGCGGGCGGCGGAATACATGGACGAGATCGTGAACGGCACGGACGACTGGCCGGCGATCAGGCAATTCCTCATCGACGAGCTGGGAGTCGACGGGGATGCCCTTCCCGCCGACGTCGACACCTACAAGAAGCGCATGGAGGCCATCAACGCGGCGAAGGTGAAGGTCGATGCGCTCACGCAGAACCAGCAGACGGACATGATCGACATGCAGTCGCTCGTGAACCGCCGCGACACGGCGTATTCGGCGTCGTCCAACATGGTGCGGGCGCTCGGCAAGTCGATGTACACCGACGCGAACAACTTTTGAGTTTGATAGTTTGGGAGGAGCGCGAAATGGCAATAGGCGTTGATCAGATCTATCTTTCGATGACGGACCCGGACACGGGCGAGTACTTGACCGCAGACGTCTACACCGTCGACGGCGTGTACGAGGCGGACGGCGTGACGCTGCGGCGCCTTTCCGTCGGGCAGCTCGTCATGGCGCTGTGCCTGAAGCGCGCGACGGACCTTGAGACCGGATACTTCTACCCCGATCCGGTGACGGGGGAAGAGCAGTACGAGAAGGGGATCGTCGGACGCCGCAGCCCGACAACCGGCTTATACCATCGCGGCTACATGGACGACGTGGAGGACGCCTCCGAGCAGCTCAGGTGCATGACCGAGATCGAGAACGCGGTGCTGTCCGGCACCGTGACCCTGTCCTCGAAGACCGTCACGTACAACGGGAACGCCTACACGTACAGTGACTTCCTGACGAACGTCGTGGGAGTTGCCGACGTGCCGACGACGGCCAACAAGGACTCCGAGGCGTTCCTTGAGGCCATGGAGGCGAAGATGGACGAGAAGAACACCTTCAGCCAGGAGACGATGATCAAATTGCAGTCCCAGACGACCAAGCGCGACCAGGCTTACGACATGGTCTCGAACGTCCTCAAGTCGCTCAACACGGTCTTGGTCGGAAATGCAAACAACATGTGAAACGAGTCGCACGAACGGCATGCCGGCGGATGGCGTGCAGTACGGGCACATAAAGTCAAGGAGTTAATATATGGCAATCAATCTTACGCTGAACGACTTCCGGAGCGTTCTCGGCAACGTGAACGACGGCAACATCGTCCTGAAGCAGGACCAGTCCGGCATCGAGAAGGCGAACTACGGAAACAAGTTCCTGAACCTTTTCCGCACGGTAAGGACGGCGCCGAACAACCCCGAGGAAAACATGCAGGTGCGTCAGGCGCTGCTCGCGGCGATCCAGAATTCCGCCGAAGGCGAGGTCCTTTCGCTCGACGACATGCAGCGCATCTACAGCGCGCTCGGGATGCCGGAGGGCGGCCTCAACGCGAATTCGCTCATGGCCCCGCTCACGCGCCGCGATCTGCAGAACGTGATCGACATCATCGACGGTGCCACGAAAAACGACGCGCTCATCGCGAAAAACGAATCGAAGCTTTCCAGCCAGGGCGTTCTCGACAAGTCTGCGGCGAACGCCGTGAAGACCGCGATGAACTCGGCCTCGTGTTTCCAGATCCCCGCCAAGGGCAAGGAGCGCGTCGCGCAGGCGAGGCAGCTCTTCGGCGCCGATTTCAAGGGCCGCAGCCCGGCGGAGCTCGAAAAGTTCGTCCGCCAGAACATGGCCCTCATACGCGAACAGGTGTTCGACAAGCTCTATTGGACCAATCCTTCGCTCAAGGATTTCTCGATACCCGACAATTTGGACGAATCGGATGTCGAACCTGACGGCAATGACCTCGAGCCGGTCGCCGAGGAGACTGTTGTGGCGGCCTTCAAGGAGACAGTCGGCGAATTGATGGAAAAGTTCGCCGCGAAGGAAACCATCGTCTCGCGCGCCGACACGCTCGCGCCGAAGACCGAAAAAGTGCTGTTGCAGGACAAAGACGCGGAGACGATTTGGAAAACCGTGGGCGGCGCCAAGCTGGAGGCGAACGTGAACGCGGTCTTTTCCGCGCTTGCGGAAGGCTCGGGCGTGTTTGCGGCAGAGCAGCTCGGCCGCGCCGCCACGGTCGTGAAGAACCACATCGTCGAAACCTTCAACAATCTCTGCACCGCAAACAAATCCAATACGCAGAATACGGAAAAGGCGTTCAATGCGGCGATCGGCCCACTCGCGAAATTGCTCGATTCGTTCGTTGCCGACCTCAAGCGCATCGGGCCCCAGGCCGCGGCCGGAATCAAGGCGAAGCTCGCCGACGCGCTCGGCGCGCAGGTCATCGAAAAGAACATCGGCTTCAACAAGTCCGCCCTCTTCGACGGCGCGATGAGGGCGTTCGCGAGCGTATCCAAGGGATTCTCCGCCCGCTCGCTCGTGGAGGATTTCGTCAACGCCAATCTCCCCTACGCCAAAGACAAATCGCAGGTGGTGGAATTTTTCATGGGCAAGATTTCCGCCGCCGGCAAGGAAGAGGGCATCGGCGAAATGCAGGCGAAGGCGCTTGCCGACGCGCAGCGTCTCGCGGCCGGCGGCAAATTGGAAGCCGCCGACAAACGCACTCTGGAAAACCAACTCCTCAAACCGCTCAAGGATGCCTACGACAAGATGGTCGCGGACCAGGATCCGGAGAAGATCAGAGAGTTGCGCAATCAGCGCAACGCGGCGGCTTTCGACAAGCTTCTGGCGGCGATGCCCGGCTCCGCGCAGATGGACGACGCGAAGAAGTCTTCCGCGATCCTCCGGCTGAAGCTCGACACCCTCATCGCCAAGTTCGACTACGATCCGCTTTTCGAAAAGGGCATACTCAACAGCCCCGGTTCGCCGCAGATCAAGAAAGGCAACGACGGCGCGCCCGACCCCGACGCGCTCGCAAAACTCGAGCAGGAACTGCTCGACATGGGCGACAACGACCTGGAGTTCTTTTCGCATTACTCCGCCAAGGGCTTCTCGAAGGCCGACTTCGAGATCGGCATGCTCTGCCAGGGTCAAAACCTCGGCGACAACCACGGCGCCCACTTCAAAGACGCGCTGCGCGACGGCACGATCCGCATTTCGGACATTCCGAAGAATGCGGTACCCGTCTTGAAAGGTCTTGTTTTCGCGCCGATCCTGGATTCGCTGCAGAAAAACGACCTCGGGTCTTCGCTGCGCGAATTACTGCCGGAGGAACACCAATCCTCGAGCCTCGCGACCGACTTGCAGACGCGCCTGAGGGAAGGATTCCAAAAGTCCGGCGCTGGCACGCTTCCGAGGTGCTTCAAAGAGTGCACGACAAAGGACGCGAAAAACAACACGGTTCCCGACCACAACGAGGCCGGACGCCAGCTCGCTTCGACGAGCTTCTCTTCGCCCGTGCGCATTCGCGGTTTCGGCACGTCCGACCCCGCGCGAATCCTCAACCTCTTTTCCTCGATGGGCATAGACCTGGCCCCGCTGGACGGCACCGACGACAAGGCCAAGGTGGACATCTACGAAAAGATATACTGCCTTTCCATGATTTCCGCGATGAGCGGCCACAAGCTCGACGGCCTCGCCGAATTCACCGAGCGCGTCTTCGGGAAACCTTTCCAGGACGTGACGGCGGCTGACGTCTTCAAGGTGCTCGCCAAAAACAAACTTATCGAAGGCGGCAGTCTGGAAACGTCGCTTGTCGTGGAAGACCCACTCGACAAGCTCTCCTACGACAGGATGAAGAAAGCGAAGCAGTTCCTTGCGGGCGAAATCGCCATTTCCGAGGCGAAGCTTATGTCGTGGGAGGCGGCGGATCTTCTCGAGGCGGCCCGCGCGTTCGCTGCCGGCGCACAAAGCAAGACCGTGCAGATCAGCTCCATCCCCGTGGAGATGAAGCGTGTCGCCGGCGGGGGGTTGTCCGTAAAACTCAACAACGAAATATCGATGCGCGCGGCGTTCGACGCGCAGGGTTTCGTGCGACTGCTCGAAAACGAAATCACGTCCAAGCCGAAGTCGTTCGACAAGAAAGTCGTCACCAGCGCACTCCCTTCGCTCGACGACGTGAAGAGCGGCGCGGTTTCGCTTGCCAGGGCGCGCGAGCTCTACGCCAAGACCGCCGCCGCCATGACGGGCACGCTGCCCGTGATGTTTTCGGCCTACACGACCGCCGAATTGCGCGATATCGCCGTAAAGGCCGTGAACGGCGAATTCAAGGCGGGAGACATCGCGAAAGAGCCGCCGGCCACGTACAACTCCGGCGCGATGATAGAAATGCACGATAACCTTTCGAAGACGTCCTCTGCGGAAGTCGATGCGTGCGTGAAAATCGCCACGACCGTCCCGAAGCCGATTGACGAGCGCCGCGCGGTGGCGCCGGACGGCGCGACGGTCCGCAACATCGTGGCCGACCTTTTCCTCAACAACGACACGTGGGCGTTCGACGCCGGCGCCGCGGGCAAGGCGCAGCCCGGCGAGCGCGTGCGCAAGCTCCTCGTCGAATACGGCCCCGAGCTCGACTTCATCCTGAAGGGACTCGATTCCAAGGAAAACGATCTTCTTTCCAACCTCCCGCAGAACGTCCGCGACGCCGTGCGCGACGTCTTCGCGGACATCAAGAGGCTCGATATCTCCCGCCTCGCCAACGCGAACGCGCTGCCCGAAGGTGCGCGCACCGCGCTCGACGCCATTGAGAAGAAAATCGACGAGGTCGCGGCGAAACTCGCCGAATCCATGCAGGCGAAGGTTTCGGCGCTCTTCGAGCCGCACGGCTCCGGCGAGGTCAAGCAGGATTGGCAGAAGACCTTCGCCGAACTGAACGGCAAGGAAGGCATCGACGAAACGACCCGCCAGGGCAAGTTCACGATGAACGTCCTCAGGAACTACTTCAAGTCCGCCGCGCCGGTCGACAAGCGCGCCATGCTTTCCGCATTCATCCGCAACACCGAAACTGGCGCGACCGACGCCAAGCAGGTGGCGGAGCTTCTGAAGGGCGCCGGACCCCTCCTCCAGAAGATGCTCCAGGGACTGCCGCTCAGCTCCTTCGACAAGGATACGCAACTCGCCCTGAAGGACATGAAGTCGCGCCTCTTGCCCATTCCGGAAGAGGCCGTCAAGGCGCAGATGCTGGAACTCGTCAGAAGCTCAAACGGCAACATCCTCTCGATCGAGGTGAAGCGCAGCCTCGGCGCGGCCTCCGTCGGTCAGGCCTTCCTCTGCACAGTGAAGACCAAAACGCATCCGAACATCGGCGAGGAGTGCGTGATCAAGCTGCTGCGCCCCAACGTCGATACCGCCGTCCAGCGCGAAAAGGCGATGATCGACCAGATCATCGGCGACGATCCCGCCATGAAGGCGACGTTCGACGGCCAGTACCGCAAGATCCTCGAGGAGTTCGACCTCACGCTTGAATCGACCAACGTCGGCGTGGGCCAGACGGTGTACGAAATGCCCAAGAACGCCAGCTACGTCCACTCCATGCAGATGCTGGAGGGCACGCAGCCGACGACCACGTCGATGATCATCAAGAAGGCCGACGGGCAGACGTTCGACAACCTCATCGATGGTGCCCGCAGCAGCGCCGAAGAGATCCTCGCGCCCCTTCGCAAGGAGACTGAAATCGACGGCGTGAAGAAGACCGTCTACAAGGCTCCTGACGCGAAGACGATGGGCATCGCGCGCCGGCGGCTCGTCTTGAAGGCCGCCGAACTGAACGACCGCCGCAACCAGATCCTCGGCGTCGCCTCCACCTGGTTCGACAACGCGCTGTTCGGCAACGGCTTCTTCCACGGCGACCTGCACGGCGGCAATCTGATGACCGGGCCTTCCGGCACGACGTTCATCGACTTCGGCAACTGCTCGCGCTTCTCGCCTGAAGAGCAGACCACCATGCAGATGATGCTCGCGTGCGTCGTTTCCGGCGATGCCGACCGCGTAATCGGTAAATTCAAGGCGCTCATGCCCGAGGACGCCGTCAGGATCTTCGACCAGAAGTTCCCCGTCGGCTCCGACGCGCGGAATCGCCTCGAGACCGTTCTCAAGCGTGGAACCTCCCTGGATCTCATGTCGCGCGTGCAGGCGTTCATTTCGATCGTGCAGGGCGAGGACGTCCCCGTGCCGGCGCCGCTGCAGAACTTCGTCCAGAGCTACGTCCGCCTCGCGGATATCGTGGCGGACATCGACCGCACCGTGGAGGACCTCGAAATCGCCGCAGCCTCCATCTACTGCGACTTGCCGGAGACCGGGAACGTCGAAAACGAATCGCGCGCGATTACGCTCATGAAGAACTTCGCCAAGGCATACATCGGCGATGCGAACACCCCATGCTCCATAGAATCGGTGAGAGCCGCCGCGCGCGAGTTCCAGACTTACGCGAACAGCGCAGAGGGCAAGGCGGAAATCCACGCCCTCACGCACGACATCGACCGCATACGCAACGAGCTCATGCCGCTTCTCGAGCTGCTTCGCTGCACCCAGGCATATACGAGGTTCGACAACGACATCATCTTGTCCAACGTCAACATGCCGGCTGGATTCCGCTATATCCGCAACGACCTCGACGCCATCGCGGAACTCGACAAGGCCGGCAAAATCCAGGACGGCAAGATCGTCTCCGATATTGAAAAGGAGATGAAGTTGTTCGACGATTTCGAGAAGCATTTCCTCGACGGCGCACACGATTCCATCCCCGAATTGACAAGGGCGATGTCGACCGCCCATGATGGCGAGTCCACGTTCACCGGGCTTGCGGTGAAGGTGGACAAGTCCGTGACCGACGTCTGCGTGGACGTGATCAGTTCCTACCAGGACGCCCTCGCGCCGAAAGCACTCAAGGAATTCGGGTTTGGGGCGTTTGGATTCAGGAACCGTCTTTCGGGCGCGTTTGAAGCCGGCCAGGTGATGGCCCATCGCATGAAACACGTCGGGCCCGTCCTTTCCGAAAGGAACCGCAACCTGCCGTCCGGGGAGCGCCTTTCCGGGCAGGAGATGGCGACGCTTTCGCGCGCGACTTCGACTTTCCTCGTGCCGTCGCCGCGTCCCGACGCCGCCGAGGACTGGGCCGCGAGCAAGGAAAAGCGCGCCGACATGCTCGCCGCCATTTCCTACAACCTTTCGCGCGCCGCCGAGGCCATGAAACTTGAGCCGGGCGAAAGACTTTCCGCTTCCGCCGTCTCCTTCTCGGCGCTGAACATGGGGCTTCTCGACGCGAAACTCGTCGAATCCATCGCCGACATGGATGAGGACGACTACAATACGCTCGTCACTGAAGCCCAACAGCTCGACGCGAAAACCGGCGGAAATGAGCTTGCTACGGCGCTCGACGCGCTGCGCGGTGCCAATGACCTGCTCGTCCAGGTCTCCCCAGTGGAAGAAGAGGAGGAATAACGCGAGATATGGCAATGAACAGTAAACTTGAAGATTTGATAGCGAAATTCTCGCAGAACGCGGGACTCGAAAACATCCCGCCTTCGGAGGGCGTGTGGAAGTTCTCGGCCGACGGAAACGTTTTTGGCGTGACCGGGGACGGCGAAGGGCGGGTCTGGCTCTTCGGCGAGATTCCTTTTGCCGATCCGGCGAAGAAAGAAGCCTTGCTCAAGTCGGCAATGGAGGCGAACTACTTCCATCGCGGCACGGGCGGGGCGACTTTCGCGCTCAATCCCGACACGGGCGCGCTGACGCTCATCACGTCGGAAAGGCTGGACGCGCTCGGCGAGGAGGCGTTCTTCGCGTTCGTGGAGAAGTTCGTCAACACGCTGGCCGTCTGGAACGGCATCTCCGATGGATCCAGGCCTTCGGCCGAATCGTCGGCGGAGCCGCCGGCCGAATCGTCCGCAGCACCGAAGTTTGCGTACGAAGCCGGTTTCATACAGGTGTGACGCAGGAGAGGACCGTCTGAAATGCCAGGAGGACAATTGAGAAGAGGCGACAGTTTCCGTGGCAGGACGGCGTTGGCGGCAAGCCTCGCCGCAGGGTTCTTTTCTCTTGTTCCAGTGGCGGCGGAGGCGGGGTTCACCAAGACGCAGACGATCGATACGGGCGGCAGGAAGACGCTCGCCGACGGGAACATCTACATCATCGCCGACGACATTTCCGCGACCGGCGGCACGGGGACGAGCGCCTACACGGTGAGAGAGAACGCGACAGCGGTTCTCTACATCCCCGCCGGCAAGAAATTGACGCTCAAGGGCGGTGCAGGTTCTGGAGTCACAGGTGCGGGCGCGGGCATTGCGGTGCCGACGACTTCGACGCTTGTCGTGACCGGCGAAGGCAAGCTCGTCGTAACCGGCGGCAGTGGCGCCAACGGCGGCAACGGCGGCGGCGGTGGCAGCGCCGCATCCGCCTCGACGTCTTCTGGCGCGAGGGCGGAAAGACCATCCTGACGTCGTTCTTCAAGTCGGTGCAGGCCTGGCGCCGAGAACTCCGGCACGACGCTTGACGCCGATGGCCCGACGGCATCGTGGGTGAGCTTTAAATTAGTCGCAAGTCGTAGCATCACGCCGCCTTCCGCTGGGTACGGATTCGCGCCACGAGCGCGCACATGGCGGATGCGTTGAACACGCGCCAGTGCATCCCTGACTGCTTGCAGCGTCTCGCGAC
>JAFRSR010000220.1 GCA_017427485.1 Kiritimatiellia bacterium
CACCACGGGAGGGCCGCGCCCCGTCGCGGCCATCTGGGGGACGGCGGCTCGGCGGGACGCCTCGCCCCACCTGTCGCGACGGAGCGCGACCCTCCCGCCCCACCTACTTGCAAAGGGAGAGCGTCAGAATCGCGAATGAAGTGACCAGCACCGGGTCGTTCTCCCAGAAGCGGTTGTTGTCGTTCACCCAGCTGCCGTCCTTTTGCTGGAGCTTCAGCAGCTTCGCCGCAAGCTCCTCCTTCCAATCCACCTTCCGCCCGTCGGGCTGCACCAGCACGTCGACGCCCGCCACGGAGAGGGCGCGGGCAAGGATGTCGTAGTAGTAATAGAGGCCCTGGCTGCCCATGCCGGGGTTCTCGTCCACGGTCCAGAACTTCGAGCAGTAGTCGAGCGCGCTCTTCACGCGCGGGTCGTTGCGCGTGAGCTTCGCGTGGCACATGGAGAGGACGGCCGCGTAGCTCATCGAGCCGTAGGCGCGGAGTTGGACGCGTCCCGTGGCGTTCGTGGCGAGTCCGCCCTGCGGCGTGCGGTCGTTGTAGGCCGCCCCGCCGGCGCGCGGGCCGTCCTTCGCCTGAAGATGTTCGACGAAGGCGAGCGCCTTGTCCCAGTTGAGGTCGGCCTTGGCCTCGCCCTTGGGGCGGAACTCCTCCACGCCCTCGGTGCGGCGCATCGCGTCGAGCGCGTAGGAGGTGTTGGAGAGGTCGGCGTAGCGCCGGCGCGAGACGCGGTCGTAGCCGAAGCCGCCGGACATCGTGTCGTCGCCCGTCAGCTGGCTGCCGGCGATGTAGGTGCGCGCGTCGAGGATCGCGCGGTTCGGCGCGAGGCCGCTTTCGTACAGCGCGCTCACGCACACGCTCGTGTTGTAGTTGCCGAGGCCGCTGCCGCCGCGTCCGGGCTTCGGCACGTAGAAGCCGCCGTCGGGGCGCTGCGTGCCCAGCACGAACTGCGCGGCCTTCTTCGCGGCCTCGCTTTTGCCTTCACCGCCATGTACGAGTGCCCAGAGCGGCAGGCCCGTGAGCGCCGGCATGTGCGGGTCGCTGAACGAGCCGTCCGCCGACTGCTGGGCGAGCAAATACTTCACGCCGCGCGCGATCGCCGCGTCAATCTCCGCCTGCGGCGCGGCCATGACGGCGCCAGCGGTCGCAAGGGCCAGGGCAAATGCGATTTTCTTCATCTCAGCAATTCCTTTTCTTTAACTTGGTTGGACAGGGGGACCTGAGACATGAGACATGAGACTTGCTGGGGTGGGACCTGAGACCTGAGACTTGAGACTTGCAGGTCTCAGGTCTCTGGTCTCATGTCCCCCGGCAGGTCTCTGGTCTCAGGTCTCATGTCCAACCTTTCTCTAGGTTTTCCACTAGCCAATTAAACGTCTCTCGTGAACTTCGGGTTCGCGCCGGCGATCACAAAGGCGACCTCTCCCTTCACCTTCGCGTCCTTGAACTGGGCGGCGAGATCGGAAAGATAGCCGCGCGACACGCGCTCGTGCATCTTCGTGAGCTCGATGCAGACCGCCGCCTCGCGGTCGCCGAACACCTCGTAGGCCGCCTGCAGCGTGGGGCCGATGCGGAACGGCGATTCAAAGCCGATGAGCGTGTGCGGCAGTTCCTTCTCGGCCGCGAACCAGTTGCGGAGCGCGCCGGGTCCGCGCGGCGGGAACCCCTTGAACGTGAAGGAGCTCGTGGGGAGTCCGCTCAGCACGAGCGCCACGTTCACGGCGCTTGCGCCGGGCAGGACGTCGAACGGCACGTTCTCCTGCGCGCAGAGGCGCACGAGGCGGTAGCCGGGGTCGGAGATCGCGGGGTAGCCGCCGTCCGATACGAGCACGACCTCGCGTCCCGCGTTCACGGCGTCGACCACGGTGCGGGACACGCGTTCCTCGTTGCCCTGGCGGTAGCTGACCATTTCGGGACGCGGGATGCCGAAGTGCGAAAGGAGCTGCCAGGTGCGGCGCGTGTCCTCGCAGGCGATGAGCGAGGCACCCTTCAGCGCCTCCAGCGCGCGCGGCGTGAGGTCCCCGAGGTTTCCGATGGGCGTGGCGACGACGTGGAGCATGGCGGAACCTAGATCATCAAATCCTGGACGAGCGAAGCCGGCTGCGGATCCGTGACGTCGGCGGGCGCCTCCATGACCTCCTGGGCCGTGGCGGCGTCGGCCTCGGCCGTTTCGGCGTCGTTCTGGGACTGGCCGCGCGTGCCGGGCTTGCGGTCGCCGAAGCGCGTGCCCTCCTTGTAGAAGTTGAGGTCCACCTCGCCCGTCTCGCCGTTGCGGTGCTTGGCCACGTCGACGATCGCGAGCAGCTCGTCGTCGTGCCACTGGGCCGTCTTCGACCGGCAGGGACGGCGCAGAAGCAGCACTACGTCGGCGTCCTGCTCGATCGCGCCGGAATCGCGGAGGTCGGAGAGCTTCGGCGTCTCGTCCTTGTCGCCGCGCTGCTCGTTGCCGCGGGAGAGCTGGGAGAGGACGATCACCGGCACCTTGAGCTCCTTCGCCATGGCCTTGATCTGACCGGAGATGCGCGAGGTCTCGAGCTGGCGGCCCTGGCGGGCATACTCGCGGCAGTTGCAGAGCTGGAGGTAGTCGATCACGATGAGCTCGATGCCGTGCGTGCGCTTCATGCGGCGCGCGCGGGCGCGCATGTCGGAGACGTCGAGCGAGCCCGTGTCGTCGATGAAGATCGGCGCGCCGCGGAGGGCGTTCGCGGCCGTCATCAGGCGCTGGCTCGCGTCGATGCGCTCCTCGCGCGCCATGAGCCCGCGCTGGAGGCGCCATGTGTTGACGCCGGCGCGGCCGGCGAGCATGCGCTTGGCAAGGGATTCTGTGCTCATTTCGAGGGAGAACATGAGGACGGGATGCCGCTTGCCGTTGTCGCAGCGCGTGGGCATCCCGTTGATGTCCTGGCCCATCGCGATGCACTCGGCGATGTTCATGGCGAGTGAGGTCTTGCCCACGGAGGGGCGTGCCGCGACGACGATCATGTCGCCGCCCTTGAGGCCCATCAGCTTCTCGTCGAGGTACTTGAAGCCGGTGGAGAGGCCGTCGAACTGCCCCGCGCCGCCGTCGAAGAGGCGGTCCATCGCCTGGAGGGTGTTCTCGACGGCGGTCTTCCACTCCATGCGCACGGTGGTGGAGCCGCCGATTTCGAGGAAGTTCTTCTCCACCTCTCCGAGGAGGATGTCCGCATTCGCGGCCTGCGCCTCGTCCAGGCACCGCTTCTCCGTCTCGCGGGCGCGCTGGATCATCGTGCGCAGGAGGTGCTTCTGGCGCACGATGTCGATGTAGTACTCGGCGTGCGCGGAGGTGGGCGTGTTGTCCACGAGCGCCTGGATCGCGGCCACGCCGCCGACCTGCTCGAGGCGGCCGGTAGCGCGGAGGTGGTTCGTGAGCGTGACCGCGTCGATCGGCACGGACGTGCCGCTCATCTCGCGGAAGGTCTCGAAGAAAATGCGGTTGCGCGGTTCGTAGAAGGACTCGGGCGTGAGGCCGCGCGCCTGGCAGAGATCGAGCACGCGGGCGTCGTCGCCCATCGTGGTGTCGAGCAGGATCGAGCCGATGATCCCGCGTTCGGCCTCTGCGCTGTGGGGAAGGGTCTTGAGTTGTTCGGACATGGCGGAAAGAAGTATAGCAAAACGGCCGCCCGGGGGGGCGACCGCATTGTGAAACGTTATCTAAGGGTTATGAACAGGTTGTCAACTCTGTTTTTCGAAAAAGGTCGGGCGATGGGCACAACTGCGCGATTCAGCATCGAGCCTTCTGATGATTGGAAACAACTATTTGAAACAACTTGCCTTTAGCGCGCGAGCTAACTCGCCCGCGCCCATTTGCCAATCCTCAAACTATCACGGCTCTGAATGTTCAAGGTGCGCCCGCAGGACAATGTTGTTCTTGAAAGGGTGGGTGAGTGAGACATGAGACCCGAGACCTGAGACTTGCGGAGACATTGAGACATCGAGACATTGAGACCGGGTGAGACATGAGACATTGAGACTTTGGCGACCCTCCCACGGCGGACGGCGATGGAACGCCGTCCCTACCAGCGTTGGTCTCAATGTCTCATGTCACCCCGGCAGGTCTCGGGTCTCAGGTCTCATGTCCGCGCGCGCACGCCCTCTTCGCCGTCGGCGGGCGCGTGCGCTGTACGTCACATGTTTCCTCTTCGCACGACAAGTGCCAACACGAAAGAATCAGAAGTCGTCCGGCAGGTCGATGCGCATCGTCTTGCCCTTCTGCGCCTGGTACGAGGCCTTCGACTCCTCCTCGGCGCGGTGCTCGTCGTGGATGGAGCCGGGTTCGGAGAAGAACGGCACCTCGAAGGTGAGTCCGCAGTTCGGGCATTCGGCGGGCGTGCCCGCCATGTCCGCCGTGGCCTCGATTTCCTGATGGCAGTTGGGGCAGAAGAACGAGATGAGCTTCTCCTCCACCGGCTCTTTTTTCGCGGGGGAGGAGTCATCGAGACCGAGCGCCTCCGCGTCGATGCGGATCGTGCGGTTCTTGAGTTGGGTGGGATCCATCTCCTCGGCTTCCTTCGCGGAGACGACGGGCTCCGTCGACTTCGGGGCGTCGCCCACGGACGGGCCATACATCGTGCCGGGCTCCGACTTCGCCGGCACCACGACGATGTTTCCGCACATCGGGCATTCGGCATCGAGTCCGATCGCGTCCAGCGGCGCCTCGATTTCCTGTCCGCACCCCGGACACTTGAACGAAATCGCCTCCGGCTGCGGCTCTTCGGCGGGCGCCGCCTCTTCGGAAGGCGTAGGTTCCGCCGCCGGCGCAGCGGGCGCGGGTTCCTGTGCCGGTGCTGGCGCTGGTGCAGGTTCTGGCGCCGATGCTGCCGCAGGTTCCGCCGCAGGAGCGGGTGCGGACTCTTCAGCCGGGGCCGGTGTCGGTGTGGGCTCTGGCGCCGGTTCTGGAGCGGGTTCCGCAGCGACTGGAGCGGGTGCGGGCTCTTCAGTCGGCGTGGGTTCTGGCGCCGGTTCTGCCACAGGTTCCGCCGCAGGAGCGGGTTCGACCACTGGAGCCGGCGCGGGCGGCGCTTGGTCTGCGGGCGCCGGAGCGGGAACTGGTGCAGGCGCAGGCTCTGAAGCGGGGGCAGGAGCGGGCACGGGGGCGGATACGGGCGCCTCTTCGGGCGGCGGTACGTAGAGGGCGGCGGGGACGGCGGGGATGCGCGGCGCGATGGCGAGTTTGGCCGAACGGGCGGCGGTGATCTTCAGCGCCTTCTGGGGCGGCATGATGAGCAACTCGCCCGTGCGCGGGTTGCGGATGCGTCGGGCCTTGCGGGGTACGAGTTCGAACTTGCAGAGTCCGGGCAGGATGAAAGGCCCGTTCGGCGTCTCGCGCTTGACGATTTCGGCAAGGACCTCCAGTATCTGGCGGGAAGCGATCTTCTTGATGCCGGCGCGGAACGCCAGTTCCTTGATGAGACGGCTTTTCGTGTAAATATGGCGACGTTCGTTCATCGGCTTATCCTCCAATTCTCTCTTTCCTTTCAGGCTACGCTCCTATGTGCCTTTGTTTTCGTCAATTATTCTACCATTCAATTTGGACTTTCGCAAACAGAAAATTTGTGCTACAATTTGTGGCGTCCCGGGAAGCGTATCGTCCGGGATGGAGAAAGACGGATGAAATTCTGGTTTGGCAAAAAGGAACAAGAGCCTGCGCCGGCGTCCCCAGCCGCGGCCCCGTCGGAACCGCCCCGCG
>JAFRSR010000221.1 GCA_017427485.1 Kiritimatiellia bacterium
ACTGCCGCGACGGTCGTAGGCGGAGGCAAGAATCCCTCACCCGCAAGCACGATGGGCAGTTATCCCAGTCCACAGCAGCAGGCAAACGCCACGAGCGAAAATGCCGGCGAGTTCGTCACCCAGGGCGCCATTGCGGTGCCTAAACCTAAAACCCCGCAACCGATGCCGAACGCCGTATGGGAGAGGCAAGGTAAAGAAATTGTTCTTGGCGGCAAACCTTTGCCGCCGCCAGCGCCACAATTGCCACCGGGCCAGTATCGTGTCCAGTATGGAGATACGCTCTCGAAGATCGCAAAGGCACAAGGCACGACTGTCGCAGAATTGAAGAGGCTCAACGGTTTTGACGATGTGCGGGCAAACAATCTCATCATGGGCGAGATCATCAAGGTTCCGCCTCAAAAATCCAACGCCGTGAACGAGGACCGCGGTGGAACGCGATGGGTGAAGGGCGCGTACCCAGGTCCGCACAGGAAATAACCTGTCGTGCGCTATCCACGCCACATGACGTTGGAGCTGACGGCGAAGTGCAACTTCCGCTGTCCGTACTGCTATTGCGTATGGCACGAATATCCCGCGCTCGCGAAGCATGAACTAGATGCGGACGGCTGGAAGGCAATTCTGGACAAGTGCGCGGCGGATGGCGTCAATGACGTTCTTTTCACGGGCGGCGAGGCGTTGCTGCGGGATGATCTTTTTACAATCCTCACCTATGCACGTCACGTTCTGCCACAAGCGCAGCTCTCGCTTTTCACGAACGCCAGCCGCCTCGACGAGAAGTTGATAAGACGATTCAAGCGGATGAGCGTCCATCTCGCGACATCGCTCCAGGGGCTTGCCACCTACGGCGCGATGACGGGGACGCTCAGAAGCTACAAAAGACTGCTCGCCGTTGTCGCAAGGGCGGCCGAACTGAAGTGGCCGCTGGCGGTCTCGATGACGGTTACGAAGGCAAACTTTGACGAGGCGTCGGACATGTTCGTTGCGACGGCGCTTTCGGGCGCAAGCACGATTCAGGTGGGGCCCGTGATTCTGGGCGGACGCGCCGCGTCGCACCCGGAACTGATGATTTCCCGCGAGGAGTGGGAAGAAGTGAAGCGGCGCATCCGCGCGCTGCCCGACGCGCATGTTCCCTACACGTTCTGCGACGAGTTCATCTGCGCCTGTCGCGCCGACACTCCCAAGCGTCTGCTCGACAAGTGGGGCGACAAGAACCGCAAGCCGTGTCCGGCAGGCAAGGCCTTCGGCGTCATCGGCCCCAACGGCCTCTACCGCACCTGCCTCCACTCTCTGCCAAAGGGGTTCAGTCTGTGAAAAATCGAATGTTGTTTGCGACCGAGCCGTCGCTGAGGGGATAAATGCTTCCAATCCAGAAACGGTCCAAAAGTATTGACATGAATAACGAAACAAATCAAAATTCTTCCAAAAGCGTAAATGAAAGGAGTAGTTGAAGGATACAGAAACTGACAAAGGCAAGGAGAGTAGCCACAAAGAGCACAAAGAAAGGCATACGGCGATGAAGAAAATGATGATCTCAATAGGTTGCGCGACGATGATCGCGGGTTTCGTTGGGGGATGCATATTGATTCCTGTCGGGTGGGAGTGTGAAAGCGAAAATGTCGTCTCGGAACGGAAAGGCGAATCTGGACAAGAGGAAAAGATCGTCCACAAGAAGATGCATTTGAACCTGCTCGTGCTGGGGCTGAATCCGGACGGTGGACTCTTTGGCACCACATATTTTCTTTACTCACGGTTTGACCACAGAACGACAGACGATTCTTCTGAAATCTGGCCTTTCGGGCACTTCCCAATGCTTCAATACGACCAATGGCCAGACATCAAGGATATTCCGGGCACCCACCGATGGGCGTATTCAAAAGATGAATTCCTGACAAACGAAGATGCCAAGTTGCGATTGCGGCTATGGTCGAAGAAAGACGGCCTTGTCTATGATCGCGAGTTTGACTCCGTGGATAGGCTTAAGCCATGGGAGCCCGCGGCCAAAGTGGGATGGATACAGGTCAACGACCGAAAGGGCAAAGTTCTGGTCAATGTCGTCACTGGGGACGAGACCCGCGAAGACTGATGGACGCATCTACGAAATTCACCGAACTCCATTCCTCAGACCAGCGCTCCATTCGCTGCCTGCGTCCACCTTCGTTCGCGTCCATTGCCCGCCTACCTACCCGACATCCAGCCTCCTCGCCATCCGCCACCACCGCGATTTCCTACGCGCCGTAATCTCATTCTCGTACTTCGCCCGCCACCCCGCGAGCATGTTGCCGTCCTCCACCCGTTCCGGATCCGTCAGGGCGTCCAGTCTCTCCATCAGCGCGGTCGGGCTACCCCTCACGCCCGCCACCACCTCCAACCACACGGCCCTCGCCCGCACCATTTCCAAATTCGGCACCTCCACCCGCGCTCCTTTCCGCACCTCTAGGCACCCCCGTGCTCTCACGGGGCAGCCCTGCCCTTGGCTTGAGATTTCATACGCACTGTAATCTTGTTTTCCCTCCCCTTCGCCGCACGGGGGCTCCGCCAACACGGCCTCCGCCGGCACGGGGTCGGCGAGGCCCACCACCTGCCGCAGCTTCTTCGCCATCGCCTTGTAGCGCATCACGGTCGTGTAGCGCACGTAGAGCGCGGGGACGTTCACCTGCAGCCAGGCCTTCACGCCCCCGCGCCGCCCGACGATCGCGCCGTTCTCGTCGCGGAGGAGCGAGTTGTCCACATAACACTCCAGGTCGTGCACCAGGCTGCCGAAGCGCACCGCCGCCGCGTGCGAGTCCCGGCGGTGGATCCATGCGTCCAAGATCACTTCGCGTGTTGGACATGGATTGGTGGTGCGCCGTCCGCCCGTGCGGCGGCGCTCTTCGGCGAGCGCCTCCCGTCGCGTCCGCTCGCGCGCGTAGTAGAGCGGACGCCGCAGGCGGCACTGCGCCCGGTCGATGTACTTCGTCGCCCCGGCGCGCAACCACCGCGCGAGCGTGAGCAGGGTGAGCACGTCGCCGTCCGCCCAGCGCACCATCTCGCGTACGCTCCACCCCTCGCGCCGCCAGACGACCGCAAGGCCCTCCGTGGCCTCGCAGAGACCCGCGAACGCCCGCGCGGCCTCCGCGCGCCGGTGGAATCGGTTTGAGATGCGCCGCTCGTGCGCCTCGATGACCGCACGCTCGACCGGCTCGTACTTCGCCAGCCACGCCGCAAGGTCGTCGGCCTCCTGGCCGGCCCCGCCCGCCGCACGAGCCTCGCCCATAGCCACTGTCTCGCCCGCAGAAGCGGACGGGAGGCCTGAAATGCCCATTTCCCGTTTCATGGCGGGAATGATACCACGGGGGCGGGCGGAAGGCAAGCGGAAAATGAGATTACGATGCGTATGAAATCTTATGCTGGAGATAAACGAGGGGGGCTGGCATTGATGGCGGCTTGCCGGAAATTACGGGAGGTTGCGGGAAATTGCGGGAGGTTAGCAGGAGGTTGGAGAAATTGCGGGAGGTTAGCAGGAGGTTGAAACGAAAATCCCGGAATCCCGAGGGCGCATCTCCATAATTCTCCGTAGCCTTTTCCATTGAATGGAAACAACTTACCTTATGCGCGCGGGCTAACTCGCCCGCGCCCATTTGCCGATCCATAAGCTATAACGATTCTGAAAGTGAGAATGTTCAAGGTGTGCCCGTAGGACCAAGTTGTTTTTGAAAGTTGTTTTGGTTGTTTCCATTACAAAGGAGGGACGGTGAAAAACGGAGATGCGCCC
>JAFRSR010000222.1 GCA_017427485.1 Kiritimatiellia bacterium
GCCCTGGGCAGCTTGTAGCGCGCGGGGTCGCCGGTTTTCGCCAGCTTATCCATCTCCAGGCCCCCGGGATACGGCAGGCCCAGCACCCTTGCCGCCTTGTCAAAGGCCTCCCCCGCCGCGTCGTCGCCCGTACAACCCAGAAGCTCCAGGGAAGCGTGATCACGGACCAGGTAGATATGGCTGTGACCGCCGCTGACCGCCAGGCACAGATAGGGCGGTTCAAGATCCGGGTGCGTCAGGTAATTGGCGCAGATATGGCCCTCGATGTGGTGCACAGGGATGAGGGGCTTGTTCGCCGCGAAGGCGATGGCCTTGGCGCAGGTCACACCAGTCAAAAGAGAGCCCACCAGTCCGGGCCCATAGGTCACGGCCAGGCAGTCGATGGAATCGAAAGTCTCTCCGGCCTCGTCCATCGCTTTCTGGACCATCAGGTCCACCTTTTCGATTTGTGATCTGCTGGCGATCTCCGGCACCACACCGCCGTAGAGCGCGTGGAGATCCACCTGGGAATAAACAGCGCTGGATACGATCGTGCGTCCGTTTTCCACGACGGCCGCGGCGCTCTCGTCACAGCTGGACTCGATCGCCAGGATCCTCACTTTTTCCTGCTCGGCCAGGGCTTTCACCCTTGCCCGCATCTTATCACTGTATGTCATCGCCGTGCCTCCGCCTGAGAAAAAAAACGATATCGAATACCAGGAGTGCCGCCGGTACCGGAAGGACCCGAAGCAGGATGATCCCGGTGTATGCGGAAAAAAAGCCCGTCGGCATCAGCTGGATCAGCAGATGCTTCCGGGGGTCGAGCAGCCACAGATCGTTCCTGAAGAATACCTTGTGGAACGTGATGAACAGGCCGTCAAAATCAAGGACGCCCCATACAGCCGTAAGCAGCATCAGGCCCGTCAGGACGATGGACGTCCCGGCCAGGCCCGAAAAAAACCGAACCCACGAATTCCCAATTGAATTCCGCATCCGGTTTTGATATACTCCTAACCCGTTTTTCACCCGAGAGGAAAATTAAGATGGCAGTAATAGGACAGGGCCTCGTGCTGATGATTGCCGGCATGGGCATCGTGTATCTCTTCTTGATCGTGCTGATCATCGTGGCGAAGTACGCCTCCGCGTTCGTCGCGCGGTTCGACCACATTCTCCCGCAGGACGCGCCGAAGAAGGCGCCCGCGCCGAAGGCCGCCGGCAACGACGACGCCAACGTGGCGCTCGCGATTGCGGTGGCGCTGGGGTGACAACGACAACCATCGGGGGAGTCTAGACTCCCCCGAACCCCTACAATAAGGATTTACCATTCATTCCAAGGAGTAACCATGGCCAAGAAAAACGTCAAGTTCATGCTCACCGCGTTCCGCGACGGCTTCCAGAGCGTCATCGGCGCGCGCGTGCTTTCCAAAGACTTCCTGCCCTGCGTGGAGGAGGCCTATGCCGCCGGCGTGCGGTGGTTCGAGGCGGGCGGCGGCGCGCGCTTCCAGAGCTGCTACTTCTACTGCCAGGAGGATGCGTTCGACGTGATGGACGCCTTCCGCAAGGCCGCGCCCGAGGCCGACCTGCAGACGCTCTCGCGCGGCGTGAACGTGGTGGGCCTTGAGTCGCAGTCGAGCGACATGATCAAGCTCCACGCGCAGATGTTCAAGAAGCACGGCATGAGCTCGATCCGCAACTTCGACGCGCTCAACGACGTGAACAACCTCAAGTGGTCCGGCCAGTGCATCCACGACGCGGGCCTCAACCACGAGGTGGTGGTGACGATGATGGGCCTGCCGCCCGGCATCGACAACAAGGGCACCCACACGCCCGAGTTCTACCGCGACCGCCTGCGCATGATCATGGACGCGGGCATCCCCTTCGACCGCGTGGCCTTCAAGGACGCCTCCGGCACCTCCACGCCCACAACCGTCTACAACACGATGAAGCTCTGCCGCCAGCTTCTGGGCGACAAGGTGCACATCCAGTTCCACTCGCACGAGACGGCCGGCAACGGCGTGGCGTGCTACCTCGCCGCGCTGCGCGGCGGCGCGGACGGACTCGACCTCTCGATGGCCCCGATGAGCGGCGGCACCTGCCAGCCCGACATCATCACGATGTGGCACTGCCTCGACGGCGACCCCGACTTCGGCTTCGACTTCGACATCAACAAGATCAAGAAGGCCGAGGACTCCTTCAAGAACGCGATGCAGAAGTACTTCCTCCCGCCCGAGGCGATGAGCGTCAACCCGCAGATCGTGTGGAGCCCGATGCCGGGCGGCGCGCTCACGGCCAACACGCAGATGCTGCGCGACAACAACATGATGGACAAGTACGACGACATGATCGCCGAGATGTACGACTGCGTGCGCCTCGGCGGCTTCGGCACGTCGGTGACGCCCGTCTCGCAGTTCTACGCGCAGCAGGCGATCCAGAATGTCATGTTCGGCAAGTTCAAGAAGTTCGCGCCGGGCTACGCGAAGATGGTGCTCGGCTACTTCGGCAAGACCCCAGTGCCGCCGGATCCGGAAATCGTGAAGTTGGCGAGTGCGTTCATGGCGTCGAGCGAGCAGAACAGACCCTATTCGACGCCCACCACGAAGACCGTGCTTGAAATGAACGACGCCGATCCCCGCAAGGGCGGCGCGGTCGCGAAGAAGATGCTCGAGGACGCGGGCCTGCCCGTCACCGACGAGAACATCTTCATCGCCGCCTCCTGCAAGGAAAAGGGCATCCTCTTCCTCAAGGATCCCTCCAAGGCGCCGATGGGCTGCCGCTTCGCCGAGGACGCGAAGCCGGCCGCCGGCAAGGGCGGACCTATCACCGTAACGATCAACGGCAAGGCGTACGGCGTGGAGATCAAGGGCGACGGCAAGGCCGTGGTGAACGGCAAGCCCGTGGACTTCAAGGCCGAGGCGGGCATCAAGGCCGCAGCTCCGGCTGCGGCGGCCCCGGCGGGCGGCACGGAGGTGAAGGCCCCGGTGCCGGGCACCGTGCTGCGCGTGACCGCGCAGAGCGGCCAGTCCGTGTCGAAGGGCGACGAGATCCTCGTCATGGACGTGATGAAGATGGAGACGCCCGTCGCCGCGCCGTGCGACGGCACGGTCACGGTCCTCGTGGGCGCGACCGACAAGGTGGCGACCGGTGACGTGCTTGCGACGATCGGGTAAGGACAAAAGACGGAGGACAAAAGACAAAGGCCTCTGTCCGTTGTCTTTTGTCCTCTGTCCTGAAGGATTCAGACAATGAAGAAAATCATCTTAACGCTTCTCGTCATGGCGGGCTCGCTGGCGGTTAACGCCGCTGGTGACTGGAGGGAAACGCTTAACAAGGTGTGGGACCTTGGCGGCGACATGGGCATTGCGGGCTTTATGAAGAAGGAGCCACCTCCCTACATTACGGGGAACTATGCCGAGAAGGACCGCGTGGCCGTCAACGACATGCTCGGCAAGGACCCGCACAAGGCCGACAGCGGCTACAAGACTCCGAACGGCTACCGTGACAAGGACGGCAAGTGGATCGGCGGCTATTTCGACGACACGGGCGCGTTTGTGAAGGGCCACGAGGTGAAGACTCTTTTCGGGATGCCCTACGGCGTGGGCCAACTCATTATGATTCCGCTCTGCCTCCTGATGATGTATCTCGCGATCGTGAAGGGCTTTGAGCCGCTCCTCTTGCTGCCGATCGGCTTCGGCGGGCTTTTGGCGAACTGTCCGCTCGCGGGCGTGACGGCCCCCGCGATGATGCACGACGGCGTGGTGAGCTTCCTCCAGAGCGGCATCCCCGTGATGCAGGGCGGCATCATCGAGCCTGGCGGGTTCCTCTACTACTTCTTCAAGTTCGGCATCGACACGGGCGTGTTCCCGATCATGATCTTCATGGGCGTGGGCGCGATGACGGACTTCGGTCCGCTGATCGCCAACCCGAAGATGGCCCTCCTCGGCGGCGCCGCGCAGTTCGGTATCTTCTTCGCGCTCTTCGGCGCGCTCGGCCTCGCCGCTGTCTTCGGCCAGGACTTCTTCGGCTGCGAACCGCTCAAGGCGGCGGCCTCCATCGGCATCATCGGCGGCGCGGACGGTCCGACCGCGATCTGGCTCACGTCGCGTCTTGCGCCCGACCTCCTCGGCGCCATCGCCGTGGCGGCCTACTCCTACATGGCGCTCGTGCCGATCATCCAGCCGCCGATCATGAAGGCGCTCACCTCGAAGGCGGAGCGCGCGATCACGATGCCGCCGCTCCGCGAGGTGAAGAAGATCGAGAAGGTCTGCTTCCCGCTGATCGTGCTCCTCCTCTGCGCCGTGCTGTTGCCGAGCGCCGTGCCGCTCATCGGCGCGCTCATGCTCGGCAACCTCGCGAAGGAGGCGGGGCCGTCGGTGGCGCGTATCTCGGATACGATGTCCAACGCCCTCATCAACATCGTCACGATCATGCTCGGCCTTTCGGTCGGTTCGAAGCTCGCCTGCGAGAAGTTCCTCTCCGCGACGACGCTTGGCATCCTCGCGCTCGGCCTCTGCGCGTTCTGCGTGGGCACGGCGGCGGGCGTCTTGATGGCGAAGCTGATGAACCTCTTCTCGAAGGAGAAGGTGAATCCGCTCATCGGCTCGGCGGGCGTTTCGGCGGTGCCGATGGCCGCGCGCGTCTCGAACAAGGTGTCGCTCAGCGAGAACCCCGGGAACTTCATCCTCATGCAGGCGATGGGCCCGAACGTCTCCGGCGTGATCGGCTCGGCCGTGGTGGCGGGCGTCCTCTACACCCTCTGCCGTGGCTGATCGCCCCCTGTTTTGGTTCACGCCAGATTCAACAAAGGGATTTGCTCGCCGCCACGCGGCACGGGCAAACCGGGCTATGGTGGTCTGGTTCGTGAGGGTTGAAATACCTGTCTCAACTTTACAGGAGCAATGAAATGTGCATGGAGTCATTAGAAAGATACAGGGCGAACATCATTTTCCTCTTGGATACTTCCGGTTCAATGTGCGGAGAAAAAATTTGTAAGTTGAACACCTTGATGGCGGAAGCAGTTAATGTCGCCGAAGAGGCGGCCATGAAAAAGGAAGTCCAACTTTTTGTCCCCGTGATCATGCCGCAATCGGGAGCCGAGAGCGCAATGTCGCCCTTAGGATCGTGATTGCGTCGACCGTGGCCAGGCGCCAGTGCATGCCCGCGAGCTTGCAGCGTGCCGCGACGACGGACTTGCACGCCGA
>JAFRSR010000223.1 GCA_017427485.1 Kiritimatiellia bacterium
ACGGCGCGGTCGTGGTTGACAACGTCACGCTCGAGAACTACTGGGACCGCCAGCAGCCGATCTTCCCGTGCGAGCAGATCGAGCTCCAGTGCCACGGCGACCCGATCGAGTTCCGCAACATCTTCATCAGGGACCTGTGACCGGAATCCTCATCCTGCGGCTCGCCCTCGCGGCGGGGCTGGGCACGCTCATCGGAATCGAGCGCGCGTACCGGGCCAAGACGGCCGGTACGCGCACCCACTGCCTGGTGGCGCTCGGCAGCGCGCTGTTCATGATCGTGTCGCAGTACGGCTTCGTCGACTCGCCGGTAGGCGCGGGCGTGCGTGGGGCGGATCCCGCGCGCGTGGCCGCGCAGATCGTGAGCGGCATCGGTTTCCTCGGTGCCGGCACGATCATCATGCAGAAGCATGTAATCCACGGCCTCACCACGGCCGCGGGCATGTGGGTGGCCGCGGGCATCGGCATGGCCGCGGCGTCGGGCCTTTACTGGGTGGCAGTCGCGGCTACCGCGCTCTGCCTCGTCGGCCTCGAGCTGTTCGGGCGCCTCAACCGGGCCATCCGCAGCCGCGGCGAAAAGGAGCCCGAAAACGCAGGCTAAGACATTTTCTTTTTCTGCTTGCCTTTTCGCCGCGTTTTATGTATCATACACGGCGTTTCCACAACCAAAAGAATTTCATTCCATAAGGAGCTAAAAAAATGAAGAGTTCGACGATGATGGCGATTGCGTTCTGCGGTGTTCTCGCGTTCGCGGTCTCAGGCTGCAAGTACGACGATGAGCCGGTGCCTACCGATGACATCGCCACGGGGACGGAAGTTCCTGCGGAGGGCGAAGGAGTTGACAACGCCATGGCCGGCGGACAGGACGTGGCCACGGACCCTGACGCGGCGAATGCAGGTGCCGCGAATGCCGGAGACCTTGCGAACGCCGGTGCGGACATGAGCGGTATCACGGACGGGGACGGCAACCCGGCGACGGGCCTTCCGTTCGACCAGGATCCCAACTACGTCCGCTGCACGGACGTCGCCTTCGAGCCGGTCTACTTCGGTTTTGACGCGTCGAACCTCCAGCCGAGCGAGATGTCGAAGATCGAGGCGGTCGCCGCGCACCTCAAGCAGACCGGTCGTGTCGTGATCGTAGAGGGCAACTGCGACGAGCGCGGCTCCAACGAGTACAACCTCTCCCTCGGCGAGATCCGCGCGATCGCGATCCGCGACTATCTCGTGACGCTCGGCGTCAACGTCCAGAGCATTCAGACGAAGAGCTATGGCGAGGAGAAGCCGGCCGTCGTCGGTTCGAACGAGGGCGCGTGGAGCAAGAACCGCCGCGGCGAGTTCGCGGTGTTCGCGCACAAGTAAGCGCTGTCTGACGGGTCCTGATGGGCTTCGCGTTCATCTTTGAATCCGTAGGGGGCACCGAGTGGTTCGTTCTGCTCGGTGTCGTTCTTATTGTCGTCGGTCCCAAGAACCTGCCGTCCGCCGCGCGCAAGCTGGGCCAGGTCATGACCAACTTGCGCCGTGCGGCCGACGAATTCAAGCGGCAGCTGCTGTCGATGGACGAGGAAGTCCGCAAGACGGTCAACGACGCGGTGGCGGACGATTCCTCCACGACCGCCTCCTCGTCGGATGCGTCCGCCGAAAGCACGGCGACCGACGAGGGCGGGAACCCGTATCCGGAAGGCAGTCCCTATCCGGGACACGAGGACTTCTACGACGAGACGTCGTACGGAGACCCCTACGGCGAAGGTTATGGCGAGGATGGTTCGGCCGAAGAGGATCAGGGCGCGTCAAGTGGCTCGGACGCGTCATCATCCGAGCCGTCCGCGGAGCCCGCACAGCCTCCGCCGCCGACCGACGAGGAACTGCGCCGCGTGACCATCACGGTGTCGTCTGATCCGAGAAAGGGCGCGTGAGGATGGGGCCGATCATCAAGAACCCCGACGAGTACAACGACCCGCCGCGTCCGTTTTTCGAGCACATCGTCGCGTTGCGTTCCTGTCTGATCAACGCGTTGCTCGCCTGGACGGCCTGCTGCATCCTGGCAGGCGTGTTCTCGCCGAACGTCCTTTCGTGGCTCAAGGAGCCGGCCGCCGCGCTTGAGGCCGCCGGAAAGATCCGGATCGTCAGCCTCAACCTGACGGGCGGGTTCGGACAGATCATGTCCATCGCCATGTGGGGCGGCACCGCGTTGAGCTTCCCGTTCGTGATGTATTTCATCCTTCGGTTCGTCTTTCCCGCGCTCACGAAGCGCGAGAAGATCGCCATCCTCTTCTTTTTGCTGGCGGGCACGGCCTTTTTCGGCGTGGGCGTGGCGTTTGCCTACGGGCAGCTCGCGCCGAACGTCGTGCGTTTCTTCGACTTGGTGAACAACTGGATCGGGCTGAGCGTCACCGAAGTGCAGATCGAGAACTACGTGCCGCTCATCCTCAAGCTCGTACTGGCGTTCGGTCTTGTCTTCCAGGTGCCGCTCATCCTTTTCGTGCTGGGGTGGTTGGGCGTCATCTCCTCCGATTCGTTGCGCAGCTGGCGCCGTTTCGCGATCGTGCTGGCGTTCTTCCTCGGCATGGTGCTCACGCCGCCCGACCCGATGAGCCAGATCCTGATGGCCGTTCCGCTCGTCCTGCTTTATGAACTGAGCATCTGGGGGGTCTACTTCAAGGAAGTCTGTTCCGGCGAGCATGGCTCGAAGAAGAAGGAAAGCGCGGGGGAGGAAGGCGAGCCGGGCAAGGAGACGACATGAAGAACCGCTGGCTGATCGTGTTCGGCTTCTTGGGCGCGATCCTGCTGGGCGCCATCCTCTTCATGTTGCCGATCTCTTCGCCGAACCATACGTGGATGCGTCCGATGGACGCCCTCTTCACGGCGTGTTCCGCCGTGTGCATCACGGGGCTCACCGTGATCGACGTGGGGCGCGACCTCTCCTGTTTCGGCCAGGTCGTTCTCGTCTGCCTCGTGCAGCTCGGCTGCGCGGGCATCATGACGTGCGCCACGTTTTTCCTTGTCGTCGTGGGACGGCGAATCTCGCTTGCGAGCGAGTTCTCGCTCATGAACGCATATGGCGTCTCGGGCGTGCGGGGCTTCCGCTCGCTTGTCGTATGGGTCGTCGCCGCGATGTTCGTCATTGAGCTGCTCGGCGCGGTTCTCCTCTGGTGGCAGTTCACCTCCGGAGAGCCGGTTGGCACGGCGCTGGCAAACGGCCGGGCCTGGTACCGCGCCTGTTTCTTTTCCGTGATGGCTTTCTGCAACGCCGGGTTCACGCTTGATCCGGGCAGCATCGCCGTTTTCCAGAATCAGCCTCTCGTGCTCGTCACGATGGGCGTCTTGGTGATTCTCGGCGGCGTGGGGTTCCTCGTGATCTACAACGTCTGCACCGTCAAGTTCTGGCACCGCAACCTCTTGAAGCGCGGACGCCTCACGCTCCATGCGCGCGTGGTGCTGCAGTGGACGTTCTTCTTCTCGCTGTTGATGTTCATTCTGTTCTACGCGCTCGAGTGGAAGGGGGCGTTGGCCGACTACGACGCCGCGTCGCGTCCCGCCATCGCCTTCTTCCAGGCGCTGACGCCGCGCACGTGCGGGTTCACCGTGGTGCCGGTCGAGGATCTCCAGCCCGCCACGCGCTTCCTCTCCGAGGTGCTGATGTTCATCGGCGCGGCTCCCGGCGGCGCGGGCGGCGGCATTAAGATCACCACGTTCGTCGTATTCCTCACCACGATGTTCGCCATCTGCCGCGGACACCGCGACACCGTGATGCTGAACCGCGCCGTTCCTGAGGCCGTCGTGCGCGAGGCGACGGTCATCGTCATCGTCTTCGCCGTCCTCGTCACGTGCGCGATGACCGTGCTGCTTGTCAGCGAGGAGGGACTGTCGTTTGAATACCTCCTCTTCGAAACCGTCAGCGCCGTCTCCACCACCGGTCTCAGCTGCGCCGACACGACCGTCTCACTCTCCACCGTCGGACGCATCGTCATCATGGTCTGCATGTTCTGCGGGCGCCTCGGCGCCATCGCCATCGTCATGCTCATCGGCGGCCAGGAAGAGCGGACCACAATCCGCTACGCGAAGGAGGAGCTGGTCGTTGGTTGAGGAATGACAAATGACGAATGAAAAATGACGAATGAAAAATGACGAATGAAAAAATAAAAATGGAAATGGTGGTGAGGTGATGTTCAAGATCGGGTGCCATTTGTCGTCGGCGGGGGGCTACCTCGCCATGGGACAGACCGCGCGCGCCATCGGCGCGAACGTGTTCCAGTTCTTCACGCGCAACCCGCGCGGCGGCGCGGCGAAGCCGGTCGACCCGGCCGACGTGCGCGCGTTCCTCGACTACGCCGAGAAGGAAGGCATCGGACCCATCCTCGCCCACGCGCCCTACACGCTCAACGCGGCCGGAGCCGACGAACGCGTGCGCGAGTTCGCGGAGTCGACGATGGCGGACGACCTCAAGCGTCTCGAACTCACTCCCGGCGCGCTCTACAACTTCCATCCCGGCAGCCATGTGGGGCAGGGCGCAGAGAAGGGCGTTGAACTGATCTCCTCCATGCTCGTGCGCATCCTCTCGCGTCTCCCCAAGCCGCCCGCGACCACGATACTCCTCGAGACGATGTCCGGCAAGGGTTCCGAAGTCGGCGGGACCTTCGAGGAACTCCGCGCGATCATCGACGCCGTGGAGCCGAAACTCCCCTACGCCTACCGCCTCGGCGTGTGCCTCGACACCTGCCACGTGTGGGACGGCGGCTTCGACGTGGTCGGCGACCTCGACGGCACGCTGAAGGCGTTCAACTCCGCCGTCGGCCTCGACCGTCTCCATGCGATCCATCTCAACGATTCCCTCAACGCGCGCGCCTCCCACAAGGACCGCCACGCCTGCATCGGCAAGGGCAAGATCGGCCTCGACGCCCTCGTGCGCGTGATCAACCATCCGCTGCTGCGCGACCTGCCGTTCTACCTGGAAACGCCCAACGACCTTGACGGCTACCGCGACGAAATCGCGCTCCTCTCCGCGCATCGCCGCTAAAGTTTGGTATAATGGGCGCATGCAAAAAATACTTGTCGCCTGTTTCGCCGCCGTGCTTGCCGCCGCGGCGTCCGCTGAAGTCGTGAAATTCCCCGCGGGCGCGTGGAGCGACGCGCGCGTGGTGCGTGATGCGCGCCGCGTTCGCGTGGTCGATTCCGCAGGAAAGGAAATTCTCTCCTTCAACACCGAGGGGGGAGACTTCGCCGCGCAGCTCGTCGTCTCCAACACCGCCGACCGCCTCGTGATCGACCCGCGCGCCGCGTTTGACGCGGGCATGGGCAAGCTCGTCTTCACGAGCGCGGACATCGGCGTCAAGCCATGGTGCGGCAAGGACTGTACGCTCGAAAACACCTTCAGCGCCGAAGGCTCCGCACAGGTGCGCATGTACTTCGAGGGACACGGCTCCCGCCACTACTACAAGAGCCGCGACATCGCCGTGAAGCGCCACCCGCGCACCTTCGCGATGGTGCAGCTCGTGGACAAGGACCTCCGGTCGCTCCACCTGCGCTGGGATGTGGAGAGGGTGCGCGGACCGGTCGCGTTCCACGGCGCGCGCTACGGTCTTTCATCCGAACTGCCCGTCCGCCGCGAAAAGCCCGTCGTCGAGCCCGAACTCCTCTTCCACGCGCCGTTCGACGGCTCCGCCGACGCGGCGTTCGCGAAGGGGGCCGCCGCGCCGACGTGCGCCGAGAACCTCTCCTTCGCCGAGGGCAAGCGCGGCAAGGCCGTGCGTCTTACGCGCGCCGCGAAGTCTCTCCTCGCCTACTCCGCGCCGAGCAACCTCGTGCCCGAACGCGGCACGGTGAGCCTCTGGTTCAAGCGGGAGTGGCCGGACAAGGGCCGCAACGCGTCCGGACGCGAAATCTGGCGCGACCTTTTCGCCAATCCCGACCCGTCCGGCGATCGCATCGGCAGCGGGCAGCTTTGGTTCTGGTTCTATGGTTCGCACCTGCGCGCGGACGTGAGCGACGACGACGACTCCTACCGCGTGTGGGGTGGCGCGCTCGAGGACGACTGGACGCATCTCGCCGTGACATGGGACGAGGCCGGCGTGCGCATCTTCGTCAACGGCCACGCGCCCGGCGGCTCGGGCGACGGCACGTCGCCGATGAAGCGGGCCCTTTCGCCCCAGGGAGAGCTGCTCACGTTCGCACGCCAGGCGTTCAACACGTTCTGCGTGGGCTGCCGCGGCAAGGGTTACCAGTTCGACGGCCTCATCGACGATCTCCGCATCTATTCGGCGCCGCTCACGCGCGAGCAGATCCGCGAACTCTACCGCCGCGAGAAAGTGATTGAGATCAGCGCGACCGGCGTGTGGGCCGTCGCCGGCGAACCCTGCATCATCGAGGCGAAGGCTACGAGTCCGGCCGGTTGCGACCTCTCGGGCCTGCATTGGTGCCTTTGCGACGCGTCCGGCGCGGTCGTGACGTCGTGGAAGATGCAGACCGTCGGCAAGCACGCGAAACGCCTCAAGATGAACCTCCCCGCGGGCGTCTACCGTCTCCGCACCACGGACGGCACGTGGTTCTACGGCGACGTGCCCGTGAACGTGCTTCGTCGCCACAATCCGTATGAACTTGCGGACGCAAAGGGTGATGGACGCCCCGCCAACCTCAAGCTTGTCCAGACGCTCGCGCTCGATCGCACGCCGCCGCCCGACCGCTTCTGCGCCGTGGGGCCCGTCGCCGTGAAGCGTCTTGGATCGACGTCGTATCTTGAGGCTGGCCCGAACGCGGGAGACCGCTTCGCCCTGCGCTTCAACCTCGACACGAACGTGCCGCTCCACTGCTTCGAGATCGACTACCCCGACGACGCCGTGCGTACGGCCGACATCATCATCCAGGACGCGCGCCGCGCGGGCGGCGACTACACGATGCAGGTGGGTTACGCCGCCGGCGACGAATATCCCAACACTGGGCGCGTGCTCACGCACCGCTGCCTGTACTGGACGAGTGCGCCCGAGGTGGCGCTCGTGGCGATGACGGCGCGCCCGGGCGCGCCCGCCGCGATCGCGTCCGTGCGCGTGTACCGCGTGGAGGGGGGCGCGCTGCCACCGGCGGACATCCACGAGCCGCCCGACCCGAAGCCTGAAAGCGGCGCGAAGCGGTTCTGGCGCGACGTCCGGCGCAAGGAGTTCTCCCAGGCCGCAGCGCCGCACAAGGTGCCGCGCCGTTCGGTCGTGCTCTACTACGAAGACCCCGCGATCGGCTACGACTTCGCCGTGCCGAAGTCTAACGGCTACCTCCCGGACGACCTCGAAAACCTCATCGACCGCACGGCCGCGCTCATGAAGTACACGGGCGAGAACGTGCTCGCCTATCCCGGCGCCTGGTACCACGGCCTCATCGGCGCGCGCTACAACCCGCGCCACCACGCGCCGGACTTCCTCAGCGCATGGTACGCGAAGTTCGACTGCGAGGGCCTGTCGTTCTACCCGACGATCAATCCGAACACGATGCCCGTGCCGGAGGACCTCGTCACGCGCGAATCGATGTCCGACGGCTCGCTCCATGATAGCCCGATCGCCATCCATGACACGGGCAAGCCCAACTGGGGTGGTTGGCACGATACGCCTCCCAACTTCAACTTCCATCACCACAAGGTGCAGCACTACATCGACGACATGATCGACGCCCTGCTCGACCAAGGCGCCGACCATCCCTCCTTCAAGGGCGTGTGCCTGCATGTGACGCGCCACTGCATGCTCACGTTCGGCGACGACATCAGCGGCTACAACGACTACACCGTGCAGGCGTTCGCGAAGGCGAAGGGGCTGAATATCCCCGTCTCGAAGAAGGATCCCCTGCGCGGCGCGGCGTACGCCGCCTGGCTGCGCGCGAACGCCTGGGAGGACTGGATCCAGTGGCGCTGCGACCAGGTGACGGCGTTCTACGCCCAGCAAGCGCGCAAGCTCGCCGAACGGCGTCCCGACCTCAAGCTCTGGATCAACTACATGATCCCGGCGGACGTCCGGCACCCCGATTTCACGAAGCCCGGTTTCATGGAACGGCAGAACCGCGCGTGCGGCCTCGACCGCGCGCGCCTCGGGAAGGAGATCCCGAATCTGGTCCTGAGCCAGACGATGGTGCCGGCCGACTACCGTTGGCGCGACCGCGGGCGCTACCCCAACCCGGCGGCGCGCGACCACCAGCGCGTGCTCGACACGCTCCCCGGCTTCTACGCGCTCCTGCAGGGCGCGAAGCGTCCGTGGGTACACCAGCATGACCGCTACTGGGAAAGCGCCATCGGGCGCAGCGCCAAGAAGGGCGCGGCGAATTCGCTGTCCTGCGACTGGCTGAACGAGTGCGTCTGGCGCGTCACGACGATCAACCCGAGCGGCGTGAATGCGTTGCGGCACTTCGTGGAGCCGCTCCGCTACGGCGACGTGCTCGGCGTCTCGAAGGGCGGGTTTCTCATTGGTACGTACGGCATGGAGGACGTGTTCGTGCCGTTCGTGCAGGCGTTCCGCGCGCTGCCGGCTGTCGTGTTCGACGATGTGGGCGCACCCGGTTCCGACGCCGTGCGCCTGCGCCAGAAGACGTACGAGGGCGCGAGCTGGTTCTACGTGGTCAACACGGACGCAAAGCCCGTGCGCGTGAAGCTGGAGGTGCCGGCCCGCACGCGCGACCTCGTGAAGGACACGCGCGTTGGCGGCCTCATGGGCACCGAGACGCTCGAAATCGTCCTCGGTCCCTACGAGATGCGTTCCTACGCGGCGCCCGAGGGCCAGCCGCGTCGCCTCAAGTGATTGCCGAATTCCAAATGGAGGGTTAACGAAAATGGACAAGTCGCAACGGTTGATGTCGCTGGACGCCCTGCGCGGAGCGGACATGTTCTGCATCATAGGCGGTTCAAGCCTGGTGCTGGCGCTTTGCACGGTTTTCGGCGCGAAGGACTGCTGGCTCGCCGAGCAGATGACGCATGTCGTCTGGCACGGTTTCCGCCACCACGACACGATCTTCCCGCTCTTCCTTTTCATCGCGGGCGTCTCCTGGCCGTACTCCCTCGCCGGACAGCTCGCGCGCGGCAAGTCCACGGCGGCGATCGTCCGCAAGATCCTCGTGCGGATGGCGCTTCTCGTCTTCCTGGGCTTTGCCTCCTCGAAGTTCTTCGCGTTCGACTTCGCCAACGTACGGTACGCACACGTGCTGGGGCACATCGGCATCGGCTGGGCCGTGGCGGCTTTGCTCGCCCTGTTCGTGCGTTCCTTTGTCGTTCGCTTCGGCGTGCTGGTGGCGATCCTCGTCGGCTACTGGGCGCTGCTGAAGTTCGTGCCCGCGCCAGACGCTGCCGCGCTGGCGGCGTCCACGGATCCCGCCATCGCCAAAAAGGTGGCCGAGTATGCGGCCTTCGGTACGGACGGCTTCTCGTTCGTCGGCAACCTCGTGGGGTGGGTGGACCGCAATTTCCTGCCCGGCAAGATGCACGAACTCGTGTTCGACCCGGAGGGCATCCTCTCAAGCATCCCCGCCGTCGCCACGGCCATGCTCGGCGTCTTCTCCGGCGAGCTCCTGCGGCGGACGGACGTCTCGGGCAACCGCAAGGCGCTGCTGCTCCTAGGCGCGGGCGTCGTCTCCACAGTCGCCTGCCTCGCCTGGGAGCCGTGGTGCCCGATCAACAAGAAGATCTGGACCTCCACGTTCGTGCTGGCCGCCGGCGCCTATTCCTTCGCCACGCTCGCGCTCTTCTACTGGATCATTGACGTGTTGGGGTGCCGGCGTTGGGCGTTCTTCTTCCGCGTGATCGGCATGAACGCCATCACCATCTACCTTCTCATGCGTTTCGTCCAGTTCCGCGCGATCTCGAATTTCTTCTTCTCCGGCGTCGCGGGATTGGGTGACGGAAGCTGGTCGAAGGTGGCGCTGATCGCCGGGCAGATCATCGTCGAGTGGCTGCTGCTCCTCTTCCTCTACCGCAAGAACACTTTCTTGAAGGTCTAGGCCAATGTGTCGCTGAGGACGTCGAGGATATCCTCTCCGTAGGCGTTGAGCGTCTGGTTGTAGACGATGTGGCTGAGATGGGAGAGGGTGCGCGGGTTTTCTTCGGCGATGCGGAAAAGGGTCTTGTTGCTCATGATTCGGAAGGCGGCGACGCCGAGGTCGTCCGCCACGTCCTTGCGCCAGCGGCGGAGGGCGGTGGCGCGCCGATGCGCATCGGGGGAGAGGTGACCGCCGAAGTCGTCGAAGAGGCGCGGGGCCGGAGCCCTGGCCGTGGTGCGCGCCGGGCGAACCCGTGCCGTCTCCGTCGGCCAGCGGATCGTGAAGTCGGGTTCTTCCCGCCGTGCGACGCGGAGGCCCTTGGCCGTGAGCGCCACGCGGCTGTCGCCGTCGGCGACGTAGCGGATGCATCCGGCCCGGACGAGCGTTTCGACCAGGATGCCCAGGACGTCGCTTTTGAATCCGTGGAGAATGTTCCAGGTCGAAAGGGCCGTGAGCCCATGCTGCTCAACGTATGCGCTCCTTGTCCCGACGAGAACCTCGGTCACGTGGCTGGCCGTGTGTTCGCCCTTCATCCGTCCGACGCAGGAGAGGACTTTCTGGACAATCGTCCATTGGGCGTCCGTGAGAGGCTCGGGCGCCGTGCGCGGGCCGCAGTGGTCGCAGCCTCCGCAGACGTCCGCGCGCGTCTGCTCGCCGAAGTAGGAGAGGATGAAGCGGTGGCGGCAGCCGGGCGTATCGCAGAAGTTGATCATGTCCTGGAGCCGCTGGCGGTCGCGCCGTTCCTTCTCGCGGCGGGACTCGAACACCTTGCGGAGGGCGTCATCGTCCGCGTGGGGGATTGGCGAGACCAGCGGCGGGTCGCGGAAGTGCGCACCCGGGACGAGCGTGACAGCCTTGTGCTGGGCGAGCACGTTGAGCGCGGTCTCGATGGCGATGCCGTTCGAGTCGAGCTCGGCGGCGAGTGCGTCCGAGTCGACGGCGACCGGCTTCCCCTTGGCGCGCCGGCGGACGTCTGCGAGCACGCCGCGGGCGATCTCCCACGTCGGGTTGGCCCCTTCGATGAAGAACCGCTGCGTCCGCACGTCGGCGTAGGAGAACAGGAGTTCGCAGAAGGAGGGGAGACCGTCGCGCCCGGCGCGTCCGACCTCCTGGTAGTAGGCCTCGATCGAGCCGGGGATGTCCCAGTGCGCGACGAAGCGGATGTCGGCGCGGTCCACGCCCATGCCGAACGCGTTGGTGGCCACCACGACGGGGTACTTGGCCCTCACGAAGGCGTTGTAGACGCGCGTGCGTTCGGCGTCGGGGAGTCCGCCGTGGTAGAGGAGGACGGTCGATTCTCCCAGCCTGCGGCCTTCGCCCGACAGCCTCGCGAACACGCTTTCGGCGTGCTTGCGCGTGGCGACGTAGACGATGCCGGTGCGGTGCTTGCGGACGAGGTCCGTGACGTGGCGGTACTTCGACTCGTGGTTGCGCGTCTCGTGGACGGAGAGGTAGAGGTTGTCGCGGCTGAAGCCCTGCACCTGCACGTAGGGTTTCTCGCGCGGCGCCTCGCCGAGGCGCAGCTGGCGGATGATGTCGGCGCGCACGTCGGGCGTGGCGGTGGCCGTGACGGCGAGGATGGGGATGTCGGGGAAGCCGTCGAGGGCGTCGCGGATGTTGAGGTAGTCCGGGCGGAAGTCGTGTCCCCACTGGCTGATGCAGTGCGCCTCGTCGATGGTGAGAAGGGCGAGCTCCGTGCGGGCGACGGCGTTGAGGAACTCCGCGCTCCTGAACCGTTCCGGGGCGATGTAGACGAGCTTGTAGTCGCCGTGCGCCATCGCGGCGAGGCGGAACGCCATTTCGTCGGCCGGGACGGACGAGTTGATGAACGTGGCGGGGATCTGGCGCTTTTCGAGCGCGGAGACCTGGTCCCTCATCAGCGCGATGAGCGGCGAGACGACGAGCGTTGTGCCGGGCAGCATGAGCGCGGCGAGCTGGTAGCAGAGCGACTTGCCCGAACCCGTCGGCATGACGACGACGGCGTCACGTCCATTGACGACCTCCGCGATGGGCTGGTACTGCCCGTCGCGGAAGTCGTCATAGCCGAAATGGCGCCTGAGCGCCGCCGTGATCTGCTGTTCCGAGATTTCCTCTGCCATACGCGTGGCGGTAATTATACCATAAACCCCGCCGGCTGGCGGGATTGCGGCAGGGCGGCGTTTTTGGTAGAATACAGTCATGTCAGAGAAGACCCGAAGAAACGCGGCATCGACGCGCCGTTTGTCAAGTCTACGCAGCGATAGCGTATTGAAGCGTCATTTAAGGAAATCGCATGATTGAAAAGGAGTATGAGTATGGATGCGGTAAAGCTTACCACGAGCTGTTGGATGGCGGCTGTTCTGGCGTTGGACGCCGTTGCCGGCACCGTCTACGTGGACAACAAACTGTCCGACTACGCGGGACACGACGGCTCGTCGTGGCAAATGGCGTTTAAGTCGATCCAGGAGGGCGTGAACGCAGCGGCGGACGGCGACACCGTGCTGGTCGCGCCCGGCACCTACGGCAACGACCAGGGCACGCGCGCGTCTTCCGTCAGCGGTGCCGACATCACGACGCGCGTCCTGCTCCCGTCCACGAAGGCCGTGACCGTGAAGTCCAGCAAGGGCAAGGCGGTCACGCACATCGTGGGCAAGAAGGGCACGGGCACGGCCGGGACCGGCACGGGCGCGGTCGCCGGTTTCGTGATCGAGAACGTTTCGGGCGGCAAGGGATTGAACTCGCGCGTGGAGGGGTTCACCATCCGCGAGGTCGCGCCAAGTGCCGGCGTACGAGGCGGCGGAATCTCGTTCCTGCCCAATCCAGGAAACCGTACGGGAATCGCCAGCTTGCCGTGGGTGGTGGACTGCGTTATCTCCAATGCGTCAGCGTCAGCCGGTATCCTTGGCAACGTCAACTGCGCCCGTACGTGGGTAACGGACATCACGGTGGACGGCAACAACACCGCCTGCGGACAGAACATCAACGCCATTCACTCCGTTTTCACGCACTGCACGGGAATCGCCGTCGGGAACTGCGACGTCATCGCCAACTGCTACTTCGCCGACTTCGGCAACCGCGTCACGTCGACAAGTGCGCCGAATAAGATTTACAACACCATCATCCAGTTTACGACCTCTCAACGTGTCGATGCGGTAAATGGATACGACTTTCAGGACAACATCTTCAATGTGGGTTCGTTGACTCTCGCATCGGGGGCCGCCGGAACCTTTGCCAATACGCTCGTCAAGAGCGGAAGCCAAGTGGTAAACCTCCCCTTGGGCGACTTCCGTCCGCTCGCCAGCCACGCGTTCATGTCAAGCGACGCGTACAAGGCCGGTGCCGCCAACCACGGGTCGGCGTCATGGCTCGAGCTGTTCCCCGAGGAGTTCCGCTACGTCGACTTCTACGGCAAGCCGTTTACGCCGGAGAACGGCAAGGTACACGCGGGCGCGTCGCAGGAGCTCGTGACGCCGGAATCCTGCATCAAGCTGCAGCGCAACGTGTCGATCAACGGTTCCCAGAAGTTCGTGGTGAACACGCAGTGCGAGGTCTATTCCGACAGATGGCCCCTCTACTACCGCCTTACGCCCCATCTCGACTCCGGCAAGAAGCTCATGTTCTACAAGTATAGCGTGGGTGTCGGCGACGCCATATCGTCCTACTTGAACATGAAACCTGCCACGAAGGGCGACGAGGCGATCTTGGTGCCGGACAAGGGCAGCGTCTGGACGCTGAGCGCGGTGTCGGCCGTGAAGGAACTGTGGGTGGACAGGGACGCATCGGCGGGCGGAGACGGCACCGAAGCGGCGCCGTTCCAGTCGATCCAGGATGCCGTCAACGCCACCGGCTCGTCGACTTCCTACGTGCATGTGGCAAGCGGCGTGTACGACCAAGGCGAATACGGAGGGCAAGGCGCCACCTCGAACCGTGTGCAGATCACGTCCGGCGCATATCGCTTCGTCGCAACGGACGGCCCGGAGAATACCGTCATCCGCGGCGCGGCGGACACCACGTCCGAGAATGCCTCCGGGGGCTGCGGTCCTGCTGCTGTGCGCTGCATCTACGCGGCCAACGTGCCGGCAGTGTTCGACGGCTTCACGCTGACGGACGGACACGTGGCGAACACCAACAATGCTGTCAATAGTGCAGCCACCCGAGGCGGAGCGCTGCTCTGCGACGGAACGCGCCCGGCGCTCGTCAACTGCATTGTCACCAACAACTGCGCCACGCGCGCCGTCGCGATGTTCAAGGGCGCGGCGTACCGCTGCCGGTTCTATGACAACACCTGGCTGGGAAATTACGTGTTCGAGGACGCGGTCCGCATCGGCTCGTGCCTCATCGGCCGACATGACGTGCCCGCCGACAACAGCGTATTCTTCCCCAACACGGTGTACGTGGCGCAGTCGACCATCCGCAACTACACGAACCGGAACATGGTGCTGGCGTCTGCGCACGGATACGTGTTCAACACCATCGTCAACCACGCCCGCCACAACAGCGCCAACAGCAGCCAGAAGCGCATCATGGGCTGTGTGTTCAACGACTTCACGTACAATTCCAACATCAACACGAACGGCATCCACTACGTGAAGAAGGATCCGCTCTTCGTCGATGACACGGAGCATGGTGACTGGCGCCTCCTCGCGAACTCTCCCGCCTTCGGCGCCGGAACGGCCTGGGACGGCCTCGGCGAGCTGGGCAATGCAACGGCCTACGAGACGTATTACGCGCTCGTGACGCACGATCTGGCCGGCGATGAACCGTTTTTCGTGAACGGCAAGCCCACGTCCGGCGCGTACCAGCGGCCGGCGCGCATCGCCGTCCCCGTCGCGCCCAAGGGCTCCTCGTTCTCGTTCACGGGCGCCGAGGACGGAACGGTCGCGTTCAACGAGCCCGTGACGGTTACGCTCTCCGGCGGCGCGCGCGAGGTGTACGGGATTGAGATCGGCGGCGTGGTGGTGGACGGACTTTCCGCCACGTTCATGCCCGCCGACGTGTTTCTCGCCGGCGGCGCGTTGGACATCCGCGCGCTCGCGAGCACCAACTGGTACGCGGACGCCGTCAACGGCGTGGACGACGTCGCGCACCACGGACGCACGGCCGAAGCGGCGAAGAAGACGCTCGAGGCCGCGTTTGAATACGCCGACGCGGGCGACGTGGTGCACGCGTTGCCGGGTACGTACGAGGACGGGTTCATGATGTCGGACGAGACGGTCTATCTGCGTTCGCGCGTTTACATTCCGGAAGGCGTCAGGCTCGTCTCCACGGACGGCGCGGCGGTTACCACCATCAAGGGACTTCACTACACGGGAACGGGAAATGTGTTCGGGTTCCTTGGCGGGCTGGATTCGTCAAACAGCCTCATGCGGTGCGTGACGATGGCGCCGAACACCGAGCTGCGCGGGTTCACGCTTCTTGACGGTGGCACGTTCTCCAACAATTGCCCGGTTGCCACGGGTGCTGAAAACAGGTTTGGCGGCGGCGTCTTCTCGAAGGAATTGTCGTCTGCGGCGAATCCTTCCGTGTTCGTGCGCGACTGCTTCATCAAGAACTGCGGCGCGGCGCACGGCGGCGGCGGGTACCGCGGCGTGTACGAGCGGTGCCGGTTCCAGGGCACGATGGCCCAGCAGGGGGCCGGCGCCGCCACCTACGACGCGGCGGCGATGCGCAACTGCATCGTCGACGAGGTGCGCGGCGCAACCTCCATCGACCAGCCGTATCTCGTGGTGAACTGCACGATCGGCAAGAACAACCACATGGCGGGCGGAAATGGACAGGAGGGAACCGGCACCTTGCGTGTGCGAGACGACGGCAAGTCCCAGCTGGTGAATATCCTCTTCCTCGGCGGCACGCCAAACATCCCCGTCGACGGCTGCACCAACTGCGTGGTGCCGAGCGCCACCTACTTGAAGACGTCTTCAGCCGCGCGTCCGGGCCTCGTGGTGGCGGAGGTGGAGGTGGACGAAAACTACCGTCCCGTGGCCGGATCGGCAAACATCGACGCGGGCGCGAACTTCTCGCTCTCCGGCGATCCGGAGGAGACGGACTTCTACGGCACGCAGCGCGTGTACAACGGCACGGTCGACATCGGCGCGGTGGAACACGACTGGCGTCCGCAGTACAAGGCCGACCTCGGCGGCAGCAAGCGCCTTACGGTATCTGCCGCCTCGTCGAACGCGCTGCACACGGCCTCGGGTGTGCAGCTCTCCGACGCGCAGTCGCTGGAGGCCGTCTGGCGGAGTTCCAGAGGCATGAGCAGCAGCATGTGGGAGGTGTCGCAGGAGGGCGACGGCACGCTGTGGCTTTCCGTCAACGGCGGCGCGGAGGAGCCGGTGGCGCCCGGGATCATCAGGAAGCGCCTGGCCGGCGGCGACAACGTGTTCGCCTTCCGCTTCGAGGGCGCGGGCGTCGCCTATCTGAAAAACTTCTCGGACGTCAACGGCACGCTTCTGCTGATGAAGTAGGGTTAGGTCATGGAAAGGACAAAGGACAGCAGACGGAGGACAAAGGCGGGAACCGCCATCCTTTGTCTTTTGTCGTCTGTCTTCTGTCCTCAATGCCTGATGGCGGAGTCGTCGTTCACGGTGAGCGACCCGTTCATTTGGCGGGACGACGCCGCGAAATGCTATCGGCTGTACCAGCTCAGCAGGATGAGCGAGCCCGTCGGGGCGGGCGTGATGATGCGCACGTCCACGAACCTGACGGACTGGAGCGCGATGACGCAGGTGCTGCGCGTGCCGGATTCGTACGGCTGCTCGGCGGTCTGGGCGCCCGAGATGCACGTCTACAAGGGCGCGTACTACATCTTCGGCACGATCTGCACGAAGTTGTGTCCCACGAACTGCGTGCGGCCGATGGCGGAGAAGGGATGGCAGCCGAAGGGAAACTACCTGCGCAAGCGCCTCTCCACCTACATCTTCAAGGCCGACCGTCCGGAGGGGCCGTTCAAGGTGTGGAGCGACGGCCCGATCCCGCCGCGCGACTGGGCCACGCTCGACGGCACGTTCTTCGAGGAGGACGGCAAGCCCTACATGGTGTTCTGCCACGAGTGGACGCAGATGCGCGACGGCACGATGGACGCGGTGGAGCTGACGCCGGACCTGACGCGGGCCGCGGGGAAGCCCGTGACGCTCTTCCGCGCGAGCGACCTCTGGAAGGAAGACGCCGCGAAGTTCCCCGCGCGCACGTACGTGACGGACGGCCCGTTCCTCTACCGCTCGAAGACGGGCGAGCTGTTCATGCTGTGGAGCTCGGCTCGCCGGGGCTATCTGCAGATCGCCTCGCGTTCGGCGTCTGGGAAGCTGCGCGGGCCGTGGACGGACCACACGGTCATCTACGAGCACGATTCGGGGCACGGCATGGTGTTCCGCACGTTCGAGGGGACGCTCGCGATCGCGCTCCATTCGCCCAACCATCCCGGCGTCCAGAAGCGCCTGCGCGTCTACGAGCTGGAGGATCTCGGCAACGCCCTGCGCGTGGGGCGGCAGATCGGCGGCGACTTCTCGCCGCGTCCTCCTCCGGGGCGCATCAGAGCGGAACAAGTGAAAGGCAAATAGCAATGAAAGGTCTTCAATCGGTTTGCGAAGGAAGGATGATCGATATGTGGCGATTTCTTGTGGCGGCGTCGGCATTCCTGGCTGCGGGCGTGGCGTTCTGCGCGCCCTCCGGGGCTTGGATCGTGTCCGTGGATCCCGCCGACGAGATCGGGGCGATCAAGCCGATGAACGCCGTCAACGGCGGCCCCGCCAAGTTCAAGAGCAACAGCCGGGCCTGGCGGCATGCGCGAATCCCCTTTGGGCGAACGCATGACATGAACCACTCCTGGGAGTTCGGAGGACCGCACACCATCGACGTCGACGCCATCTTTCCGAACCCCGACGCGGACGAGAACGACCCGGGAAACTACGACTTCACGTACACGGACATGGCCCTGGACTTGATGAGGGAATGCGGCACGGAACCCTTCTACCGTCTGGGGCCGTCGATCGAAAGCGGGGCGAAGAAGTACCATACGCACCCGCCCAGGGATTTCGCGAAATGGGCGCGCGTGTGCGAACACATCATCCTGCACTGCAACGAGGGGTGGGCGAACGGGCGCCGCTACGGCATCCGCTACTGGGAGATCTGGTTCGAACCGGATCTGGGACCGAGCGCGTGGACCGGTACGCGGGAGCAGTTCCTCGAGTTGTTCAAGACTGCCGCCGTCCACCTGAAGGGCCGTTTTCCGAGACTCAAGATCGGCGGCCCCGGCTTTGCGAACGCGCTCGCCTGGAAGGATTCCTTCCTGCCGTTCTGTCGGCGCGAGAACGTGCCTCTCGACTTCTACTCCTGGCACGCGTACAAGACCGACGCGCATGTCGTGGGCAAAATCGCCCGAGATGTAAGGGCGTTGCTGGACACGAACGGGTTCGAACGCACGGAGTCCATACTCGGCGAGTGGAACTACGTGCGCACCTTCAGGGCCGGAGGCGAATGGGAGTATTCCCGGCAGGTCGAGTCTGGGCGCTTCATCCAGAAGGGGGCGGCGTTCGCGGCCGCCATGATGTCGGAATGCCAGGGCGCGCCCGTGGACGTGGCGATGTACTACGACGTACGCACGTACGGGGGCATGAACATGCTGTTCGATCCGATCTCGTGCCGCGAGATGAAGGGATACTATCCCTTCCGCGCATGGGGCAGGCTTCTTCACGACTACGGGACGCAGGTGCGGGCAACGGCGGACGAACAGATTTCGGAGGGCGCCTCCGGCGGCCAGCTGTTCGTAACGTCGGCGAAGGGCAAGGACGGCAGGCTGGCCGTGTGGCTGGCGAGGTATTCGAACGACGACAACGTGCAGGACTGGCGGACGGTGAAGATCCGGCTGCCGGAGGATTGTGTCGGGCGACGCGCCACGTGCCACGTGACTGACGACATCAGGACCTACACGGAAACGACATTGGACGTCGACAACGACGGCATGCTTGAACTTCTGCTTGTGCCAAACGGCTTTGCGCTGGTGGAAGTCGCCGCCCCCGGAAAATGAAGAAAGGCGAAGGAGAATGCCATGCCGCAAGGACCGGTTGCGTTTTACACAAACGGGCGGAGTTTTGATATACTCTTGAGCACCAACTTGTGACAAGAGGAAGAACCCATGAGAATATCTAGTATCGTTGCGTGTGGAATGGCCGTGGCGGCCATGACATGGTTGGGTGCGCAGACGGCGCACGCCGGTACCGTCTACGTGGACAACAAACTGTCCGACTACGCGGGACACGACGGATCGTCTTGGCAAATGGCGTTTAAGACGATCCAGGAGGGCGTGAACGCGGCGGCGGACGGCGACACCGTGCTGGTCGCGCCCGGCACCTACGGCGACGACCAGGGGAAGGTGGCGGCGACGACCGGCTACCACGCCTGCCGCGTGTACATCGACAAGCCGATCACGCTCAAGTCCTCGGGCGGGCGCGACGTGACGCACCTCGTGGGCAACTACGTGGAGGGGGCGTCGACTTCCGCCGACGCCGTGGGCGGCGTGGTGATCGCGAAGGCCGCCGCCGCCGGCACCGTGGTGCGGGGCTTCACCATCCGCCGCTGCGGCACCTCGAAGCTCGGCAACGGGAGCAATCCCAACGGCGGCGCGGCGGTGTACTGCAAGCTGGACGCCGCGACGGCGATGGCGGGGATGCCGTGGGTGGCAGACTGCGCGATCGACGACTGCTATTCCTGCAGAGCCGCCCTCAGGTACGTGAACGTGGCGCGGACGGTCATCACGCACTGCCGCGCGACGGCGGTTCCGACCGTGGCCGACTACTGCAACCTCGCGTGGTGCGCGGTGGCCCACAACGGCGTGCTGACGCTTGACTGCCATCTGCTGCGCGGCACCAAGGGCGACGGCGCGACGGCCAACCACGTGATCAACTGCACGATCCAGGACAACGCGCGCAACGGCACGTCCACGACCGCGCCGCGCTACATCTGCAACACGATCTTCAGGCAGGGCGGCATCTACTCGCCGATCTTGAGGAACTCCGTGTTCTCCAGCGGGCGCGGCAGCATGGGCAACGCCTCGAACCCAACGGACGTCTCCAGCACGAACGCGACGGCGACGAGCGTGTTCTCCAAGTCCGACGGCGTGACGGCCGGCGCCGCGGTGAACGACTTCCGGCTGGTGAAGGCCACGACCTTGGCGAACGCGACGGTGGCCGACTCGCCGGCGCTGAACGTCGGCGACGCCGCGCTGCTGGACGTTCTGCCGGAGGAGTACCGCTGGACGGACTGCTACGGCCATGCCGTGACGCCCGTGGACGGAAAAATCCACGCGGGCGCCGTGCAGGAGACGATGACCCCCGCCGCCGCGATTTCGTTCAACAGCGACAACACGAGCTGTATTTCGGTGAACGGCGTGCACGGCGTGGCCAACATCGCCCAGACCGTCTATACGGACACGTGGCCCGTCTGCTACGACCTGCAGGCGGATGACGCGGCGACGCTGGCGGCGGCCAGCCTCAAGCCGTTCTTCGGGTACCTCGTGCAGGGCGGCTCGGTGCCGGACCGCTACGTCTTCCCGGACGCGAACGAGCGCGTGCCGTTCGTTCCCGAGAACGGACGGGTCATGACGCTCACCTTTTGCCTGGCGACGCATGTCGTCTACGTTGACGCCGCGGCGGAGGACGGCAACGCGGACACGGGGGCCGGCACGAAGGCGGAACCCTACGCGCGCATCCAGGCGGCGCTCGACGCCGTGCCGAACAGCACGGCCAACAGGGCCGTAGTCTACGTGGCGCCGGGCACCTATTCGGCGGGGCTGACGGTCAATTCCGGACTCCACTGCAACAGCCGCGTGCTCGTCTCGCATGGGGACACGCGCTACCGCGTGATCGGCACGGGCGGCGCGGAGAACACGGTGATCACCGGAGAGGCGGACCCGGACGCGCCGGCGGCGTGGCAGGGCTGCTCCACGAACGCCGTGCGCTGCATCCGCGCGACCGACAACTGCTTCATCGCATTCCAGGGATTTACCCTGACGGGCGGGCACACCGCCGGCGGCGAGACCGGCATCAGCTCCGGAAACTCCTACGGGCGCGGCGGCGCCATGCTAGCCACGAACAGCGAGCGCTGCTGGCTGGTGGAGTGCATCGTCACGAACAACGTGGCGTACTGGGCTGGCGGGGCGTTCGCGAACGGCGTGGCGGTGAAGTGCTATTTCGCGGACAACCGCGTCGTGAATGGCGGCGGCGTGTTCAGCCCGCAGAACAACGCCGCCAAGGGCCGCGAGATCCTCACCTCGTGCGTGGTCGACCAGCCGGGAATGCTGTTCGACACGCATACCGGCGTGATGGTGGTCAACTCCACCCTGCGCGCCACGCCGTCCACGAAGATCCTCAGCGGGGCTGACGGCGACTTCTTCAACTCGATTCTCGTGGACTCCGCCGCGTCGACGGCAGGCGACACGTCCAAGCGCATGATGGGCAACGTGATCTGGAACTACGACTACAAAGGCGCGGCGGCGCGGAACGCGGAAGGCGTCAACTACGTGAAGGCCGACCCGCTCTTCGTGGACGCGGCGGGCGGCGACTTCCACGTCTGCTCCGGCTCGCCCGCCGTGGGCGGCGGCACGGCGTGGGACGGACTCGACGCGAGCGTCTGGAGCGAAACGGTGGCCTACTCAAACTACTACCGGCACATCGCGTGCGACATGGACGGCAACATGCCGTACTTCGTAAACGGCAAGCCGACGGCCGGCGCGTACCAAGTGCCGGGCAAGGCAAGCGTGACGGTGACGGCGCAGGGCGCGTCAATTTCCGTCACGTCATCAGGTGCGGTGGACTGGGGAACGGAAGTGTCGGTGACGGCGACCGATGGTGCGCGTCAGGTGCTGGGGCTTTCCGTGAACGGGGAGATTCTGGAGGGTGAGACGTCTTACACGTTCACGACATCGCTGGACGACCATGCAAACGGCTACGCAATAAAGGCGGTGGTGAACACGAACTGGTACGTGGACGCCGCGAACGGCACTTCCGGCGCGACGGGCTGGAGCGAGGCGTCGGCGCTCGACACGCTGGAGCACGTGATGGCGAAAGCGGAGTCGGGCGACACGGTCTACGCGCTGCCGGGCAACTACAACGTCGGGTCGATGATCCACACGAACCTCGTCTATTCGCTCTGGTATTCGAAAACGAATGCCACTGTCCAGCTGCCGTCGCGCGTGGTGGTGCCGGCGGGCGTGCGGCTCGTCTCGACGGCGGGCGCGGAGCAGACGTTCATCACGGGCGTGAAGGCGGCCACCTCGACAGGCTACGGCGAGGGGGCGATGCGGTGCGTCATGATGCAGAAGGGCGCGTACCTGAACGGCTTCACCGTGACGGGCGGCGGCACGCTGGCCGGCGAAACCGCCTACCAATACGAGGTCTTCGACAACGTGTCCGGCGGCGGCATCCTGTGTGCGGAGCGGCCGGGCGCGCCCGGACCGGGCCTTGCGCCGGTGCCCGTCACGGTCGTCGAGAACTGCATCATCTCCAACAATTGCGGACAGGGAACGTCCGCCGCGATCTTCGGCAGCTACGTCCACTGCCTTTTCGTGAAGAACGGCAATGGCGGCGGATACTGTCTCGTGCGCGAGCCGCAGTGGTTTTACGGGTGCGTGGCGGACGACAACATCGTTGGCTCCATTGCCGTCTACCAGCCGTACTACGCGGACTTCTGCACGTTCGGCGCGAATAACCGCGGAGCGGACGGCACGTCGAAGCCCGCGCTCCACAACTATCCGGTGAATTCGTTCTGGCCGGTGCGCAACTGCCTCTTCCTCGGCGGGTCAAACTGTGCCGTGAAGTGGGCATACGGCTGCGTCGTGCCGTCCGCGACCTTCTTGATCACGAGCGGAAACAACGGCGATCCGACGCGCGAGGGGATCGTGACGGGCGCGGTGGCGGTGGATGCATATTGGCGTCCGGCGACGTTTGACGCGGCGGCGGTGGACGCGGCGGCCGATCCGATGTCCGCCGAGAACGCATGCTTCCAGTATGCGATTCCGGAAATCCTCCTGCGGAACACGGACTTCGCGGGCGGGCAGCGCGTCTACAACGGCGCACCGGACGTGGGCGCGGGCGAGTTCGACTGGCGGCCGCGCTATTGGCATGACCTTGGCGGCGGATCGCGCATGGCCGTGTCGGCCGCGTCGCCCGGCGCGAC
>JAFRSR010000224.1 GCA_017427485.1 Kiritimatiellia bacterium
ACCACGGAGGCGAGCATGCCGAAGAACTCGGTCGTGCCCAGGTGGTTGCGGCTCGCGGCGCCCGCGCCCGTGGCGATCATCATGGGGAGCGTGCCGAGGAGCGTGGTGAGCGCCGTCATCAGGAGGGCGCGCAGGCGCTCGCCCGCGGCCGCGCCCGCCGCGGCCACGATGGAGTAGCCCTCGTTCTCGCGCTTGTCTTTCGCGAACTCCACGAGCAGGATGGCGTTCTTCGAGGCGAGGCCCACGAGCAGCACGAGGCCGAGCTGCGCGTAGATCGAGAGCGCGAACGGCTTGCCCGTCGCGAAGATGCCCCAGTACTTGAGGCCCAGAAGCGCGCCGAACACCGCCACGAAGATGGAGAGCATCACGGGGAGCGGAATCGTCCACGACTCGTACTGCGCCACGAGGAAGAGGTAGCCGAAGAGCACGGCGAGGAGGATGAGCGGCGCGGCCGTGCCCTCGTTGCGGGCCTCCTGGAAGGAGAGCGCCGCCCAGTCGTAGCCGTAGCCCTCCGGCAGCTCCTCCTTGAGGAGTTCGCGGATCTCGTTCATCACGAGGCCGGACGGCACGCCCGGCAGCGGCAGGATGGTGAGGCCGGCGGTCACGTACTTGTCGCGCGTGTAGATCGTGCGCGGCCCGAGCTCGCGCGAGATCGTGCCGAGCGAGCCCACGGGCACCATCGACCCGGTGTCCGACCGCACGTAGAGCCGCTCCACGGCCTCGGGCGTGGCGCGGGCGGACGCCTCCGCCGCCACGGTCACGCGGTTCACCTGCGTGCCGAGGTTCACGTCGTTCACGTAGCGCGAGCCGAGGTAGTTCTGGAGCGTCGCGTAGATCGTCGCCACCGGCACGTGGAACATCTCGGCCTTCACGCGGTCGAGGTTGAACTTGAGATGCGGCGTCTCGGCGTTGTAGCCGGCGAAGGCCATGAGGACGTGCGGGTTCTGGTTCAGCTTCATCAGGACCTTCTTCTTGATCTCGTCCATCTTCATCGGATCGGCCTCGGCCTTGTCCTGGATATGGACGGAGATGCCGTTCGCCATGCCGAGGCCGGGGATGGCGGGCGGCATGAACACCTGCCACTTCGGCTCCGGCACCGCCGCGAGCAGCCCCTGAATCTTGCCGACGAGCATGGCGGCGTGCTGTTCGGGCAGCGGCCGCTGGTCCCAGCCCTTCAGGTCGATGATGAGCGTGGTCTGGTTCTCGCCGCGACCGCCGATCATGCCCCAGCCCGTGATGGAGAGCACGCTTGCCACCTCGGGCATCTGCCGCAGCAGCTCCACGGCGCGGAGGGCCGCGTCGCGGCTGCGGTCGCGCGCCGTGCCTTCGGGCATCTCCATCGAGGCGAAGATCACGCGCTGGTCCTCGTCGGGCAGGAACGCGGTCTGCGTCTTGGCGAAGAAGGAGACGGTGAGCAGGATGGTGAGGACGAGCAGCACGCCCGCGAGGAAGATGCGGCTCGCGAGCCACTTCGCCGCCGTCACGAACAGTCCCTTGAACTTCTCCACGCACCAGTTGAACCACGCGAGCGGGCCGTGCTTGTAGGGACGCGCCTCGCGCAGGATGAGCGAGCAGAGCGCCGGCGCGAGCGTGAGCGCGCAGAGCGTGGAGAAGCACACCGCCGCCGAAAGCGTCACGGAGAACTGCTGGTAGATGCGGCCCGTGATGCCGCTCATGAAGCCGACGGGCACGAAGATGCCGAGCAGCACGAGCGTGGTCGCGATGACGGCGCTCGTCACGTCGCTCATCGCCTGGATGGTCGCCTCCTTCGCGTTGAGGCCGCGCGTCTCGATGAGGAACTGGACGCGCTCCACCACCACGATGCAGTCGTCCACCACCACGCCGATCGCGAGCACCAGGCCGAACAGGGTGAGGATGTTGATCGTGTAGCCGAGGATCGCCATCAGGATGAAGGTGGAGCAGAGCGAGACGGGGATCGTGAGGCACGGGATGAGCGTCGCGCGCCAGTCCTGCAGGAAGAGGTAGCACACGAGCACCACGAGGCCGAACGTGATGCCGAGCGTCACCACGATCTCCTTCACGCACATGCGCACGTAGTCCGTGGCGTCGTACGGCGTGATCCACTCGAGGTCGTCGGGGAACGACTGGGCGAGGCGCTCCATCTCCTTCTGGATCATGTCCATCGTGGCGATCGCGTTCGCGCCGGGCTTCTGCTGGAGGGCGATCGAGACGGCGTTGCCGCCGTTGAACTGGCCGGTGAACATGTAGTTCTCCTCGCCCACCTCCGTGCGCGCGATGTCCTTGAGCTTCACGAGTCCGCCGTTCGCGTCGCGCCGGATGACGATCTCGTTGAACTCCTTCGGCGTCATGAGGCGGCCCTTCGCCGTGAGCGTGTACACCTTCGCGCCGTGCGCGGGGATGGGCGAGGCGCCCACGGAGCCGACGCTCGCCTGGACGTTCTGCTTCGTGACGGCGGCGATCACCTCCTCGGAGTTGAGCCCCTGCGCGGCCATGCGGTCGGGGTCCATCCACACGCGCATGGAGAGCTTCGGGCCGTACACCGTGGCCTCGCCCACGCCGGGAATGCGGAGCAGCACCGGCTGGATGTTGCCGTAGATGTAGTCGGATATCTGCAGGCGAGACATCGTGCCCCGCGGCGACCGGAGGCAGATCACGCCGAGCATGTCCTCGGCCTGCGCGCGGATGCGGCCGCCGAGCTGCTTCACCTCCGTGGGCAGCTTCGCCTCGGCCTGCGCCACGCGGTTCTGCACCTTCACCATGTCCATGTCGCGGTCGCTCTCCACCTCGAACGAGACGTTCAGCGAATACGTGCCCGTGTCGGAGCAGGAGCCGACCATGTAGAGCATGTCGTCCACGCCGTTCACCTCGTCCTCGATCGGCATGGCGACCGTGTTGAGGATCTCCTTCGCGTTCGCGCCGGGGTAGTTGTACGTCACGGAGATGGACGGCGGCGTGAGGCGCGGGTACTGCGAGACGGGCAGCCACGTGATGGCCATCACGCCGGCGAGCGTGAGCACGATCGCAATGACCATCGCGAAGCGCGGACGCTCCACGAAGACGCGCGAGAACGTCCTGATCTTGTCGATCGACTCTCTGATTCCTAGTTTCATCTGCTATTCCTCTCTAACTGCAGTTGGTTCGTCCCCGCTTGCCGCAAAAGGCACCGTCGCGGCCGTGGCGAGGAGCGCGCCGTCCGAACGGCGGCGGATGGCGTGGAGCCGTTTCCCCCCGCCCGAGCAAAACTCCGACGCAAGGGATTCGCCGGCCTGCGCCGCCTGGCGGAACACGATGTCAAGTTCCGCCGGCGAGGAAGACGCGGGAGGGACGCGCCCCTGCGCGTCCGCCTCCAGCATCCATTCCACGTAATGCACGTTGTTCACGTGGTCGTTGAAGTCGAGGTCGCCGTGGCGGGTCAGGATCTCGGCGCTTCCCTCCGCCGACGGCAGATGCGCAAACTTGCCGCCGATGTCGGGCAGCTCGAAATCGGGCGTGCCGGGCGGCACGAGGTCTCCGAACGTCTCCGGCAGCTTCACGATCTTCTGCGACCGCAGGTCCACGTAAAGCCACTCGGAGCTCGCGCGGAAAAGCTCGGCCCCGCCGTCGTCAAGTCCCAGGAAGCAGCGCTTGGCGATGAGTCGCCCCTTGGTGCCGCTCGGCCACGTGCGCACCGTGACCGTCGTTCCCCACGGCACGTAGCGCCGCACGCGCACGCGCAGGCGCGCGAGCATCCACGTACGTCCCTCTTCCTGAAGCGCGCGGATTCCCCACCCCAGGCGCGCCGCGTTGATCCCCGCCGCCTCCTGCATGTAGTTGCAGAGCGTCGGCAGCGTCACGTGGTTCGCGATGCCGGCCTCGTACGACCGCACCGTGAACGCCACGTCGGAAGCGTTGGGAATGGGCGCGTTCAAACTACTGCTCCTTCACCGGCGGCTGGTAGTTGGGGTCGATGTCGTCGTTCGAGGTGGGCTCGACCACCTTCACCTTCATGCCGGTGCCGAGCTTGGCGGTGCCGGAGATGACGACCTTCTCGCCCGGCGAAAGCCCCTTCACGACCGGACACCACCCCTCGCTCATCTCGCGGACGTCCACGACGCGCTGCTCGACGGTGCCGTCATCCTTCAGCACCCACACGCCCTGGCTGCCGCCCGTGAGGTCGAAGAGCGCCTGCTGCGGGATGCACGGCATCTTCGGCGGCTCCTTGCGGTCGGTGAGGAGCGTCACGTAGCTGTTCGGGATCAGCAGGCGGTCGGGGTTGGGGAAGGACAGGCGCATGATGATCGTGGCCGTGTCCTTGCTCATCTCGTTGTCGTCGAAGTCCCACGTGCCCTGTTCGCCGTACTCGCTGCCGTCCGGGAGGATGAGCCGCATGCGGTAGTCTGGCGCCTTGCCCTTCTTCAGCGCCGCGCGCCAGCCGATGTAGGCGCGGTCCGTGAGCGGGAAGGTGACGCGGATGGGGTCGACCTGCACGATGCGCGCGAGCGCGCCCTTGCTCGGCGCCACGTAGTCGCCCACGTGCGCGCTCGTCTTGCCGATCTGCCCGCTGATCGGCGCGATCACCTTCGCCTTCTTGAGGTCGTAGTCGGCCACGACGAGGTTCGCCTTGGCCTGGAGCACGGCGGCCTTCGCCTTCTCGGCGCCGGCCTCGGCGTTGTCGCGCTCAAGCTGCGTGATGCCGCGCGAATCGGCCTTCTGCATGCGCTCCCAATAGCGTTCCGCGCGGCGGGCCTCGGCCTCGGCGGCCTCCAGGTCGGCCTTGCGCTGGTTCGCCACGGCGCGGTACCGTTCGTCGTCCAGCACGTAGAGGACCGTTCCCGCCTTGACGATGTCGCCTTCCTTGAACTTGATCTCCTTGATGTAGCCGTCCACCTGGGGAAGCAGGTCAACTTCCTGCATGGCCTCGGCGTGGGCGACGAACTTCTCGGGAAGGTTGTACGTGCGCTCCTCGACCTCCTTGACGGCGACCGTCGCCATCATTTGCGGCATCTGCGGCATCGCCATGGGTTTCTTAGGCCACAGGTCGTTCGCGATCCATCCGCCGACAGCACAGGCCACCGCCAGCACCAGCGTGCCGATGACGGCGCCAATGGCACCGCCCTTGCCCTTCTTCTCGGCTTCGGGTTTCGCTTCTTCCGGTCTCGCCTCTTCTTCGGTTTTAGTTTCCATGTCGTTGTTCCTTTCAAGTTTCTCGTTGGCATTCGTCATCCGACAACCGTCGCGGCCGGAGGTCGGCTGTCGACTGTCCTGATCGATTTCCAAACCGCATCGTATGATTTGCGCAGCGTGTCCTCCAGATCGCACTGGAGGAAATGCGCGATGCGCGTGTGCACGAGCCCGTCCCACATCGCGATGCACACGCTTGCCACCTGCACGGGATCGGTGCCCGCGCGCGCGCGCCCTTCGCGCACATCGTTCTCCACCGCTTTCCGGAATGCCGCCCACGGCCCGAACCGCTGGTTACGCAGCAGGTCCGCACGCACTTCTGCCATCGAGGCGTCCGCCCACTGCACCTGCTCGTGAACGAGCAGGAAGAATGCCGTTCCCTTCGGGTCGCCGATGATCTGCACCGCATTGCGCACCATCATGTCCGCAACCACGGGGAACGAGAGGCCCTCGAACGAGGTCTCCCCGGCCGGCAGCAGTTCGACGATCTGACGCCGGAACTTCGCCAGCATCTCGTCGAGTAACGCCACGAGAAGCGCCGGTTTCGACTCGAAGTGCCAGTACACGGCCCCCTTCGTCATCTTCAGCCGGGCCGCGATGTCCGTGAAGGTCGTGTGCACGTAGCCCTTCTTTGCGAACAGCGCCAGCGCGCTCGCAAGGATGCGTGCCCGCGTTTTCTCGGAATCTCTTTGTGCTTTCTTGGGCATGCCGCATAGTATAACATACCTACCGGTAGGTATGTCAATGGGTATTTTGCGCGCCGGCTTTAGCCGTCGCTTTGGATTAGCCAATGGGCGCAGGCGAGTTAGCCCGCGCGCCAAAGGCAAGTTGTTCCAGCCAAGTTGTTTCACATCAACGGGAGATACGACGGGAATTGCGACTGGCGTTTCCAACTGAATGATCGAATAAAAAATTGTGCATTGTAGTGCGATATCTTGCGACACATTAGACATATCTGTCGCCCATAGCTCATCATCGTGAAAAGGGCCGCACAAATCACATCAAACATCATTTTTCAATGTTTACGAGCATGTTGATAACTAGTAGATAATTACTCCTGATTTTCTCATATCTTCCACTTGCTTTTTATGTCCGATTCATGAAACCCCTGAAAATAAAGGGCGAAATCTATCCCTGGCTGATTTTGCATGACCTATAACTTTTTATATGCGGATTATCATACATATGTTTATAACATTTCAATTCTCGTGTGTTCTCTTGTGTAATTGTTCTTGATCTTTTTATCTTAAACCGGCATGGCGCATGTACATTGAACGATAGCTGGGGTTGTGATCATGTTTCACCAGCTCTCCTGGTTGGACATGTGACATGAGACCCGAGACCTGATGGGGAACATGAGACATGAGTCGGGACGACTAATGAGACTTGGTATGTTGTTGGCTCGTCGCTTCGCGTTGACCCTTCGGGTATGCCAGCGCTCTCGTTCGGTACGACGAGCCCCTCCGCTCGCCCCTGTCACAAGCATTCCAATCAAAACAAGAAGTTTGAACTTTTCAACCGTGACATGCCACCTATCACGTCTCATGTCTCGAGTCTAAATTCCAGGTCTCTCGTCTCATGTCTCATGTCTCTAAATCCAACCCACCAGTGGATGTAATCTGGAATACCCACCTCCAAGTCTGTTATGGTATAATAGACCGCATGGAAGACAAATATGACATCATCGTCATCGGTGGAGGACACGCCGGCGCGGAGGCTGCGCTCATTGCCGCCCGCATGGGCGTCCGCACGCTTCTCATCACAAGTCTCCTGGAGGCGATCGCGCGCATGCCATGCAATCCCTCAATTGGAGGACTCGCCAAAAGCCATCTCGTTTTTGAACTCGATGCGATCGGCGGTGAAATGGGGTTCAACGCAGATTTAACTTCGCTGCAGGAAAAAACACTCAATACCAGTCGAGGACCGGCCGTCCAGGCCACTCGCGCCCAATGCGACAAGTGCGAATACACCCGCCGCATGCAACGCGTCATCGCATCTCAACCACACCTTACGACACTTGAAGATGCAGTTATCTCGATCAAGACTCTTCCCGCAACATCTGTTCATGACATCCATGCTAGCCATGTCATAGGTGTTGAAACTGAACACCATGGATTCATTGCCTCCCAGCATGTCATACTCACGACAGGTACGTCCCTCCGCGGACGGATTTATATTGGGAAGGAATCCATTCCGTCAGGTGGTGACGGTCGCCCAGCCGTTGACCGACTGAGCAAATGCCTCCATGAGCTCGGTTTCACGCGCACACGTCTCAAGACTGGAACACCTCCACGTCTTGCCGCTGACTCAATCGACTTTTCAAAGACCATTTCTCAACCCGGCGAAATACACCCGTCATTTTTCTCTCTTCGGACACGTTTCTACCTCTCTACAAGCTGTGCCTTCAAACGTTCATCAGACGCTCCTTGCCGCCATGTACTCGGCTGTTCAGCCAACATTACATCATCTGTTTCAACTGCAATCAATTCCAACAGTGAACTGAAAACTACCCCATCCGTCGCCGTTTCCACATGGAAACAAGCCTATGAAATCCATCAAAACGGACCCAATGATCCATCCGTTTCCACGTGGAAACAAATAGATTCTATGGAGCAATCATCCACTCCTTTAAATGCAGGACTTGGAAACGAATCAGAACAGCCCCATTCAACGTCAGACTGCATTCTAGGTACTAATATACCTATGTTAACACCTAATTCATCGAAGACATCTATCTCAAGTTCGTCAGAGGGCACTAATCAAAGAACCTACAGAATGTTTGTAAGCCCAAAGGCAGACCTAGCCGCGCCATGCAAATCAGACCCAGACTGCAGAAAACAACCAGTAGAGACTACCTTAGATGGCGATTCCGCAGCAATAGAAGCGGTCTCTGTTTCCACGTGGAAACACGAATCAGCATTCCAGAATTACCTCGCACCATGGCCGGTGAACTCCCTGCGGTTGGATTGTTACGCAACTCATACGACACGACAAACCCATGAAATCATTCGGAATCACTTGCAAGACAGTGCTCTGTATGGTGGGGTGATTCAAGGGACAGGTGTACGATACTGTCCGTCAATCGAGGACAAGATTGTACGTTTTGCAAATGCCCAGAGTCACCATGTCATGCTGGAACCTGAAGATCGTACCGGGACTATAATCTATCCAAATGGTCTTTCAAATAGTTTGCCAAAGGATGTACAGGAGCGATTGGTTCATTCGGTACCAGGCCTTGAGCATGCTGAATTTCTCGCCTACGCGTACGCAATCGAATATGACGGGATTGACGCGCGCGAACTCGCCCATACTCTTGAATCAAAAAGAATCGGGGGTTTGTATTTCGCCGGTCAAGTCAATGGCACGACAGGGTACGAGGAAGCTGCCGCTCAGGGCATCATGGCAGGCATCAATGCCGCATTTTCAGTCCGAGGTGAAGAGCCGCTTGTCTTCAGTCGTCAGGATGCCTACATTGGCGTTTTGATAGATGATCTCGTGACCAAGGGCACGGACGAACCATACCGCATGTTTACGAGCCGTGCAGAGCGCCGACTCATCCTCCGACAGGACAATGCCCGCTTTCGGCTGATGGCCGCTGCTGACCGGATTGGTGTTCTTCCGCATGAGATTCGGCAAGAGACATTCAATATCCTTGCGACAATCCGTGAGGCAGAAAACGGGATCCTTCGAACGACAAAGCTTAATGGTAAATCACTCAAGGTGCACCTAAACGAATGTCGTACACTTGACATGGTCCATGAGTTTGTCAAAGAGCATGTTACAGATCTTCCATTTCCTTTAGAGGTCGTGTGTCCCGTCATTGAACAGCTTTGGATACGCCAGCACTACGCAGGTTACATCCGTCAAGAAGAACTCGCCGCCGCGCGTGCCAAGAAGGATGAGTCAATCCACATTCCCGCATGGCTTGATTACGATGCCTGCAAGGCCGTTCGTTTTGAGAGCAGGGAGAAACTAAAACAGTTCCGACCCGAGACTTTAGCACAGGCATCGCGCATCCCTGGCGTGAATCCTGCCGATGTCGCCGTTCTGGCCATCATCATCAAGCGCGGACATGTTTGACACCTCATTGCCTCAGATCTCATCACTCCCGTCTCAGGTCTCAAGTTCTCAAGTCTCAGGTCACAGCGCAAATTCCAATCTCGCCAGCAGCGGATCTAGCGCGCGTTTGGCAAGAGTTTTCTTTATGCGTCATTTTGAATTCCTTTGAGGGGATTGCACGAATCAGCCCAAAGTGCTATACTAGCGGCGTGAAAACAAATGAGCTACATCTCGCGACGTTCTTCAAAAGCGAGGACGTCCTGCCCCATTGCGGCGACCTGTCATACGATAAAGTCGTCCGGACGCTTGTCACGGGGCTCGCCAGCCGGTACAATCTGCCGGGTGGAGACGCGCTGGCCGATGAAGTGCTGGCCCGTGAACAGGCTAGTTCCACGGTGATCATGGACGGTCTGGCCGTACCCCATGCCCGCGTCGAAGGGCTGGACAGGCCTTATGCCGCAATCGCCACAAGCGAACGCGGAATCAAATGGTCTGAGGGGAGTCCGAGCAAGGTGCACATCGTGTTCCTCATTCTCACTCCGCGTGAGGATCCTGCCGTGTACCTGAAGGTCCTCCATGTTCTCGGGACGATCCTCAGCGACCGGGAACAATTCAACCTCGTCGCGGCCATGTCGAACGCAGGGGAAATCTACCGCTTCTTCAAGAGCGGCGAGGTTTATCTCCCCAGATTCCTCACCGCCGCCGACATCATGAAGCGCGAGTACAAGGCGCTTCGATTCAACGACACGCTCCAGATCTGCATCAACGCCCTCATTTCGGAGCACACATCCGAACTTCCCGTGGTTGACTCCGCTGGTTGCCTTAAAGGAGTTGCACGTGCGGACAATCTGTTGCGCGCCTGCATCCCTGAGCACTTCCTGTGGATGGACGACATTTCCTCCATCCTCGACTTCGAGCCTTTCGTGCAGGTTCTGGACGACGAGTCCACCACTCCGCTCACTACGATCCTGGACGAAAAATACCCGACCGTCTCACCCGACAGCCCCGCCGTGCAGATCGCATGCGAGATGATGCGGCACAAAAGCTCCAAGTGCTACGTGTGCGAAGGTGACCGCCTTGTTGGCGTCGTCAAGCTCACGGAATTCCTCAACAAGATATTCAGGGAGTGAGCGGACGTCATGAAAAAGTTCTTTAATCCGAAGTTTATACTTCAACTTCTCATCGTATGCGGCGTGACATTTGGCGGCCTTGAGGCAGGTCTCGCGACGAACGTCACTCAGGCGCTTACGCTTGCGGTGTTCTCAGCCGTCATCACCACAACGCTCCTCTTCTGGGAGCGTCGCGTGGGCGTCGCGTTCATCGGCGTGGCGTTGCTTGTGGGGTGCAAGGCGATGACGCTCAGGCAGATGCTCACAGGCACGGAGCTCGACATCATCCTGTTCCTCGTGGGCATGATGATCATCGTGGGCGTGTTGAAGGACCTGGGCTTCCTCACGTGGGTCATCCAGGTCATCATCAGCAGGAACAAAATGACAGGCGTGTCGTTCACCGCGATACTCTGCGTGTTGTCAGCGGTGATGGCATCGGTGGTCGATGAAGTGTCGTCCATCGTCGTCGTGCTCGCGCTCGTGTTCCAGGTCTGCGAAACGCTGAAGCTCAGGCCGCATCCGTTCGTGCTCATCGCCGTGATGGCCACCAACATAGGCTCCTCGGCGACGATGCTCGGAAACCCCGTGGGAATCTTCATCGGCAACAAGGCCGGTTTCACGTTCTCGCAGTTCCTCGTGGGCGCCACGCCGGTCGCGTTCGCCGCGCTGGTGTGTACGTTCCTGATCACGCTGTTCTGGTTCCGCAAGGATATTCACGCGATGTCGGAGGCGATGGCATCCCATCGCAAAATGGGTCTCAGCCCGACTGCGAAGATCCCCTACAAGGCCGGTCTCGTTGTGCTGCTCACCACGGTGGTCGTCATCGCCTTCCACCATCAGATCGAGGGACTGCTCGGACTTGAGGGAGCCGAGAACCACAATGCGTTCCTGATCATGACGCCTCTCGTGGTGGCGGGAATCCTGATGATCCTCCGTCCCGCGCGCGCGCGCCACTACGTGGAGAACGACGTGGAGTGGTGGACGTTGCTCTTCTTCATGCTTCTCTTCTCCATTTCCGCATCGCTCAGTACCAACGGCATCACTGGCAACCTTGCCAAGACTCTCACGCAGCACGTAAAGGGCGGCCCAACCGGAATGATCCCGTTCGTGGTGGTAATTTCCTCGCTTGGCTCGGCTTTCGTAGATAACATCGTGTTCGTGGCGGCCTTCACCCCGGTGGTGCAGGAGTTGATGAAGATGTCATCAGAATACTCCGTCCTCTGGTGGGCGCTTCTCTTCGGAGCCTGCTATGGCGGTAACATCACCGTGGTCGGCTCCACTGCCAACATCGTCGCATCGGGTCTCCTTGAGAAGCACGGCTACCATCCGGTCAAATTCGGCGACTGGATCAAGATCGGTGCACTGGTGGGAGTTGTCAGCGGCGTAGTGGCATGGGTGATGCTTCTCGTCATGCCGGTACCAAAACCCGTTTCAGCACATGATGCTGAACAGCCTCCTCCAGCACAGACTTCTCCGGCGCAACACTGAATGAGAAGCACATGATGTCTCCTACGCCCATCATCATCGCAAGCTGTGTCGTTGCCGTTTTGGCAGTTTTCGTTGCGGTGTACATCCTGCTGCAAAAAAGACGCACGGGGAAAGCCCACAATGGAAAACAGGGTGACGCCACATCATCCATTCTCCGGAAATATATTGAAAACTTCGTCATGGTTCCGTCTTTCAAGGCCTACTCCAAGAAGGAGGCCATTGAAAAACTCGTTGAAATCGCCCACACGCGTTTTCCTGAAAACATCATCAACGTGGAACACGCCAAAGAAGCCGTATTTGCCCGTGAGGAGTCAATGCCTACAGGTCTAGACAATGGCATTGCAGTTCCCCATGGGCGCACGGACGGCGTTAACCGAATGATGGTCGTATTGGCTCTAGTAGACAATTCAGAAAATGAAAACGGCATTATTCCCGACTACGAGACAATTGATCATTCAAAAATTCAAATTCTCGGCCTTACGCTCATACCAGATTCTATCAACACACCATATCTACAGTTGATTGCAGCCTTAATTAGAATTTTACAGGATGACGAAAATCGTGAGTTGCTTCTTTCTTGTAAAACACCAAATGAAATGAGAAATTTAATCTGTTCAATGCAATAAAAAATCAGATATATGTCTTGCTTTATTGTTCGATTGTAAGTGTCTGGAAGAAGAAAATTATCTACAGCTATTTGTTGATAAGTTGTAAATATATTATGACTTCTTATGCGTGCCTTTCGCCTCAAAATATGGTTGAATAATCTCAAACTCAAAGGCAGATAAGGTTTACAGGAATGGAAGAGAAGAACAAAAGTGGGGATTCACTGTGGAACGACATCGTTCGACAAGTGAAGATGCTGTTGCCGACTGAGCTTGAACGCAACCGCATGGATCGTTTATTTCCGCTCATGCATTCACCAAAGCTTGATGGAAATCTCTATGTCATTGAAGTGGGCGAACAGATTCAAGTTGAGATGTTCACCAATCTGTACTCCAAAATGATATTAGAGGCATTGCAGACATTTGGAATAAAAATTGGTGAGGTCAGATTCGTCGTTGGCAAAGACATTACCACAGTGCAACAACAACAGCCACAATTTCGTCACACGGTCCAAAACACCCCTCAACGCGGCGTGCCTTCAACAATGCCAATGCACGAAAACTACACCTTCGAGAACTTCGTCAAAGGTCCGTCCAACTCGTTCGCGCATGCCGCGGCAACTGCAGTCGCAAAGGGACCAGGAAGAACTTCCTACAATCCGCTCTTCATCTATGGAGGAACAGGACTTGGAAAAACGCATCTCATGGAGGCCATTGGCCACTATGTCCTTGACAAACATCCTGAGATGTCGGTATGCTATATAACCTCGGAAACGTTTTTGAATGAATATGTCAACGCGCTGCAAAACGATGCCATGCAGGCTTTCAGGGAACGTTACCGCAAAGTCGACCTGCTTCTTCTCGACGACGTCCAGTTCATTGCTGGCAAAAACCAGTTTCAGGAAGAATTCTTCAATACGTTCAATTCGCTGATGGGCCTTCACAAACAAGTCGTGATGACGAGCGATGTCGCTCCAAAAGACCTGAAGGGATGCGAGGAACGCCTGACCGGACGTTTCCAGCAGGGCATGGTGGTTGAAATCGAATCTCCTTCATACGAAACGCGCTTGGCGATTCTCAAGTCAAAGGCGAATGCCGTACGCCATCACATCCCCGATGAAATCCTCAAATTCATAGCGGAGAACATTCGATCACATGTGCGCGCAATGGAAGGTGCACTCAACCGAGTTGTGACGTTCGTCGATTTCAACACTGACATTCCACTCACCCTTGAAATCACGCAACATCTCCTGAAGGACTCCATAGAGGAAGAGAAGACAATCAAAGACCTGACTGTCGACGAGATCATGCGCACGGTGGCGCAGTTCTACGGAGTCAAAATGGATGACATCCTTTCTAAGGAACGCACGCAGACGCTCGTCACGCCGCGCCAAGTGGCCATGTTCCTTTCCTGCAAGCTCACCACGCGCTCGCTGGTGGAGATCGGCCGGGCATTTGAAAAAACACATGCAACGGTCTATCATGGCGCACAAACAATCCAGAAACGAATCGACGTGGAATCAGACTTGCGAAAAACAGTCGAGAACATCACCTCACAACTCGGCCGCAACCCGTCTGAACTCACCAAATGACAATTGACCGACAAGCCGTGCACAAGCTGTTTACAACCGGGTCTTTTATGAACACGTATCAACAGGAAAAAAAGTTGTTCACCATTTCCTACAAGTTAGTTGAAGGACTGTCAACACCCTCAACAGGCTTCATCGCCTTGTAAAATCCATGTCTGCGTGAATTGTCAACAGTATCAACACGCCTATTATTCTTTACTTCATACTTTACTTCAATACCATAAATAGTGTACAATCTTAGCCATCCACCAAAAACAGAAAGTGGTCTAACCAAAAGGAGTTGTCCATGAAGTTCAAAATCGTCAGGTCCAAATTCCTCGAAGGACTGAAAAAGGTCCAGAACATTGTCGCCTCGAAGGGTACAATGCAGATACTGCAGAACGTGCTTATCGAGGCAAAGGACAAGCAGTTGCACTTGACAACGACGGATCTCGACATTTCCATCCGTAGCGTCATCGGCTGTGACGTTGAGGTGGATGGCGCGACGACTCTTCCCGTGAAGCTTCTTTTCAACGTGGTTTCAAAGGCGGCCGAAGGACCCGTTGAGGTGACTGTGGACGCCCAGGACCGCGCCGTGATCAATGCGGGCACCGCCACATTCAAGCTGGCTGGTATGTCGGTCGTGGATTACCCGACATTGCCCGTTGACCAGAATTCCTTTGAATACGTGATCCCCCAGATTACGTTGAAAGAAATGCTCAGAAAGACGGCTTATGCCGTTTCCCAGGACGATACGCGCAAGACGCTTAAGGGAGTTCTTTCGTCATTCAAGGACGGAAAGTTGACGATGGTGGCGACGGATGGACGCCGTCTGGCCCTTGTTGAGCATGAAATCGAGTTGCCGGCTGAAGCCGAACGCGACGTGATTCTGCCCGCAAAGGTCGTCAATGAACTCCAACGTTCGCTGACGAGCGACGGCGACGCGCGCATCACCATTGAAAAGACGCAGATTGCCTTCAATCTTGGCGACACGCGCATCTATTCAAAGCTGTTGGACGAGGTCTACCCGAACTACCGCCAGGTCATCCCTGCGGAATGCGCAGAACACATCGTCGTTGATCGGCAGCTCCTGCTGGCGGCGTTGGACCGTGCGAGCGTGATGATGTTCGAAGACACGAATTCCACGCGGCTCATTTTTGACTCCAACCAGCTCATTGTCACGGCTACGGCGACCGAAGTGGCTGAATCGACGGATATCGTGCCGATCAAGTATGATGGCGCGCGCATCGAAATCGTTTTCAATCCAAATTACGTGATGGATCCTCTCAAGGCCATTGACGAGGATGAAGTGACAATTGAATTGAACGACGGAATGAAACCGGCGATGATCAAGTGCTCGATTCCGTTCTTGTACGTGATGATGCCGCTGCGCGTCAGCAACTAAGCAGCGCCCTGCCATTCCAAGGAGGGTTTTCATGAAATTGTGGACGGATAGTTCCTATCCGATTATTCTCTCTTGCGCCAAATGCCTGGCCCCCTGGGTAAAGCAAGAGGTGCGTGAACTTGGATATACGCTCATCGACGAAACGGAAAACATCGTCGTCGTCAAGGGCAACATGCGTGACGTGCTGAAACTGAACTTGCGCATGCGGACCGCTCATCGCGTGCTCGTGCCGTTGCTGCGCGCACGTTGCCGCCACATACGTGAATTGTACAACCACATCTCGTCAATCGACTGGGAAAACCTGATTGATCCCGACGACTACTTTTCCGTTTCGTCAATCGTCCACAATGACACGATTCGCGACACGCGCCTGCCATCGCTCGTGACAAAAGACGCGATTGCCGATCGCATGCGCGATCGGTGCGGCAGTCGTCCGGATTCAGGTCCGGACTATGACCGCGGCGCCGCCGTGTTCCTCCATTGGGAACGCGATTGCATGATCATCTACCTGGATACGAGCGGTGCGCCGCTCTGCAAACGCGGATACCGTAGGATTCCAGGGTCAGCTCCCATGCAGGAGACCCTTGCGGCAGCCTGCATCGATGCCTTGCATTGGGATCGGAAAACCCCTTTCATCTCCCCGATGTGCGGAAGTGGAACGCCCGCAATAGAGGCAGCGCTTGCGTCAATTAACCGTGCTCCAGGATCGTTGCGCTCCCACTTCGGATTTATGTCCATCAAGGGCTATAAGCTCATGATTGAGGGAGAACATGCTCCGCGTACGGCTCCGCGCCAGCGTTTTGGAGCAACGCCCGAACAGATTTGGAAAGACATGATTCTAGAAGCGAAGGAACAGGAAAAAACATCCGACCTTCCGCCGATTATCGCCACAGATATCTCCCCTGAGGCAATTGAAAACGCCAAGACAAACGCACACATTGCCGGTGTCTCAAAGTATATCCAATTCAAGGCGTGCGATTTTGGCGACACGCCCATTCCTCCTGCAACGACATCTGAACCCTTTGTGTCATTCTCCAAAACGGGAAAAGAAGGTTACCATGCACGCGGTTGCGTGTTTTTCAATCCCGAATACGGCATTCGCCTCGGTGATCCGGCTGAACTTGCGCCAATCTATGAACGGATTGGTACATTTATGAATGAGAAGTGTACGGGTTATACTGGAGGTGTCTTAACGGGGAGTCCCGAACTCTCAAAAATGATTAATCTGTTTTATGTGACGCGAATTCCTTTCTATAATGGTCCAATTGATTGTCGTTTGTTTGTGTTTCCTGGATGTGAAATCAAGGGAGCACAATTATCAACTGAATTATCACAATCTGTTGATAAGTGAGTAATAAACATTTATATAATAACCTGTTTATAACTTGTGTTGTGATAAAAGTGTTGATAATTGTTGATAATATCAGTCTTGTCAAAGTAAACTGAAAAGCGCATACTATCCCCCGCATGTCAAACATATCGAAAGAGTTGTGTATTCGCTTTGCGGAAGCACGTCGCGCCAAAGGAATCCGTCAAACGGAACTTGCCGCACAGATCGGTTGCACGCAATCGGCTCTGTCGATGTTTGAAGGCGGACAGCCTACGAAACTTTCCGACGAAACTGTCAAAAGATTGTCTGAAGTATTAGGTGTGCCGCTTGGTCGTGAAGAAAATTCCGAAGCGGGTGATGGATGCATGACTGGGCAGAATCCTGTCGTTTCAGGATTTTGTCCAAATTGCCATTGCCCGAGCAATGTTCCCTATGTAGTCAATGGCAGGTTGTTCTATCGTCCTTCGCGGAAGATAGCATCACCAACAGGGGGCGTGCGATGTACGCAGTGTGGCGAAGTGTTGGAGATGCGTTGTCCAAAATGCGGGGCTCCCTTGAATGAAGGGGCGTGTTGTGCCGTCTGCGGTACATCATACGTGACGCCGATTGTGGCAGATGGCCTCGACGTCGTAGCATACGCCCAGGCACGCCGTGCGGAAATCGTTCAATTTCGCGAACTCAGTTAGCCTTGCATTAGACGGAAGTTTATGCAAGAGGAACGGAATTCGCTTGCTCGCGAGCCCGTTTTCGTCTAAAATGGGGGACATTGATTTTTCAATGCCCAAAGGAGAATAGAAAAATGAAGACAAAATGGATGTCGGCGCTGACGCTGACAGGAACGGTTGTCGTTGCAGGATGCTGTTGCCTGTGTGGCGGCGGCGCGCGCGACAAAGCATGTACGGAGCCGAAAGCAACAGGGTTGATGACGGATCAGCTCGTTTCGCCGGCGAACATCGGCGAGACGCCGTCGTTCAGTTGGCGCATGTGCTCGCCCAAGGAAGGCGCGGCGCAGCAGGCCTACCGCATCATGGTCAAGGAAAGTTCGCCCAACGGACAGTGCGTGTGGGACTCCGGTGAGGTGGCCTGCGGCAAGTCCGTGGCCGTGAAGTACGCCGGCACGCCGCTCAAGAGCGCCACGAAGTATTTCTGGACCGTGGCCGTGAAGGACGAAAAGGGCAATTGGCTCAAGCCGTCGCCCGGCTTCTTCGAGACAGGCCTCTTCAAGAAGGACGACTGGAACGGCTCCGTGTGGATCTCCGCGGCCGACGCGAAGGTGCGCGGCGGTGATGCCCTGAAGAACGGACATGACCACAAGGTCAAGCAGGAGGCCGAGGACGGCACCGCCTGCTTCGTGAAGACGGTCAAGAACGGCAAGTCCGTCAAGGAGGCGTACTGGACGGTCGCCGGCCTCGGCGCGTTCGAGGCGTACGTGAACGGCGAGCCGGTTTCCCGCAAGGGCTGCAAGGCCGTCGACGGCAAGCTTGTGCGCGACTACCTCAAGCCGGGCTTCACGCACAACGGGAAGACGAAGTATTCCTTCACCTACGACGTGACGCACCTGATGAAGACGGGCGAGGCCGACGCCAACACGTTCGCCGCGCAGGTCTCTTCCGGCTGGTGGCGCGACAAGATCGTCAACTTCTTCGGCAAGAAGTCCGCCTTCCGCGCGCAGCTCATCCTGCGTTACGCCGACGGAACGGAGAAGCGCATTGGCACGGACACCACATGGCTCTCGGCCACGACGGGTCCCGTGCTCCGTGCGGCGATCTTCGACGGCGAAGATTATGACGCACGCGTGAAGACATGCTGGATGAAGGGCAAGCCCTGCGACAAGTTCCGCGCCTCGGAGGTCAACACCGAGTTCAAGGGCGAGCTCTTCCCGATGCGCGGCGCGCCCATCCGCCTGCGCTGCGACCTCGCCATCGCGCCCGCCGAGATGTATGTTTGGAAGGGCGCCGAAGGCGCAAAGAACGCCAAAGCCAAGGACGGCGAGTTCGGCAAGGTGAAGAAGCTCCGCTCCTACAAGGACGGCGACGACATCGTGGTGGACAAGGACGAGACGCTCGTGGTGGACTTCGCGCAGAATGCGGCCGCGATTCCCTGCTTCGTTTTCTCCGCCGCCGAGGGCGTGACGCTCAAGATGCGTCCTGCCGAGATGCTGAACGACGGCAACGGCGCAAAGAAGCGCGGCTGCGACGGTCCCGAGGGCTCCGCCTACTTTACCAACTACCGCCAGGCGCGCACGACGCTCAACTACACGTTCGCGGGCACGGGCGAAGAGAAGTACCGCCCGAACTTCACGTTCTTCGGCTACCGCTACGTCTCCATCACGGCGACGGGCAAGGTGACGATTAAGAAGCTCCGCTCCATCCCCGTCACCTCCATTCCGAAGTGGACCGAGACCGGTTGCCTCGAGACGGGCGTGAAGGACATCAACCAGCTCATCTCCAACGTCAAGTGGGGACAGTACTCCAACTACCTCTCCGTGCCGACGGACTGCCCTCAGCGCAACGAGCGCCTGGGCTGGACGGCCGACACGCAGGTGTTCACCGAGGCCGCAACCTACAACGCCAACGTCTACGGCTTCTTCATGAAGTGGATGCGCGACGTGCGCGACACGCAGCATGACGACGGCTCCTACACGGGCGTCGCCCCGCTGGCGCAGTACGGCAGCGAGCGCGGCCACCAGCTCGGCTGGTCCGACGCCGGCATCATCGTGCCGTACACCGTCTGGAAGCAATTCGGCGATACGCGCGTCGTCGAAGAGAGCTGGGAGTCGATGAAGCGCTACATGAAGCTGCTCGAGGACATGAAGTACACCTCCCCGCAGGCGACGGGCCACCAGTGGGCCGACTGGCTCTCCTACGAGAAGCTGGAGTCCTGCAGCGGCCAGGCCTGGGAGAAGGGTCCTGACGGCAAGCGCCGCGTGAAGGCCGACGCCCTCAAGTACTGGCAGTATCTCGGTTGCAGCTACTGGCTGTGGGACGCGCGCATGATGGCGACGATGGCCGACGCGATCGGCAAGAAGGACGATGCGGCCGCGTACCGCGCCATGGCCGACCGGGCGCTCAAGTTCCTCCGCGAGAAGTTCGTGGACGCCAAGGACGGCATGCTCCTGCCGGTGTTCCGCGACATGCAGACGCCCGCGCTCTTCGCGCTCAAGCTCGGCCTCCTCGAGAAGCCCGACGCGGTCGCGAAGACGAAGGCCGCCCTGCTCAAGAACTTCAAGGACCATGGCGACTGCCTCCAGACCGGTTTCCTGGGCACGTCCATCCTGATGGACACCCTCACCTACGACGTGGGCGCGCCGGAGATGGCCTACACGCTCCTTCTCCAGCACAAGAACCCCTCGTGGCTCTACTCCGTGGACCAGGGTGCCACGACGATCTGGGAGCGCTGGAACTCCTACACGAAGAAGGACGGCTTCGGCGCAGCCGGCATGAACTCCTTCAACCACTACGCCTACGGCGCGGTGCTCGCGTGGATGTACGGCACGATGGCCGGCATCCAGGAGGACGTGTCCTGCCCCGGCTTCAAGCACATCATCCTCGCGCCGGTGCCTGACAAACGGATGGGCCATGTGAAGGCGTGCTTCCGTTCGCCCTACGGCCCGATCAAGAGCGCGTGGAACTATGACGCCGCCGGCAAGTGGACGTGGACATTCACGATTCCGGCGAATACCACGGCTACTGTCACCGTCCCCGGCGAACAGCCGAAGGAGTACGTGGCCGGCACCTACACCGTGACGAAGTGAGCAAAGGATGAAGGCGTGGATCCAGCGTGTGGCACGCGCGTCGGTTGACATCGCCGGCGTGCGCGTGGCCGAGATCGGGCGAGGATACCTCGTCCTGCTCGGCATCACGCATACCGACACGGAGGCGGAGGCCGACAAGATCGCCGCCCGCCTTCCGGTCCTGCGCCTCTTCACGGACGCGAACGACCAGATGAACCTGTCCCTGGATGACGTGGGCGGGTCCATCATCGTCGTTTCGCAGTTCACGCTCTATGCCGACACGGCGCACGGGCGGCGTCCGGGATTCTCCGGCGCCGCCCGTCCCGAACAGGCCGAGCCGCTCTACGAGCGGGTCGTCGCGCAACTGCGCGCGCATCTGGGCGCGGATCGCGTCGGCACGGGGCGCTTCGGCGCGCACATGCAGGTTGAACTCGTCAACGACGGTCCCGTGAGCGTGGAACTGCTTGCGGATGCGGCTGGGTGAACGCAATGCCCGGTACAGGTTTCAGTCTTGCGCAGTCGCTGAAGCAGCAGCAGACGCTGGCGCCGCAGATGCGCCAGGGCCTGAAGATGCTTCAGATGACGTCGCTGGAACTCAGAGCCGAACTCCAGCATGCGATGGAGACGAATCCCGTCATCGAGGACGTCACGAGCCGAATTGAACGGCAGATGTCAACCGAAATCCCCGAGGCACATGGATACGGCGAAGTGACGGAAAAGCCGCTTGATTTCAGTACGGACGCCGAAATGGCCAAGGTGATGGGCACCGAAGCGAGTGATGACGGCTACCGCGACTATTTCCTCGGCAACATGGAAAGCGCGTCTGGCGACGAGGAGGCTCAGTCCCGTCGTGACCACCTCTTCGACTCGATGGTGAAGACGGAAACGCTCCAGCAGCATCTCATGTCGCAGATCGGGTTGTCCGACATCCCGCAAGAGGATCGAGAACTGGCGGGCATCCTCGTTGAAAATATCGACGATGACGGTTATTTCCGCGGATCAATCCCCGACATCGTGATGGTGACGAAGGCGGACATGCCGAAAATCGACTGCGTGCTTGCGCAGATTCGCGCGTTTGACCCGCTTGGATGCGGCGCGCGCGACCTGAGAGAGTGCTGGCTGGCGCAGATGGAGAAACTCGACGATTCGCCGTGGGAGGATGAAATCCGGCTGGCGCTCGAGAAGCATTTCGACGATCTCGTTGCGCGGCGCGTCCCCGTGCTCTGCGCCGCGCTGCACATCGCGCCCGACGAGTTCCCGCTTCTGCTGAAGGAACTCGGCCGCCTGGATCCCCTGCCCGGGCGAACGTTCGCGGCTCGGGCGGACAGCGGCAAGTTCGTCGCGCAGGGACACGGATACGTCCAGCGCGTCAACCCGGGGGAATACGTGAAGCCGGAGGTGTTCGCCTATCAGGACAAGCAGGGCGACTGGCTCGTTCGCGTGGACGGGCGCGACATTCCGGAAATCCACATCTCGCAGAAATACCAGAAGATGCTGGCGGATCCGTCCGTTGCCGCAGATGTGAAGTCGTACATCCGCGAGCGCATCCGCGCGGCGGAGGGGCTGCGGGAGAGCGTGAAGAAACGCCAGCAGACAATCCACGACATCGCGCAGGCGATCGTGGACGCGCAGCCGGATTTCTTCAAGAAGGGGATGAGCGCGCTCCGTCCGCTGACGATGCAGCAGGTCGCCGAACAGGTGGGCGTCGTGGGCACGACCGTTTCACGGACGGTGCGTGACAAGTACATGTCCACGCCGTTCGGGGTCGTTGAGATGCGGAAGTTCTTTACGTCGGGCGGCGCGAAGACCGAAGACGGCGAAATGATGTCGAACGCGACCGTCAAGGCGCGCATTAAGGCGATCATCGAATCAGAGGACCCCTCGAATCCGTATTCGGACGATCGGATCAAGGAACTGCTGAACATGGAGGGAATCGAACTGTCCCGCCGCACGGTCGCGAAATACCGCGGGGCGATGAAGATTCCCGGCAAGACCGAACGCGTCGCCTTCCACTGAGGAGCTAACTGATTCGACCTGCCGCATGATACCTGAAACCTCCACGACACTTCTGCGAGACATATCCGCAGACGCCGACAACGCCCGCTGGCCGGAGTTCGTGTCGCGATACTGTCCGATGATGCAGGCCTACGTTAAGACGCATTTCCCGTTCGTCGATGCCGATGACATGGTGCAGGAGACGCTGGTCGCGCTTGCGAAGGCACTTCCCAACTATCGCTACGCCCCCGATGAAACCGGACGCTTCAGGAACTACTTGACCGGCATACTCCGAAACAGGGCGTTGAAGCGCTGCGAGCGCGATGCGAGGGATCGCATGCTGCAGGCGGAATTGCGGAAGCTGGTGGTGTCCGGGCATCTTGCGGCGGCGGATGCCGATTGCACGGCCTGGCGTACGGCGCTTCTTGAAATCGCGACACGCCAGCTTCTGGACGATGGGAAGATTTCCGACAAGTCCAAGCAGATTTTCCAGCGCCTGACGGTGGACGGCCAGTCGCCGGAGGATGTTGCCGCCGCCTACGGAACGGATCGGAACAACGTCGATAAGGTGAAAAGCCGCATGATCGCGAAGCTGCGCGAAATCATACGCACATTGGAGAGTGTCGCCGATGCCGGAGACGCCGAATAGCGAGATAGAGGGATTCCTTCGCGCGCACGGTCCATTCGAGAAGCCGCCGATTCTTTCATGCGGCGAACGGGTCGGAGATTGGACGGTACGGGCGTTTCTCGGACGCGGCGGGAGTGCGGAGGTGTTCCGCGCCGAGAATGTCGTGACTGGAATCGTCGGTGCGCTGAAGGTGCTGTACCGCACGGACGACCGATCGCGCGAACGGTTTAGGCGGGAGGCGCGGATCATCGCGGAAACAAGGAACGCGGCGTTTCCGCTGTTCTATGGCGCGGGGGATTGCGACGGGCGTTTTTACATCGCAGAGGAGCTGCTCGAACCGATTACGCTTCCGTCTGACGATACGGCTGTCGCCAGATACATCCTTGGCGTCGCTGCTGGCATAGAGGTGCTGCACCGGCGAGGATTTGTCCATCGCGATCTGAAACCGGGAAATGTGCTGATGCGGCCTGCGACAGGCGAAAGCGTCCTAATCGACATGGGCCTCGCGAAGGGGGGCGAGGATGCGCCGCAGATGCATGGTGAACCGTTGTCCGTTGTTGACGGACATGCCGTTGGTGTCGGGACGCCGGGATTCTCGGCACCGGAACAATTCACCGGCGGCAAGGTCAGCGCGGCGACGGACATCCACGCGCTTGGGGTTTTGGTGGATGCGTGTTTCAAGGGGAAGCCGCCGAAGGCATGGGCAGACATCATCCGCCGCTCGACGAGTTCCATACCTGGGCAACGCTATGCCAGTGTCACTGAGTTTGTGCGAGCTGTTCGCCGCCGTCACGCCACACGCCACTTGATTGCAGCAATCGCCGTCGTGCTGTTCATCGCGGGTACGTTTGTTGTCCTTTATTCACATCTGGATAAAAAGCAAGAACACCCTAAAACGCTTCCAGTAGAAGTCGCCGTCTCAGACAGCACAGAGTCCAGCTCTACCAACTCCGTCTTGTCTGACAACACAGTGGTCAGTCCTACCAACTCCGTATTGTCTGACAGCACTATGACCAGTCCTACTAACACAGTCGCTTCAGACAGCCACGTGGACAATACCACAAATTCAGTCGTGCCGGAAATACACGTGGTCAGTCCTGCAATTCCCACAAACGCCGTAATCCCTGAAACCCCAGTGTCCCGATCTGCAGAAGAGAAGGCGGATGCCATACTTGAGACAATATACGACAAGTACTATGGTGGGCGGGAAAAAATACAACTTGGTTCCGTCACCAACGTGAAGGTAAGGGCCAATGACCTTCTTTCACTGGGGAAAACGACATACGAGCGTGGCCTTTTCGTTACGCGCATCGCATTGAAGGGAAAAGACATTTCGCTTCCAGGTGAGATCAAGCTGACGGGGAAGCGCAGGATTGAAATCAGCGGGTACGGACGGCTGACGGCGTCCATTTCAGGTTCGCGTGAAGTCAGGCTGGAACTGAGCGAACAGGCGACGCTCATAAACCTGACGACGATCCCCTATCCCGAATCTGGCATGAAGTACATCCTCAAAGGCCCTTGCTACTTGAACTTCAAGAATCTCGACTCCCCCGACGACATCAAGAACATCTGGGTGGACACGTACGACGGGAAGGGCGATCCGTCGTTCCGTTTCCGCGGCCCGGATTCATACGAGCAAGTCCGCAAGGAAGACAAGGAAGCCGCCCTCGACGCCATGTGTAAGGGCATGATGCCGTCTTATTAGGCCGCAAAAACCTCTCTTCAAGGGATATTAAATCGTGTAGAACATGTAGAACGTGCGGGAGTTCTACATGATCTGCATGTTCTACTTTATGGATTTCCGGATGTCAGATTTCACGGTAAGAGGGAAATATCCCCATAGAGGAAAAGTCCACATGAAGAGATTTTGTCCGTCACAAACCAACTTGGTTTGGTATAATGTGCGCATCCCGTACACGCGGGATGAGTCGATCTTTGACATCGGCCCGGTAACGAGAGATGAAAGAAGGCTGGAATTCTCGTTGCCGAGCTATCGGCCCGAAGCCTCGGGAGGGCTGCGCTTGTCGCGGCCAATTGGGCGGCGAGACCCTTCGCCTCCTCCGGCGACTTCGGGCAAACGCAACAGCGTATTGGGTTTCGTGGTAAAGCCGCTAACTTTCCACAACGAAAAACCAAGTACGATGGTGCGTCGCGTGGCATCCACGCGGCGTGCCCTCTATCTTGTTTTTCGTTCAGGTTCTTAGCGGCACCTACCACGAAATGGGATTTCGAGGGTGCGCCGCTTTCTTTTCTTCCGCGCCAAGGCGGGAGCACCTGGTGAAGTGGGCGTGGAAGGGGATTTAGAAAGGAACAAAGAAATGAATTTTGAATTCAAGTGTCCGCAATGTGGGCAGATGGTGGAGGCTGATGAATCGTTCCGTGGTCAAGTGGCACAATGCCCACATTGCGGAAAAGGAATCGTTGTACCGCGCGTTAAACCGAAACTGGGTGTTGCCAGAAACGCCGGTATCGGCGGAAGAACAGAAACATCGTCGCATTCTACACAAAACTCTTCTATCCCATCTTCAACGCCCATAGAACAGGTCGCGATACCAGAACGTCTTGCTTGTCCGACACCAGATCAACTTGAAAGCCCCAACAAGTCACGTACCAAGGGTTGGATAAGAAAGCTACTGGTTGCTCTGCTTGTCATACTTGGTGTTGCCACCATACTTGGTGGAATGTCATACGGAAGTTACCTTTATTTTGGTGACCTGCCTCGCCTCGAGCGTGGCATTGCCCATTACGAGAAAAAGGCATATTCCAAGGCACTCAAACTACTTCTTCCGTTGGCGGAGAAAGGATACGCAAGGGCGCAGCTCTACGTTGGCGACTGCTATGCAAATGGGAACGGTGTGGTTATGGACACGGAGGGGGCTGTAAAATGGTATCGTGCTGCCGCCGATCAAGAACTTCCTGAAGCTCAGCATAGGATGTGTAGGTGCTGCTTTGACGGTGTTGGAATTGAGCGGAATGTAGAGAACGCAGCAAAATGGTGTCGCAAGGCGGCGGATGCGGGATTCGTGGAGGCCATGTTTGATATGGGAACGTTGTATGACGAAGGACTTGGCGTCGAACAGGATGCAAAGAGTGTTTTCAAATGGCATCGCAAAGGAGCGGAGCAAGAATATCCCCCTTCACTCTACCAGTTTGGTCTGTGTTACAAACTCGGCATTGGCACGAATAAGGATGAGGACGAAGCGTCTAAATGGCAGAACAAGGCAGTGTCGGCGTGGCGGGCGAATGCAAACGCAGGAGATACGGAGGCCATGATTCGCCTAGGGGGACTCTACATGAACGGTGATGTAGTCGAACTGGACAAAGAAAAAGCCGTGGAGTGGTACAGAAAAGCGGCTGAAGCGGGCAGCGCTTTTGGACAGTCAGCCCTTGCAGTTTGCTATCTCAATGGTGAGGGCGTAGATGCAGATCACGAAGAGGCTGCAGAATGGATGCTTAAGTCCGCCGAACAGGGAGTTGATAGAGAAAGTCAATGGGCAATGGGCTGTTTCTATTATGATGGCGTAGGCGTCGCGAAAGATGTCAAGGAGGCCGTGAAGTGGCTGGATCGGTCGGTAAAAAAAGGACTCCCCAAGGCGAAGTATTCCCTTGCCTTGTGCTACTTGCGCGGTGACGGTGTAGAAAAGGATACGGCAAAGGCAAAAAAACTTCTTGAAGAAGCGTCAGATGCAGGTGTAGAAGACGCCAAAAAAGAATTGGACAGAATCAATGGCGATCTGGTTAAATCATCTGCATCAAATGTGGACAAGAGGAAGGACGACACCTCTGAGCAAAATGTTACGGTTGTGGCACGTCAGGGAGGTAATGTCGACGTGCCGACGTTCAAGAAGATGAAGAACTACTTCGAGAACGGGGACAAGTACGGTGAGAAGCAGACGGAGCTTCTTACCAAGATCGTGGAGGAACTCGCAAAGGCGGACGAGAACAAAGGACTTACGAAAGAACAGCTTAGGGAAAAGGGTGAACAGGAAAGGCGAAGACAGTTCGTACTGGGGTTACGGCCTGAGGACATCAAAAATATCTTCAAGTACGACGAGAACGGAAAAGAGAGAACGGATCTGAATGAAATAATGGCCGCACGGGACAAAGCGTTCAAGAAGGAGGGCATTGAAGTCCAGACGAACCAGAGGTTCAAGTTGGAGCTGAAGAAGATGTTCGAGGATTTCGTAGCGCAGAACCAGAATAAGTCGCTAGAGGCGAATGCCGTTGCCTTTGCGAGAAGGAACGGCATGAAGGTAAACGACGTTGCGGAAATAATTGGTTACGAAACAAAGTTTGAGGATATGACGGAAGAACCGCAGAAATTATATGCGAAGACAAAGGCATATGGGGCGAGTAAAGGACCATCGGGTGGAATGTCGACGGTCTCACAAGATAATGACGAGGACGATGACGATGATGACGATGGCGAAAACGAAGCTGCTGCTGCTGCTGCTGATGATGATGACGAT
>JAFRSR010000225.1 GCA_017427485.1 Kiritimatiellia bacterium
CGCGACATGGCCGCGCTCGCGGAGATGGGGTGTCCGCGCATCGCCGCGTCGATGCTCGGCGTGCAGAAGCCAGGGTCGCCGAAACTCACGTTGGCGGAGATCGCGGAACGCTTCGTCGCCGTATGCGATCTCGGCGCAAAGATGGGCGTGCAGCCGCTCTTGGAGTATTGGGGCCACTCGGTGAACCTGAACCGGCTCGAGGACGCGCTCGCCGTGCTCGCGATCGTGAAGCGTCCCGGCACCGCCGTGCTCGCGGACGTCTACCACACCTACCGCGGCGGCGGCGACTTCGCCACGTTCGCGCGCCTCATGCCCGAGCAGCTGCCGGTCCTCCACGTCAACGACTATCCGTCCAGGAAACCGCGCGCGGAACTCACCGACCCCGACCGCGTGTGGCCGGGCGACGGCCTTGCGCCGTGGAAGGAGCTGTTCGCTGCGCTCGACGCACGCGGAATCGACCCATGGCTGTCAATCGAGCTGTTCAACCCCGCCTACTGGCGCACCACCCCGGCCGACACCCTCCGCACGGGCATCGAGAAGATGGCAGTCCTCGCGAAACTGATTTGAAAGTAGAGGTCAGATCATGAAAAGAAGAGAGTTCCTGAAGTTGAGTTCACTGGCGGCGTTCGCGGGCTGCATGACGGCACCGCACACGAGCGACGCCCAGCTTGCCGTGAAGGGGATCCGCATCGGCGTGCAGATGTGGAGCGTGAACGACCTGTGGAAGAAGAACCCCGCGGACGCGCTCCGCCGCCTGAAGGCGCTCGGCTACGACGGCGTGCAGTCCTTCGGCTTCCTCGCCATGGACTGGAACGAGCTGGAGAAGATGCTGAACGACAACGGCCTCAAGATCGTCGACATGCCGTTCTACATGAAGACCGTTGCGCCCGATTCGTTCAACAAGTTCCTTGAATTCTGCCAACGCTTCAAGGTCGATTTCGTCTATGAGCCGTACACGAAGTTCGCGACGGGCGCGGAGTGGCGCTATCACGCCGACGAGTTGATGGCGCTCGGCGAGACGTTCAAGAAGTACGGCATCCGCGTGGGCTACCACAACCACCAGCACGAGCTGCGGCAGCACTTCGACGGCAAGACGCCGCTCGAGTACCTCTACGACGCCGGTCTCGCGATGGAGCTGGACGTGGGCCACGTGAAGCTCGCGGGCGGCTGTCCGGTGGCGTGGCTGAAGAAGCTCGCGGGCCGCGTGCCGTCGATCCACGCCAAGCCCGGCGGCGGCAACTCCGTGGGCGGCGAGGGCGACGCCAACGACTGGAAGGCCATCTTCAAGACGGCCGCCGCGTCCGGCACGAAGTGGGCGATCGTCGAGTGCGAGACGCGCCGCAACACCTTCGATGACGTAGAGGCGAGCGCCGCGTTCTTGAAGAGCCTGACGGTTTGATGAAAGTAAAAGTTGTCTTAGCTGGGATTGCGACAGCGCTGACCACCTGCATGGGTGTGGCAAGCGTGCACGTGACGGACACGGTGAACGCTGGGGCGCGTCCCGCACGGATCCCGCGCGGGGCCGAGCCGTTCGAGGTGGAGCGTCCGCGCGCGCATGGCGGCGCCGTCGTGCGCGCCGAGGCGTTCGGCTTTTCCGCGACCAACGACCTGAACGCCGCGGCCGTCATGCGCGCGCTCGCTTTCTGCCGCCGCACGAAGGCGTCGCGCCTCGTGCTCGCGCCGGGAACCTACAACTGCTTCGACGCGGAGCACGGGCTCGTCGTGGCGGACATGGCCGACTTCACGCTCGACGGCGCGGGCGCGACACTCGTCTTCCGCCGCCCGCCGCGCCGGCTGGCCGCTAACTCCGACCGCATCCCGCACGATTCGAGCGTGCTCGTGACGAACTGCCTGCGGACCGTGGTGCGCAACTTCTCGATCGACTGGGACTGGAAGGCCGATCCGCTCTGCGACGTCGGCGTGGTCACGGCGGCGCACGTGGACGAAGCGGAGGACGCGTCGTACTTCGACCTCGATTTTCCCGACTGGCCGCAGGGGCACCCGTGGTACGGGCGTCCCATGCCGATCCAGACGATGACGCCGATCGACGCGTCGCGCACGCGCCTCACGGGTGAGACGCCGAGCCGTCTGCTCTTCGGCATCACCGAGGGGCACTTCGGCGCGAAGATGGCGTGGCTCTCGCCGCACGCGGTCCGCGTGTGGCCGGGCGTGCGCCAGCCGGGTGCGTACGCGGCGCCGGTGAACGACCGCTACTACGGCGCGGCGATCAACCGGCGGACGGCCTCCCAGATGCGGAAGGGCGTCGCGTACCGGGTCTTCCACTACTACTACGGCAAGAACGGACTCACGCTCCATTCCGGACGGCACGTGACGGTGGAAGACGTGAGAGTGTTGGGATGCTTCGGGATGCCGATCGTCGTGGACGGCGCGCAGGAGTACGGGGAGTTCCGCCGGGTCGTGGTGGAGCCCGTCCCCGGACGCCCCTGCACGGGCACGTCGGACGGCTGCCACATTGCGCGGTCGAAGGGGCACATCAAGTTCATCGACTGCGTCATCGCCTTCCAGAACGACGACGGGCTCAACATCCACGACTGCTTCACGCTCGGCGTCCCCGACGGTCCCCGGCGCATCCGCGTGACGAACCTGCGCGGGCCGGGGTACCTCGGCGCGCAGCCGGGCAACGAACTGGAGCTCCTCGCGCCGAACTTCCGTCCGCTCGGCTGGAAGGGGCGTCTCGTGGCGACGGAAGGCGACGCGCTCGTGGTGGACCGCGACCTTCCGCCGCTCGAAGGCGAGCACTTCCTCGTGTTCGACAGCACGTTCCAGAGCGACCACGTCGTGATGCGCGGATGCGTGTTTCACGACACGCACTTCCGCGAGATCGTGCAGCCGAAGCACGTCACGGTGGAGGACTGCACCTTCATCCGCACGGGCGACGGGTTCAAGATGGGCTCGGCCCATTCGCGGGAGTTCTGGTGCGAGGGGCGCGGCTCGCGCGACGTGGTGATCCGCCGCTGCGTTTTCGAGCACGACTGCGCGCTCGCGGACTGGTCGAAGAGGGAATGCCCGGTCTTCGAGACCTACGTGAGGTTCCCGCACCCCAAGCCCTATCCGACAGGTCGTGAGTTCACCTTGGAGCATCCCGAAGGTTTCGACATCTCGTTCCACGGCGACATCCTCGTGGAACAGTGCCGGATTACGGATCCTTCTGGGCCGCTCTTCCGCGGCAATCCGGTGTGCAACCTCATCTTCCGCGACAACGAGATCGTCTTCACGGGCAAGCGGAAGATCGGCAAGACGACGGGGGCGTTTTCCTTCGGCGCGGCGCGGGACGTGTTCATTACGGGAAACTGCTACCGCGTCGCACCCTCAATTGGCGCGTTTGACCCACAAATCGCGGGAAACGTGCCGGGCTTGACCGTCAGCGGGAATACGGTCGCCAGATCCTGTGTAAAATAATAATGAAGAAAGGGCAAACATGAATCAGCTGAAGAAAAAAATGTGTATTCTTGCGACTCTCACGTGTGCATGTGCCGCACTTTCGGTGTGTGCCGAGAACGAGGACGCAACTCCCCAGATGGCCCTGGCGGCGTCTGGGCAGACCGACATGGCTGCCTTTCTCAAGGACAACGGCGTCGTCGCCGGTCCGTCGCACATCTTCGTGGCGGCCGGCGTCTTTGCCGCCGACGAAATCAGGATCGCAGGCCGGTGCGAGGAGATCGCCGCACCGTACGCGCGTTTCCGTTTCGCGTTCGTGGACGATTGTCCGGGCGCGAACTGGGCACATCCCTGCCGCTACGTGTTCATCTCGGAGGATTTCTCCTCGTTCGCGGTCCTCCGCAGGAGATGGATGCCGAGGCTGGTCTTCCGGGACTCTGGGGAGGGCGTCCTGCTCCAGAGGGTCGAAGGGGAGTCGGAGCCGTACGCGAAGAAGCTGGACGCGGTCAAGCGTTCGGCCTACGGCTATGCCAAGAGCCTGGTGGCGAACGGTCTGTCCTACGGCGCCGGCGACAAGTCAAGATCCTACTTCGTGCTGATTGGCGGCGGCTCGAATCCCTATATGAACGGCATTCGCTTCTGGAACGACATGGCCATGCTGTATTCGACGCTGACGCTCAAGTACCGCGTGCCCAAGGACAACATCTACGTCTACATGTCGGACGGCAGATCGACGGGCAAGGACGCCAATCTCGCCGACGACCAGTACGCGCTGGTCGATTCGCCGTGGGACCTTGACGGAGACGACCAGCCGGACGTCACCGGCGCGGCGAAAAAATCCGACGTCAACGCCTGCTTCGCAAGCCTGAGAGCGCGCCTGACGGCGGACGACCAGCTGTTCGTGTTCATCACGGGCCATGGCGACGCGGTGGGGACGCCCGGTCCGGACAACTACAACAGCTGCGTGGACATGTTCACAATGGAGGAGGACGGGTACTATTACAAGGATGCGGAGCAGCTCTCGGACAAGGAACTGGCCGCTTGGACGAAAGGGTTCGCCTGTCCGGTCGCGTTCGCCATCGAACCGTGCTATTCCGGCGGCTTCATCGACGACCTCGTCGCCACGCCCAACAGGGTCGTCGCCACGGCCTGCAACCATTACGAGCAGTCGTATGGCACGGGCGGCCACGGCAAATGGTGGAGCAGCTACGGAGAGACGTGCGCCTACAACTACTGGTCCGCGCCGTTCATCGCGGCGTTTCGCGGCTCCAATCCCTATTCGTATGACAGCATGGGATATCCTTGGGAGGATCCGACATATTCCGCAGTCAACGCCGATGCCAACGGCGACGGCAAGGTCAGTTTCAACGAGGCGCGCATCTACGCGTACAGCAATGACAAAATTCGCTGCCCGAATGCGACGCATCCGCAGTGGTGCAGCTATGATACGGTCGATGGTGCGAACAAGTACGAGCATCCGCAATACGGCGAGAACCCCAAGGGACTGGGCGCATCGATCTTCCTTCTCAAGCCGCGGAGCCAGAACGTGCCGGGGCTGTTTGCCGAGACGAAGGCCGAGACGCCCTTCGCGGGCGGCGCGACGTACGTGGGCTGGGTGCGCGACAAGGATGAAATGCTGGCAGGTCTGCTGACCGTCAAGGCGGGCAAGGCCGCGAAGGGCGGCAAGGTGAAGTTAACAGTCACCTACACGCCGGTTGGTGGCAAGAAGAAGAACGTCAAGCTCGCGAACAGCGCAATGCCCGTTGCGGGTTCGGTGGCGACGGTGAAACTGCCCGGCATCGGAACGGTGAAGTTCACTGGCGACGCGATCATTGGCGCGGACGTGGATGTCCAGGCGGGCAGAGATCTCTTGAAATCAACGAAGAAGGCCGAGAAGGCCAAGGCGACGACCGCCGCCGCCTCGAAGTCGGGGACGTGGACGTTCGCGCTTGGTACGGACGCGGGCTACGCGGCGTTCTCCGTGACCGTGAACAAGAAGGGCAAGGGAAAGCTCACCGGTACGCTTCCCGACGGTACGAAGGTGAATGTCAGTTCTCAAGGCATCCTGGGCGACGGGGTATTGGCCATTCCCTTCGCCTACGCAAAGAAAGGAGCCATGGGCCTCGTGTTTTGGGTGAAGGACAACGGCACGCCGATGGTGAGCGACGTCACGAAACTGAAACTTTCCAACGGCACGCGATACGAGACGGATCTCGTCGGGCCCAGCGCACAGCACCGGCTCGCCAACGGCAGCCACACGTTCACGGCGGGAAGCGTGTCGCAGGCATTCACCGTCGCAGGGAAGAAGTGGAACGTGCCGAAGCAGAACAAGAAGGCGAAGCCTAATCCCAATCCGACGGGTCTGAAGCTCGCGTTTACGGAGAAGACGGGTGCGGTGAAGGGCGTGTTCACGACGGGTACGGCCAAGGCGCGCCATACGGTCGTCGGGGTGGTCGTGGGAGACAAGTTCTACGGTACGGCCTATGGTAAAGGCATCGCTCCCTTCGCCGCAACGGTGCAATAAAATAATTTTTCACCGAGGTTTGGTTATTTGAATTAACAGATGCGATACAACCGAAATGCAGAAGGAAAAATGAGAATAAGCAGAACCATCATCGGGACGCTGGGAAGCGTCTGTTTGGCCGTTGGGGCGCATGCGGCGGTGCCGGAGAAGATTCCTGCCGTTGTGTTCGAGGACGTGTTCGATCCGGGCGCGAGCCATGTGCAGGGCGCGTGCTGCTCGGACGACGCCGTCTACCTCACGCAGAGGACGGCGCTCTACAAGTTCGGCTGGGACGGCAAGCTGCTCGCCAAGGTCGCGGTCACGAACCACACGGGCGACATCTGCTTCCATGACGGGAAGGTCTACACGTCCGTGTGCCTTTACGAGGGCGAGAACCGCGGACGCATCCAGGTGTTCGACGGAAAGGACCTTTCGTTCGTGCGCGAGTCGCCCGGTTTCCCGCGTCCGGCGGACGGCATCGCGTACATCGACGGCGTGTTCTATGTGGGGCTCGGGTCGAACTTCGCGCGTCCGCCCGAGCCGCATCCCGTCAACTGGGTGTGCCGCTTCGACGCGAAGACGCTTCGTCCGCTGGAGGAGAAGCGCGACTTCGACTACGGACACCTCACCCGCTTCGGCGTGCAGGACATCGCGACGGACGGCAAACGGCTCTTCATCGCGTTCTACGCCGTGAAAGGCGCCCCCGCCGTGGTGGTGACGGACACGGACTGGAACATCCTCCAGAAGGTCGGCGGCTTCACGGCGTCGAACGGACTCGACCTGCTGCCCGCGCGCCTGCGCGGCGACAAGCTCCGCTTCTTCAAAGTCACGACTTCCAGTCCGCCTCGTCGTGACAACCCGTCGAAGAAAGGCATCGGCGCCAGCCTCTCGTTCTACGAGTACAAAGACGGCGCATTCATCGACATTACGGAGCGGAAATGACCATGAAAGACTACTCATTCCCTGTTGGACAGGACATTGCGTTCAAGTTCGGATGCGGACGCTTCCGCATGGAAGAGCATCTGCTCGAACGGTGCGCGGAAGAGGTGCTTCGCTTCGGGCGAAAGCCGCTCTTCGTCTGCAACGACACGACCTTCGAGATCGCCTACGACAAGGTCGCCGGCTCCCTGCGGTCTGCCGGCATCGAGCCGAAGGTGCTGAAATACAACGGCTTCTGCTGCCGCGAGATCGCGCTCGACCACGCGCGGGCTGGCGCGATCGCCGGCATCGACCTGGTGATCGGCTGCGGCGGCGGGGTGGTGATCGACTTCTCGAAGTGCCTCGCGGACATCGCGGGCGTGCCGCTCGTCACGATGCCTACGAGTTCCGCGACATGTTGCGCCTTCACGCCGATCGCGCCGTGCTACACGCCGGAGGGGCGGTACATCTCCACGTCGTTCTTCCGCCGCGAGGTGGCCGCCGCGCTCCTGGACCTGACCGTCCTTGCGAGGCAGCCGTCGCGGCTCCTCGTGGCGGGTGCGTGCGACGCGATGGCGAAGAAGGTCGAGATGGAGTTCTGGAACACCCTGCCCGGCGCCGTGGACAACCCCGTCGCGGCGGACATCGCCTCGCTCGTCGCCGACTACATCTACGCCGACCTCGACCGGAAGCTCGGCGCCGCCGTCGAAGACCTGCGCAAGGGCGAGCCGACGCAGACGCTGAGGGATGTCGTGTTTTCGTCCATCGTCGGCGCGGGCGTGGTCTCGGGTATCTCCGGCGGCGCGCGGCAGACGGCCCTCGCGCACTGGGTCTACTTCTTCACGCGCGAACGCTTCACGGCCCAGGCGGTGAAGTACACGCACGGCGAACTCGTGGCCGTGGGGCTCGTGCTGCAGCTCGCGTACTACGGGCGCGTGGACGAGGCGCGGGCGTTCGCCGCGCGCCTGCGCGGGTGGGGGCTTGCCGCCTCATTCGGCGATTTCGGTTTCCCGTTCGGCGATGGCGACGTCGAGGCGTTCATGGAGTACATGTGCCGCACGGACGAGATGAAGGCCGCCGGCGAGCCGGCGGTCCCGAAGCTGCGTGAGGCACTGAAGATGGTTTGTGGATGAAGTTAGATTAGACAGGATTACAGGATTATCAGGATTTACAGGATTTTTTTCTGAGTTCACGGGATTCTTTGAGAGAGAATGCAATCTGTAAAAATATAATCCTGTTAATCCTCCCAATCCTGTAATCCTGTCTGAATTAAAAAGGTTTATCTGAATTCGATGAGTGGAGGTTAGAGTTGGGAGTTGAACAATGACATACACGGTTGATCCAAAGTTGGTGCCCTGGTTCATTGTGGGCATCGTGGTGTGGATGGCGTTCGTCGTCTGCGTGGGGTACTTCGGTAGCCGCGGACGCCATGACGGCGAGAAGTTCGTCACGGGCGGACGCGACATGAACGCGTTCCTGATCTTCTGCACGCTCGGTGCCACGATCATCGGTACGGGCTCCACCATCGGCGCGATCAGCGATGGCTTCAGCCACGCCTGGGGCGGGGCGCTCTTCTGTACGGGATCGGCCATCGGACTCCTTCTGCTCTCAACCTTCTCGGGCGTGCGCGAGAAGGGGTTCATCACGATGAGCGAGGAGGCGCAGTACTACTACGGCGGCAAGAGGATCGTCCGGCAGGTCATGGGCTTCACGATGTTCGCGGCGGAGATCATCTGGCTCGGCAACCACATCACGGGCGGCGCGACGTACCTCTCGTTCGTGTTCGGCATCGACCCCATCTGGTGCAAGCTCATCACCGCGCTCGCCTTCGGCGCGTACGTGTTCATCGGCGGGTACGTGGCGGTGGTGAAGGCGGACGTCGTGCAGTTCTGCGCGATCGTCCTCGGCTTCGGGATCATCGCGTGGAAGGCGATTCCGCTCGCGGGCGGCTATGACGAAATCGCCCGCGTGTACGCGGCCGCCGGAAAGCCCGGCGCAATGGGGTTCTACGGACTCGGCAGCTACGGCGTGATGGCGGGCATCTCGCTCGTCCTCGCGATGACAACGAGCGTGCTCGGCTGCCCTGGCAACCGCACGCGCATCTACACGGCGCGGGACGCGCGCACGGCCCGTCGCGCGTTTCTCGGGCAGGGCGCGCTGATGTTCGGCTGGGGCATCATCACGGCGATCATCGGCATGAGCTGCTTCGCGATCGCCACGCACAACGGACACCACCTCGCCACGCCGAACCACGCCTTCCCGTACATGGCGACGCAGGTGATCGGTCCGGCGCTCGGACTGATGTTCCTCATCTGCGGACTCTCGGCGGCGGTCAGTTCGGGCGGCTCGAGCTCGATCTCGGGAATCACCATCCTCCTGACGGACGTCTATCCCTCGCTGACGCGACGGAAGATTCCGCCGGAGAAGTACACGTTCGTGAGCCGCATCGCGCTTCTGGTGGCGCTGGCGATCGCATTCTCCATCACGATCTTCGTCACCGACATGATCGCCTACATCCAGAAGGCCGTCGGCGCGTTCCTGCCGGGCGCGGCCGTCGCGATGCTCGCGGGACGCTTCTGGAAGCGCGCCACATGGCAGGGCGCGCTCGCGTCTGTGGTGGCGGGCTCCACGCTGGGCGTGGCGACCATCGTGGTTCCGCCGTTTGCGACGTGGATCAACGCGACGTTCGGCGGACCGGCGATTCCGGCCGTGTCGGTGTCGCTTCTCGGCGTGATCGCGGGTTCGCTCCTCTCGCCGCGCGACATGACGCCCGACGCCCAGCGCGTCGCGGCGGTGCTCGCTGCGCGCGGCTCAGTTGTTGACGGTGTGAAAGGGGTTTGATAAATTCTTCGCATCCGACATGAAGAAAGAGACCATAAAGATGAGAATGCTGTTCGCAACGTTCCTTGCCGCGATGGTCGTGCAGGGCGCAGACTTCAACGTGCGCGCTTTCGGCGCGAAGGGCGACGGCGCCGCGAAGGACACGGCGGCGATTCAGCGGGCCGTCGACGCCGCGCACGCGGCGGGCGACGGGCGCGTGGTGCTCGACGCCGGCACGTACCTCTCCGGCACCATCTGGCTCAAGGACGGCGTGGAGCTACATCTCGCGAAGGGCGCGGTCGTCAAGGGTTCGCCGGACCGCGCCGACTACAACGCGAACGACTGTTTCCCCGAGAACTTCTGGAGCGACGGCGAGGAATGGAGCGGCGGACACCTCGTCCTCGCCTACAAGGCGAAGGACGTGTCGATCACCGGCGAGGGCGTGATCGACGGCAATGGCCCGGCGTTCTTCGGCGAGTGCGAGGAGGACAGCCGCTTCCCGTGGTACAAGTACGGCCTCAAGCTCCATCCGAAGGACCGCTCCTGGTTTCGTCCGGGGCCGATGGTGGCGATGTTCCTCTCGAAAAACATCCGCCTCTCCGGCGTGACGCTCGCCAACACGCCCGCGTGGACCGCGCACTTCCGCTGCTGCGACGGACTCGACATCCGCAACGTGACGATCGACGCCGACCGGACGATCGCCAACTCGGACGGCTTCTCCATCGACTGCACGCGCAACGTCGTGGTCGATGGCTGCACGGTCAGGACGGGCGATGACGGATTCGCCATCCGCGCAAGTTGCAAGCTTCATGCGGACGCGCACCCCTGCGAGAACATCCGCATCTCCAACTGCGACGTCTGGTGCTGCTGCTACGGCATCCGCTTCGGCATAGGCACGGGTACGGTGCGCGACGTCGCGGTCGAGAACTGCCGCTTCCACGAATCGGCGAACGGTATCGGGTTCCACCCGGCTTGGATTCCGGGAAAGAAGGGCGTCTACATCGAGGATATCCGCGTGTCGCGGTGCGTGTTCAAGGAGTGCGCGCGGCCGGTGGATTCCAACGCCCGTTCCGACGACTGGCGCATCCGAGACATTACGTTTGAGGACTGCTGTTTCGAGTCGCTACAGCCGATTGCGTTCTCCAGCCCCGCATCGCGCCATCCCGAGAACGTCACGTTCCGCAACTGCACGCGCAAGCACCTCGAACGGGTGCGCGTGCGGAATCGCCGTGGATGGGGCGGAAAGCGCTCGAAGAAGTTCATCGAGGGCGGTCCGGTGACGAACCTGCGCATCGAGAACTGCCTACCGTCGGACGAGCGGAAGGGCGTGCTCGTCCTCTCCTTCGACGACCGCAACTTCAACGACTGGGTGACCGCCCTGCCGCTCTTCGAGAAATATGGCGCACACGCGACGTTCTTCGTGTGCGGCCCCATCGACGGCGAGGCCGTGCGCGTGATGAAGCGTCTCTCCGAGGCCGGGCATTCCGTGGGACTCCACGGACTCCGGCATGCCAACGCCGACGAGGCGATTGCGAAGAAAGGCGCGGACCTCTACTACAAGGAGGAGATCGAGCCGCAGCGGGAGGCGTGCCGGGTCGCGTACATCCCCATCAAGTCCTTCGCCTATCCGAACTGCCGCCGCTCGGACGAGACGGACGCCCTCTTCAAGCGGAGGGGCTTCGCGCACGTGCGCGGCGGACACAAGGGCGTGGCGCCGTACGACCCGAAGGGCGAAAAACAGGAGGGCCTGAAACCGATCCACACGGTCGACCGCGCGTTTCTGCCGTCTGCCACGGCCGGCGCGCAGTTCCGTCTCGACACGGTCATCGCGGGCGAGGCGTACCACACGGATATCGAGGACATCCTGAAGTGCATCCGCCGCTGCGCGGAGCGCAAGGAAACGTTCGTGCTCACCTCGCACGGCATCTCGCCGAACGCGAAGGGTATCAGCATGAAGACCGAATGGCTGGAACGCATTCTTGCGACCGCCAGGGAATGCGGCGTCGCCGTCCTCGGCTTCGACGAGCTGTAGAAGTCGGGGCACGGCTGAAGCCATGAGAATGACCGCCTTCTTCCTTTCCGTCGTGCTGGCGGGCGTGTGGAATGTCCAGGCCGAAGGCGGCGTTGCGGAACCTCCGCCGCTGCAGGCGGCGTGGGGCCAGCCAGTCGACCTCGGCCCCGGTGGCTACGCGCGCATCCGCCGTCTTGCGGACGGACGCTACATGGCCGCCTACTCGCGCGGCGGTAACATGACCATCCGCTTCAGCGCGGATACAAAAAAATGGACGCCGCCGCGCACGGTCGTTCCGCGCTTCGAAGCGGGCTCGGGCACGAACCGCATCTTCGTCGGGCTCGCCAACGCCGAGTTCACGCAGCTGCCTTCGGGGCGTATCATCCTCGCTTGTAACTTGCGTCCCGCCAAGGATCGCGCCGACGTCCATCCCTTCTCGATCGGCTTTGTCACAAGCGATGACGCCGGGGCCACGTGGTCGAAACTGCGCGTCATCTACCGTTCCGAAAACCTGTCAGATGGCGTCTGTCGCGGCTGCTGGGAGCCGTTCGTGTTGCCGGGTGCGGACGGCCGCGTGCAGATTTACTTCTCGGACGAGACGCCATACGTCGACGGGAAGCGCCGCTTCCAGAACATCTCGGTGATGGAGTCGTCCGACGGCGGCGACACGTGGGGCCCCGTCCGCGTGGCGTCGTACAGTCCGCGTTGTCGCGACGGGATGCCCGTTCTGCTGCAACTCGGCGACTGGCGGTGGCTCGCCATCGAGACGAACGGCAAGGGCACGCACCTGCATCCCGAGATCATCCGCTCGCGGGTGGCGGACAATTGGTCCGCCACCGTCGGCAGTCCTTCGCCCGACCGTTTCTCCCCGTTCCTCGTTTCGCGCGACTGGAAGAAGACATATGGCGGTGCGCCCTACATCGCGGCGACGAAAAACTTCATCCTGCTTTCCTGGCAGGAGACGGCGAACTTCAAGCGCGACGAGTTGCACACCTCCGTCGTCCGCGTGGCGGCGGTTCCGAAGCGCGAGATTGTGGACGGGCGCTTCACGACGATGCGCGTTTTCTCCGTTCCGCCTCTGTTCCAAAATACGAAGGAGAGCACGCTCTGGAACTCACTCTGCCCGCTGGACGGCGACTCGTTCCTGCTCGTTTCGCAATGCAGGAACAGGATCGTCGTCCATCCCTGCCATTTGCTATACTTATTGCACCAAGACAAGAAAGAACGTGAAGGAGGTTGATTCAGATGGAAAAGACAAAGATGATGCTGGTGTCTGTTGCCCTTGGCGTTTGCGCGGCAGGAACTGTCTGCGCGGCCTGGAATCCGGGCGAACCGGTGACGACATACTGGGCCGGCCCCGGTTTCCCCGGAAACGAAAGGCTTTCCGATCGGTGGCTTACCCAACTGAAGGAAGGCGGCTTCAACACCGTGTGGGCGATGACGCCGGAGGAACTGGACCTTGCGGCCAAGTACGGAATGCGCGCCATCTACAAGCCCAAGGAGCTCCGCGACAGGAAGATCTTTCTCAACATCGGCGATCCGGCGGCGGAGGCGGCGATGGAGGCGATGGTCAATCGCGTGAAAGACCATCCGGCTCTCTATGTCTACGAACTCTATGACGAACCGGCGGCGGGGCTGTTCGCCTCGCTCGCCCACACAAAAGAATGGCTTGCTCGCCACGATCCAAACCATGCCGCGTGGGTCAACCTGCTGCCGACGTACGCGAACAACAAGCAGCTCGGCGTGAACGGTGAGATCATCCGCGCCTACTGGGAACATGTTCGCCTCTTCGGTGAAATCTACCGTCCGGACTTTCTGACGTATGACCATTACCAGTTCCAGAACGGTGGTGACTCCTCGCACTATTTGCTGAACCTGGGCATTATCCGCCAGAGCGCGAGCGCGTTGGGCGTGCCGTTCTTCAACGGCGTACAGGCCTGCACCTGGCGGCCGGGCCAGGCCGCCTCGCCCAGGGCTCCGCGCATTCCGGGGCCGGACGAGATGCGCTATCTCGTCTATACGACGGCGGCCTACGGCGCGCACGGCATCTACTACTACGTCTATTGCCACAGGGGACACGAAGGCTCCATCGTCTCGACGAACGGCACGCCGGACGTCAAATACGAGGTGCTCAAGACGCTCAATCGCGAGTTCATCGCCATCGCGAAAGAGTTGTCCCCGCTCAAGTTCGTCGGCGCCTACCACCAGGGACTGCAGGCTCCTGGCACGACGCCCTACTGTGAACAGGCGTTACTGAAACTTACACCGGAAACGCCTACCGCCGAACTCAAGCCGGGGCAGGAATTGACTGAGACGACGCTGGTGACACGCTTTGACGCCCCAGGTCGGCCGACGCACCTGATGGTTGTGAACCTGGACTACCGCCGAGATCGCAAGATCCATGTGAGGGCACCGGCTTCGGCGGAGCGTTTCAATGCGCAGGATCGCTCGTGGTCTTCAGTCGGTTCGTCATTTGACCTCGCCTTGACGCGCGGGTCGGGCGTGCTGTTGCGTTTGGTCCGATAAAATAACGACATAAAATCATTTGGAGGTAACTGCTGATGAAAAAGAATGTGGTACAAGAACAATCGCGTGTGGGAAGGCGCATGATGTAATATGCTTACATGAAAACAATTATTCTAGTTTTGATGTTTGGTGGTAGCTTGGCGGCGCTTGGGATGGTCACGGGGCCTGTACGCCTTGGCAGCTCGCAATACGCCGACACGGAGGTGTCCACGAACGTCGCGTTCGCTGCGTGGGCGGAGCGCATGTTCGCGTTCGCGTACGAGCTTGATTTCAACGGTACTCCGTCGAACAACGTGCAGGTCGCGTTCGGAATCGACACCGATGGAGATATGATCCTTTCACCGAAGGAGGAAAGGTTGGTCGTCGGCTGGGACTGCGGCGAATGGTTCGTGCGGAATGTCGCGGAGGACATCGGCTTCGTGCAGCTTCCGTTAGCCGACGACGGTCCGCAGCTCTTTCGTTTTTCCCTGCGCTTCGGCTCGGACGGAAACTTCGGGCCTCTCGACATCCGCGACGGCGGGACTCCGACGTTCCACGCGCTTGCTGCCGAGCCACCCTCGTGGCTCCACGACCGCCGGTGGAACCTCTGCCGCGTCACGGCGCGCGGCGTCGACGTCCATGCGTCGTCCTTTGTCGTGAAGGCGACCCAGAACGGAACGCGGTTCATATTCAGGTGACGCATGAGATTCGTCGGACTAGCTGCAGTCTTCGTGCTTCTCGCATTGGCCGTAGCGTGCCGGTGCGCGGAGAGGGGATTCCGTCCTTTCAAGAGCCTCAAGAAGCTCGTCGGCGGCCTGACGGCATTCCAGAAGTTCGCCGTTGCAATCGCCGTCTCGTTGCTTATCGCCTACGGAGGCACGAAGACGAACGATCCGCCGCGCTCGGTTCCGGCACCGGCGACGGTTGTGCTCACGGATGAGCAATTGGCCGCCGGGTTTGCGCTCGTGGATGTTTCCACGAACAATCCTCGATCCTCGGTCTTCAATCCCCAATTCTCAGCTACCGTTCATCCGCGTTGGCTTCTGCGCGGCGCGTTCGAGGACCGCTTCACACTTGCGCCCGAGGGATGGCGGATGCAGGTCGGTTCGAACGTAGCGGACAGGATTCGCATACATGCCGGCGGTCGGGTGGAGGCTTGCGCGACGGGCGGGACCGTTGTCACAGTTGGGCAGTTCTGGCCTTTCGATGCGCCGATGGGAATCGTGCCGGAAGCCAATTGGCATCTAATTGGCAATCCGCAATCTTCAATCTCAAATCTTCAATCGCGGTTCTGGCATGACGTCACGCCGTCCAACACGCTGATGCTGACGTGGCAGAACGCTCTTTGGAACCGCGACACGAACACGCCCGTGAGTGTGCAGGCGGAACTGTGGCCGGACGGGCGGTTCGTCTACCGCTACGACCTGACAAGCGTAAAATGGAAAATGGAGAATGGAGAATGGGATTGGGCGGAACTGACCAACATGGCGGTTGGCGCGGCGCTGGGCGAGACGCCGTCCCGGACGCCGCTGGCCGACATTGCATCCAACTCCACATTTTCCATTCTGCATTCTCCATTCTCCATTCGCTTCTGGCCGCTTGACCCGTCCGACACGGCGACGGGCGACCGCGATGGGGACGGCATCTCCACTGCCGAGGAGCTGTTCGTGCACGGCACCGATCCCGGTCTCTGGGACACGGACGGCGACGGCGTTTCCGACGGCGACGAGATTGCGCTGGGGACGGATCCTCTCGTCCGCGCCTCCAACGAGGTGGCCGGAGGGACGGCCTCGCCGGACTTCCTGTCGGAATGCGGCGCGGCGGCGAACCGCCTCGTCGCGTGGGAGATCGTCCCGTCGGCGTTCTCGTTCGCGCGTCCGCCAAGCCTCACGAACATCGTCACGCGCACGTTCCGCGTGGACCGCACGAGCCCGTGGCAGCAGTTCTACGTCTCGGCGCGGGCGAACGGAGCCATGGGATGGGATGCGGCGGACATCTCGATCCGCTACGTGGTCGATGGCGGCGCGATTACGAACGAGGTGCCGTCCGTCTCCGCCGACAGCTGGCGCGTTCCGCTGGGACCCGGCCCCGTGACGAACATCACGTTCGTCGTGGAGGCGGCCGGCGACGCGCCCGCGCTCTCGCGTCCCCTCCACCTCCTCCGCTGGTCGCCGCACGTCGCGCTCGAGACGGACGAGGCGGGCCGGTTCCTCGACGTGCCGGAGGGGAAGGCGCCGGTGTTC
>JAFRSR010000226.1 GCA_017427485.1 Kiritimatiellia bacterium
CGTAAGTAAAATGAGAGGCTGTTAACCCAAATTAGTGGTATGATATTGTTTTGCTCTGCAAATCAACCACAAAAGAAAGGAAAACAGCCATGGTGCGCCAAGCAAAGCTCGATAGCAACTTGCGAAATGAAAGGAGTTCGCGCTGACAAGAAATCGACAGTCAGTTAGGAACGCAAGCGACGGAAGGGGCGACCCGACCGCCGAAGCCTTGCGCTACAAACAGGTGAGCCGCAGCGTAAGCGAGCCTTCGCTGTTACGTCTCGTTATTTCCAACAATCCGTGCGGCCAGCGCGTCATGCTGCGTGAAGCCGAAAAGAGGCGCCGGAGTCGATTTGCGGCGCGGAAAGCACGGCGGGGCATAGAAGGGCGGCGCGTCTGGAAAGCTGCATCGGGAACTTGGGAGACCTGCGGCGCGAAAGCGTTCGCAGGAGTCGGACGGACCCATAGTAGCGACGAAGCGGGGCAATGCCCGTGGAGCGAAGGGGTCCTGCGTGTAAAAGGAAACGTTTCGATCAAATGGGAGCAAGCCGCTTGACTGCAAAGTCCTATACGGAAGAGGAAATCCGCGAGATTGCCGCAAGGCAAGGTCTCGTCGGCTATCCGCACCTTGCGCTCATGAGGGAGAAACTGTCGGTAAAGGCGAAGAGCGAACCGAAGTTTCGGTTCTACAACCTCAAGAGGCTCGTCGTGGAGACCGAGACGCTCAAGTGCGCGTGGGCGCAAGTCTGCGCGAACAAGGGCGCGCCCGGAGTGGACGGCGTGACAATTGAGGACATCGAGCAGTCCGAGGGCGGCGTGGAGGGGTTCATCGCGGGGATTCAGAAGGAACTCCACGAAAAGACCTACCGGGCAAGCCCCGTGAGAAGGAAGTACATCGAGAAGGCGAACGGGAAGTTGCGGCCGCTCGGCATCCCCACCGTGAGGGACAGGGTGGTGCAGTGCGCGGTCAAGCTCATCATCGAGCCGATATTCGAGGCGGACTTCCACGACTGCTCGTTCGGGTTCAGGCCAAACCGCTCGGCACAGCAGGCGGTGGACAGGATAGCGGCGGAGATAAAGTCGGGGAAGAGACAGGTCTATGATGCTGACCTTTCGTCCTACTTCGACACGATACCGCACGACAAACTGTTCCTCGCCCTGCGAACGCGCATCACGGACAGCGGCGTGCTGTCGCTCATAAGACAGTGGCTGAAGTCCAACAGCGTCGAGCCGAACGGAGTGCAGAAGAGCCCGAAGGGAAAGGGGACGCCGCAGGGCGGAGTAATCTCCCCGTTGCTGTCGAACATCTACCTGCATTGGTTCGAGACATGCGCCATGCTGGTTGCCAAGGCCACCAACCAGGTCATGTCGATCGTGCGCTACGCGGACGACTTCGTGATTCTCGCGGGAAAGTGGGCGGATGGATTCGTGCAGCGGATTGAGTGCGAACTGGAAAACCGATTCGGGCTTGTGGTGAACAGGGAGAAGTCGAAACTTCTCGACATGGAAGCCGACAAGTCCGCGCTGTCGTTTCTCGGCTACGAGTTCCGATATGTGAGGGACAGGCACTACTGCAAGGGCGACAGATACCTTGAATGGTGTCCGTCCAACAAGTCGGTCAAGAAGGTTTGCCGGAAAGTCAAGGAAGAGACGATGCGGCGCAAGTTGCTTCTGCCCGTAGAAGGAGTGATAAAGCGTCTCAACCTCGTCTTGGACGGATGGGGAAGGTACTTCAAGTGCGGGTATCCGTCGCGGCAGTTCGCGAAAGTGAACGCCTACGCGCAGTATCGCCTGTACAAGTTCCTCAACAGGAAGAGCCAGCGGCGGTATCGGCTGAAATACGCCGAGACCTACTACGGAGAACTACAGAAACTCGGGCTGATAGCCCTCACAAGAAGGAGATACCGATGACACCAGTTTCACACGGGAAGCCGTGTGCGGGAAATCCGCACGCACGGTTTGAAGAGGGGGCTTCCGCACCGGAAACACCGAGGCGGAAGGCCCTACTCAACAACGCTACTTCTACAACCGGGAGGGCCACGCTTGTCGCGGCCAACGGTAGGGCGAGGCGTCCCGCCGAGCCGCCGCAGGGGGATTTATCTCACGCAGAGGCGCTGAGAGGCAGAGAGCGCAGAGATTTTAAACCAACGGGGGTGTGTTATCTGCCAGCTATGCCCTGTAACTGGGAGATTAAAAAGGCGAAGGTTTTGTTTCGGCAAGAAAAGCGACCAGTTAGATCTGATGATGGAGTAGTGACATGCTTTAGAGATGGACAGGTCACATTACGGGCTAATAGAAGAACAGAAGGTTTCACAAATTCATTGAAGGAGATAGGATATCAAGGTGTTAGGAAAGGCGATTTAGTAATCCATAACATGGATGCTTTTGCTGGCTCAGTTGGAGTGTCTGAGTCTGATGGAAAAATGTCCCCGGTTTGTTCTATTTGCACTCCGTTACGAGATGATGTCGATGTTAGGTTCTATGCTCTAATTTTACGAGTTCTTGCGTATACGGGATTTATTAAATCTCTTGCCAAGGGGATTAGAGAACGGTCAACAGATTTCCGCTTTTCCGATTTCAGAGAGTTGCTGCTTCCTCTCCCCCCGCTCCCCGAACAGAAGGCGATTGTGGCGTATCTGGATGCGGAGACGGGGAGGATCGACAAGGCGATCGCGGCGGAGGAGAAGATGATCGCGCTCTTGCAGGAACGCCGCGAGATCGTGATAAACGAAGCCGTGGGCGGCGGGGATTTATCTCACGCAGAGGCGCAGAGAGGCAGAGAGCGCAGAGGGTGGGAGGTGAGACGACTGTCACAAGTAATATTATCATTACGAACAGGCCTAAATCCTCGCCGATTCTTTGAATTGAATCCAGACAATGCAACGAATTATTATGTCACGATAAGAGAGTTGCGGAATGGGAAAATAGTATTTTCAAAAGATACTGATAGAATCAACGACCAGGCACTTAGTCTGTGCAAAAACCGATCTCGTCTGGAGAAGGGCGATATCCTTTTTTCTGGAACAGGATCAATTGGAGAAGTTGCACTTGTTCGTGAATCTCCTACGAATTGGAATATCAAAGAAGGCATTTATGCCCTGAAGCCTAATTGTAAACGAATTCATACAAAGTATTTGGTTTACGTGCTTGTTTCTCCAGCATTTTTGGCCTTAGCTAGGGCCAGAGCTGTTGGCACCGCAGTAAGAAGCATACCAATGAAAGATCTGGCAATTTTGCCCATCCCTCTTCCCCCTCTTCCCGAGCAGGAGGCGATTGTGGAGCGGTTGGATCGCGAGACGGGGAAGATCGACCGGGCGATTGAGGTGAAGCGGCGGCAGATCGAGTTGCTGCGGGAGCGGCGTCAGATCGTCATCGACGAAGTGGTGACGGGAAAGGTGAAGGTGGCATGAGCACGAGCGTGACGAACGAGCAGTCGTTCGAGTGGCAGATCGAGAAGGCGCTTGTCGGCTCCACGCGCGAGGAACGCGGCGCGGGTGCCGACGTGGCGGCGCAGTCGCCCGAGGCGGACCGGTTCTTCTGGGGCAAGCCGTCGGACATGGACAAGGCGCTCGCCATCGACACGCGGCGACTGTGGTCGTTCCTGAAGGCGACGCAGTCCGACCGGCTGGAGGCGTACCGGGGACAGACCCCGCTCGACGAGAACGTGCCGCAGCAGATCGCCGCGCAGATCAAGCAGTTCGGCATCCTGGAGGTTCTGCGCAAGGGCGTGGACGTGGACAACATCAAGCTCGACCTCTGGTATCCGCGTCCGGGAGCGGGCGACAGCGCGTCGGCGTGGGAGGACTTCGCGAAGAACGAGTTCTCCGTCACGCGCCAGCAGACGTTCTCGCTGAGCCATCCCGGCGACGAGCTTGACATGGTGGTTTTCGTGAACGGCCTGCCGCTCTTCACCTTCGAGTTGAAGAACCCGTGGACGGGCCAGACGGCGCGCTACAACGGACAGAAACAGTACCGCGAGGACCGCGATCCGCGCGCCCCGCTCCTGAACTTCGGGCGGTGCCTTGCGCACTTCACGCTCGACAAGGACGAGGTGTTCTTCACCACGCGACTTGCGGGGAAGAAGACGGCGTTCATGCCGTTCAACAAGGGGCTGCCCGACGGACAGGGCGCGGGGAATCCCGACAACCCGAACGGGTTCAAGACGTCCTATCTCTGGGTGCGCGTGCTGACGAAGGCGACGATCGCGGACATCATCCAGAACTACGCGCTCTTCGACTACGGCGAGGCGAAGAGCGGCAAGAAGGTTCCGCACGTGATGAAAAACGTGAAGAAGCTCATCTTCCCGCGCTACCACCAGCTGGACGTGGTGGACGAGCTTCTGGGCGACGTGTCGGAGAACGGCGTCGGGAAGCGGTACCTCATCCAGCATTCCGCGGGGTCGGGGAAGAGCAATTCGCTCACGTGGCTCGCGTACAAGCTGATCGGGGTGTGTCCGAGGACCATGGAGGCGAACCGGGCGAAGGGACTCGGCACGCCGCTCTTCGACACCGTGCTCGTTGTGACCGACCGGCGCATCCTCGACAGGCAGATCACGGACAACATCAAGGCGTTCGGCCATTCGGCGAACATCGTCGCCCACGCCGACAGCTCGCAGCTCCTCAAGACGGCCATCGAGAACGGCAAGCGCATCGTCATCACCACGATCCAGAAGTTTCCGTTCATCTGCGGCACGATCGGCGACATGTCGGGCAAGAACTTCGGCATCATCATCGACGAGGCGCATTCGTCGCAGGGCGGCGTCGCGGCCGGCAAGATGAACGCGGCCGTGCAGCGGGCGGGGAGCGAGGAGGAGGCCGACACGGACGAGCTGATCCGGCGGTTGGTGGAAGAGAACAAGATGAGCCCCAACGCCTCGTATTTTGCCTTCACGGCGACCCCAAAACGAGAGACCCTGGAGCGGTTTGGCACGCCTGTCCTCGTAGGCGTTTCTCCTAAGAGTTTTGCCCCATTCCACCTCTACTCCATGAAACAGGCGATCGAGGAGGGGTTCATCCTCGACGTGCTGACGAACTACACGACGTTCAGGAGCTACTACGAGATCGTCAAGAGCGCGCGGGACAATCCCGCGTACAACAGCGAGAAGGCGCAGAAGAAGCTGCGCGGGTTCGTGGAGCGCCAGCCCGAGACGATCGCCGAGAAGGCCGACGTGATGATGAGCCATTTCGACGCGAACCTGTTCCGCAACCACCGTCTCTGCGGACACGCCAAGGCGCTGGTGGTGACGAAGGACATCGAATGCGCCATCCAGTACCATCTCGCCATCTGCAAGATCATCCGCGAGAGGCGGCTCCCCTACCGGGCGCTCATCGCGTTCTCGGGCGAGAAGAACCTGGGCGGGCACACCTACACCGAGGCGGGCGTCAACGGCTTCGCCGACACGAAGACGGCGGAGGAGTTCGAGAAGGACGAGAACCGCATCCTTGTGGTGGCGAACAAGTACATCACGGGATTCGACCAGCCGAAGCTCGCGGCGATGTACGTGGACAAGCCGCTCGCGGGCGTGCTGGCGGTGCAGTGCCTCTCGCGCCTCAACCGCGCGGAGCCCGACCTCGGCAAGACGAGCGAAGACCTGTTCGTGCTGGACTTCTACAACAAGGTGGAGGACATCAAGGACGCGTTCGACCCGTTTTACACGTCGACCACCTTGTCGGGTCCGACCGACATCAACGTCCTGTCGCAGCTCAAGACGACGCTGCTGGGGATGGGCGTGTTCACGATGGAGGACGAGGTGGAGCCTTTCGCGGAGAGGTTCTTCCGGGGCGTGGAGTCCGCCGAGCTCGCGCCGTACATCGACCCGGCCGCGCGGCGGTTCAACGAGGAGATCGACTGGCCGGAGAACGGCAAGGCCGACTTCAAGATGAAGTGCAAGCAGTTCGTCCGCGTGTACTCGCGCGTGGCGGCGATCATGCCCTACACGGTGGTGGACTGGGAGAAGCTGATGTGGTATCTCCGGCACCTCATCCCCTGCCTTGTCGTCCCCAAGGGCGAAGGACTGGGAGACCTCCTCGACAAGGTGGACCTTTCGACATACGGACTTCGCCAGACGCGCCTCAACGAGTCGATCGTTTTGGACGCGGGCGAGGCGACGATCGACCCGAACGCGCCCGTGATGGTGAACGCCGGTTCGCAGGAAGAGGAGAAAGACCCGCTCGACCGGATCGTCAAGGAGTTCAACGAACACTGGTTCAAGGGATGGGAGGCGACGCCGGACGAGCAGAAGGCGAAGTTCCTGGTCATCGCGCAGGCGGCGACGGAAGACCCGCGGTATGCGTCGCTCGTCGTGGGGAATCCGAACGAACAGGCGGTGGACGAGCTGATGTCGCAGATCATCAACAGCGCGGTCGTGCGCCAGCGCCGGTCGGACATGTCACTCTACAGCCAGTGGCGGAACAACGAAGAGTTCCGCGCCGATTTCGAGGCGGTGGTGCGCCGGATGATCGCGAATCAGGAGGTTTTGGGCGGCGCGCTCGGCGAGCGCGCCCTACCAGGTGATGCTTATGCTCGGGAGGATGGCGAAGGGGACTATGCGATGGCCGCCACAGGGGAAAGACGCTATGGGTAAGAAGAGGCGGGAAAGCGCGTTCGCGCGTCTTTCGCCGGACGCCAAGCCGCGCGAGCGGATGGAGGCGCTCGGAACGGCGCGCGGGATGAGGCCGGACGAGCTGTTGGCGATCCTGCTCAAGACCGGCGCGAAGGGCTGCAACGTCTGCGAGCTTTCCCGACGCCTCATCTCGGCGTTCAACGGCATCGGGGAGATGATCCGGTGCGACTGGAAGGGGCTCATGGCGCGGATCGGGGAATACAACAAGACGCACGGGGACAGCAGGATCCTGGGAATCGGACGCGTCAAGTGCATGGAGCTTGCCGCCGCGTTCGAGTTCGTGCGCCTCGCCTACGAGGCGAAGGTCGAAGACGATCTGCCCGCCGAGATTGCGGACGGCGCGGACGCGGCGAAATGGTTCCGCGCGCGCATGCGGTTCGGCGACGACCGCGAGCATTTCTTCGTCCTGCCGCTGGATGCCGCGCACAAGCCGCTCAGCCAGGCGATCTGCGTGTCGAGCGGGCTTCTGAACGGGACGCCGGCGGGAGCGCGGGAAGTGTTCGCGCAGGCGGTCCAGTGGCAGGCGTCGTCGATCATCGTGGCGCACAACCATCCAAGCGGCGACCCGACGCCGAGCGGGAAAGACATCGAACTGACAAAGGAACTCCTTGCGGCGTCCAAGGTGCTGCACATACCTCTCCTCGACCACCTCGTGATTGGCTCCCCCGATTCTGCTCCCGGCTTCCGCTCGTTGCGTCAGAGCGGAATGGTGAAGTTTGAGGGATAATCCTACACGGCGAAACGGTTGTTTTCTGCGCGGTACGTCACATATTGCAATAAGTGAAGTAGCGCGTGATCAGCGCGAGGGGTGTGATTGTTCCGCACCGGAATCGCACGCGGATGGTGGGGAGGTTTTGCTTGCGGGTTTTCCAACGGGCAAGATGCCCGTTGTCCCAGTATTTCAACGGGCAAGATGCCCGTTGTCCCAGTATTTCAACGGGCAAGATGCCCGTTGTCCCAGTGTTTCAACGGGCGAGACGCCCGTTGTCCCAGTTACGCCGCCAGGATGGCGGCTCCCCATGCGGGAGGGGCGCAACTTGTTGCGCCCGCATGGACACGCCGGCGCCACTTGCGCCTGCGGTCGCAATAAATTGCGACCCTCCCGTTGTAGGCCTCCCATGCGGGAGGGCCGCGCTGCTGCGCGGCCGCCGCCGATATGACAAAGGGTGGCCCGCTGAATTTATGCAAAACTTTCAAGAACCCCCTTGCATGTTCGCATATTAGATGGTATAATGTCTAACATGAAAACGACACAACCATCCACCGGCCGCACGAGGGCCGAAATCCTCGCGGACATCGCCAGCATCCCCGACTCCGTGCAGGGATCCATAAGCAGCTACACCGTCACCACGAGCAGCGGCAAGACCATCACCTACCACAAGCTCCAGTACTGGGCCGACGGCAGGAATCACGCGATCCACATCCCGAAGGAGAAGCTCCCCGACTTCGAGGCCGCCGTCGAGAACGGGCGCAGGCTGCGCGAACTGCTCGCCGAACTCACCGAGGCGACGGCGCGCGACATGCTCTCGTCCGATCCCCCTCTAAAAAAAACCTCGTCGAGATCGCGCTCAAGGGCGCGGCCGCGCTGACCGCGCTGGCGGAACGCGCGGCGGACAGCATCGCGCGGGACGGCATCGGATGCACAAGCCAGCTTGAGCACGGGCTCAACGCGACGGCCAAGGGCGTGTGCCGCGAGCTGTACGAGGCCCTCGTCACGTCCGAGTCGTCCACGCGCGACACGTACGAGCGCGAAAGCGGAGAGCGGCACGGCGGGACCCACGAGAAGGAGGTTGTCTCGCTCTTCGGGCCGGTCGGCCCCGTGCCAAGGGCCTAC
>JAFRSR010000227.1 GCA_017427485.1 Kiritimatiellia bacterium
ATCGACACGATGATCGCGCTCGTAATGCTGTTCTGCTCGAACATCACAATCCCATGGCCCAGTTGCAACGCTCCGATGCGCATGAACAAAGGGAAATCTCGTCAGGAGGTGGCATGAACCGACCCACACTCATGCACGAAGAGCCTGTTTTTTCGACAGAACTATTGCTGGATGGTGACGGCGGGGCGTACAATTGGTGGCAGCGAAACGACTGGGAATTTCAGGCCGTTTTTGAGCAGGTTCAGAATTTCACGGTCTCGACATCGGCAAACCCCGTCGGCGGCGGAACGGCATCAGGGGGTGGGACGTATGCGTTCGGCGCGACGTGCACGATCTCCGCAACCGCCGCAAGCGGGTATCATTTCGTCAAGTGGGTCTGCTCCGACGGCAGGGAGATCACCGACGCGAGCTACACGTTCACGGTCGGCTCGTCGCTGACGTTCACAGCGCAGTTCGCGGAGGGTACGGGTATGCCGCTCTGCGACGGGACGAGCGGACAGATCATGTTCGGCTCGAACGGCGAGATACTTTTCGACGGTTAAAAAGAGCAGTTGTGCCGGCATATTGACCGGCAGTCACCATACGGAGGAAAACGACATGATTCCAGTCATTATGAAAGGCGAGACGTCGAAGCCGATACAGCTTGCGCTCAAAGAGGGCTACGAGTACTCTGGGTGCGCGCTGCATGTGAACTTCTGCGGTCTGCGCGACACGTTCGTCGACCTCGCCGCCAGCGGAAGCGTGGAGCTGCGTTACACTGCGGAGCAGACGGCGCGGCTCCCCCTCGGCACGTCCAAGGTGATGCTCTCCATCGAGAACGCGAGGAACGAGATATGCTTCATGCCCTGGGCGAAGATCAAGGTGACGGACTGTCCGGAGGACGTGCGCGACGCGCAGATCACCATCGACCCGGCGACGCTGAACGTGGAAGACCTGACGACGAAGGACACGCTCGCGTCGGTGAAGTCGCGCATGAACGCGGTGATGGCGTTCCTGCGCCGCCTGTCGTCGCTCGTCGTTCTCGCCCTTCCGATCTACGCGCTGTCGGACGTGGCGCCGCTGACCGCGCCCCTGGACGACATTCCGGGCGACACGCCGATCATGACGAACGTCGTGCCTTACGTTGACGCGAAGGTGGCGGCCGTCCCGGCGCCGGACTATTCGACCAACAACGCGCAGCTCCGCGAGACAATCGCCGCCGTCTCACCGCCCGCAGACTTGACGGAAGCGACGAACCACACGCGCGCGGCGTTGTCCGCGTTCGCGTCAACTGGAACCGTCGAGCGCGCCAGGAGCTACGGCACGCCGACGCGCTGGACGGACGCAAGCGGCGACGTTTGGGAAATTGGATATTCAGACTGGACGATTGTTTACAACGACCCCGACATGGAGTATTACGGTGTGCGCGTTGTTGCTTCTGGACAAGGCGAGGGCGCATATTGGATACCATATGTAGGCGACAGCCCCGCTGGCGTTGCAAAGGGAAACGCGGATTCAACCGAGATAGTATGGTTCAATGCCGCAATTACTGATTTCAGAGCAACGAGGACGCTACTGGGCACGACCAACTTTGTCGGGCGCGTCGCGCTGACGAACGACATCCCGGACGTGAGCGGCTACGCGACGCCCGCAGACGTGACAGCCGCGATCCGCGAGAAGTCGCTCGGCGGGATATGGGACCAGGAGCTCGGGGTGTGGTGGACGCCGATAATGCAGAACGGCGCGCTCCGCTACGTCGCAGCAACGAACGTCAACCTCTCGACGGAGGGCAACCCATGAGACGCTTTCTTGCAACCATAGTGTTCGCTGTGCCGTTCCTGGCGTTGTGCGAAGTCGTTATCGACTTTGGTACGCCCAGCACGGACACCACGAACACCGTGCTGATGGTCGACCAGCGCGGCAACCTCAATGTGGAGGGCGTCGCGTCCGTCGAGAACGTGGCGTCCAACTCCGCGAAGGTTGCGATCGCCGAGCAGAAGGCGCAGATCGCGCGGGACACGGCGACGGCTGTAAGCAACTCCATCGACGCCGTGGTGCAGAACCTCATGGTAAACAACGAGGTGATTTACCGCTCCGGCTTCTCAGACTCGTTCGCGCCGCTCGTCGTGTTCACTGACTCGGACATCCTCGCCGTCGTGGACGCTCGCTGGACGGAGCGGAGCGCGGCCCGGCTCGTCTGCGAGATAGACTACGTATGCACAATCAACCTCGGCGCCATGAAGCCGACGGTCATGCACCGCGAGACCATCGGCGGCCCTCGCACGGACTTCGCCGCGCTCGCGGACGCGAACGTGACGGCACCAGTCTACCATGCCGAACAGCGGGAGTATTCCGGGCAGACGTTCGCGGGGTACTACTCCGTCACGGCGACGATACCCAACCCGTCGTCCTCCACGACGTACTTCCTGTGGATCAAGTGCGAGGCGGACGCCCCGAGCGGGGACGGCGCGACGCTCGACCTGCCCAACGGAGTGACGGGCGGCAGGTCCGTCACCGTGGAACTCGGCAACCGGACGCTGACGTGGGTGGGCGGCGTACTGATGGAGGTGGAGTGACATGGAGCGTTTCGTGTACAGTCTCGCCGTCTGCTTCGCGTGCGCACTCGGCGCGTGCGTCGTGGCAGGGCTTCTATGCAAGGCGGGCGAGAAACTGCGCTCCATCCGCCGGGCCGGATGGGCCTGCGTGATCGCCGCGATCGTCGCCGCCATCCACGGGGGCACGAAGAACATCCTCAACCGCTTCTCGGTTGACGAGGGCATAACTGTCACCTCGGCGGAGTTCACGCGCGCGACGAACGACGTGGAGCGCACGCGGCTCGTCTACTCCTACACGGGTTCGGACGCGTCGTGTCCCCTGTGGGTGCGGCAGTCCGTGTCGAACGAGTGGGAGCACCTCGAAGAGGGATGGCTTCTCGACGGGCGCACATACGCTGGCGGCACAAACACCGTCGCATGGTCGGTCAACCCCCCGGCGACCAACTACCTGCCGCACGCGATGTACTGGATCGGGAACAACCCGCCTCCCGTGGAGATCGAGGAGAGCGGAGGCGTGGAGATAGTCTCGTTCAGCATGTCCGCGCGCGGCGTGGTGATCACTTACGTCGTTGACGGCTCCGTTCTTCACGGCAAGACGGGTGCGCTCGCCGTGGAGACCTCGCAGGGAAACGGGCCGTGGAGCGCCGTGTACGAAACGAACGTCACGGAGACCGTGACCAACACTTTGACGGGGAGCGGCTTCTTCGTGGACAGGCTGACGCGCTGGCGCGTGAGAATGGAGGTGGAGAAGTGAGGAAGGCCCTGCTCATACTGTGCGCCCTCCCGCTCGCGTCATTGGCACAGCTCGGCGCGACCGCTTCGACCAACCGCGTGTTCACCTCGGAGACCATCGAGGAACGCGCGTGGCGGCGCGACGTGGTTATGCGCCACGAGCCGACGGGCGAGATTTTCAACGACCGCGACACAGTTGGGAGCGCGGCGGAGGTGCGCGCGGCGGACGCCGTCGCGGAGTCTGCGGCGGACATGGCGGACGCGGCTCACACGGCGTTGACGAACGAGGTGCGGAGGCTGGAGCTGGCGGCAGCCGGCGCGTCCACGAACGCGCTCGCAATCGCGCTTGTGGTGCGGCCCGAGACTTCGAGGACGAACCTCACCTTCTACGTCGTGAAGACGGAGACGGACGGCTACACGGACACGCAATGGGTGTGGTGCAACTGGGACCTCGCGATGGCCCCCAACCGCTTCGTGGTTTACGAGACGTTCGGCAAATGTTCGACCAACAAGTTCAACTGGACGGACTGGAACACGAAAACGAACGTGACGGTGAACGGGCGGACATGGAACGGGTGCCGCAGGGGCACGGTCACGCGGCCCGACTGGGCACGGAACGGCTCATGCCTCGACCTGCCGAACGACCGCCTCGGTGGCGCGGACGGCTTCGACTTCGGCGACCTGACGATCACGGTGGGCGGGCGCACGCCGTATACCGGCTTCGTCACGAACAGCGTCACGGGCGAGGTGCTGTACTTCGACCAGGGATTCTACAAGGGCAACCCGGAGGAGGGACTATGAGACGGTTTCATTTTATAACCATCTGCCTCATGGCGGCATCCGCCGTGCTGGCGGACACGAACGAGCTGGAGCGTCTGCGCGGCGAGTACGTCGCTGCGCGCAAGGCGTACATGGACGCGCGCAGGGCGGCGGGGCTCACGAACGCCGCGCCTCGCGTGCGGTCCTCGGCGACCACGTTCACGAAGAAGCAGCAGCTCTTCTTCCGCAACAGGCGGATATGCGTCTCGCGTGACACGTCCACCATCCCCGGCTCCGTGATAACGACGTGGTACAGGAACGGAAGGCCGGACACGCTCGCCCCGTCCGTCGTGACGAACATCCTCCACGGCATCGCAGGGCACGTGCAGAGCAATCCGCTACAGGACAGGTTAGCGGCATTGAACGGGCGGGTGACGGAGCTGCTGGAGCGTGCCACGTCCGCCGAGGCGCGCGCGGAGCGGCTTGACCGGCTGCGCGACTGGCTCGTCGAGCAGCGCGACAAGGCCCTGCTGCCGACGACGAAGGCGATCTACCAGGCAATCATCGACAAGCTGGACGAACGGCTGGAGGGCAACTGACATGTGCGAATGGAAGCCAGACTTTGACAATCTCAACGAACGCGTGACAAAGATTGAGGGGCGCATGGAACAGGTCGAGCACGATGTCGGAAAGATGCGCAGCGAGACCCAGGAGGGCTTCAAGGCGGGGTCGGCGCAGATGCACGCGATCAACACGTCCGTTTCCAACTTGGCCCACGATTTCGGCGAGCGGATGAATGGAATCGACAAGCGGCTCGTGACCGAGAAGGAGAAATGGGGCGAGTGTCTGCGCGACATACTGAAATGGACGGTTCGCGTCGTGCTGGCCGGGTGCGCCGTGGCGATGGGCATCACGGCGTGGCAGTCGCTCGTCGGCAAATGATTTCCGCCGGGTGGCGGGAACGCGGGCGGCATTTTGAAAGGCCATTTCTGTTTTTGGTTGAAGCCGCCCGCGCAACTCTTATCGACAACTAGTCAACAAGGAACAGACAAATGAAAACACTCATCAAGTGGTTCGTGAAGCACTACGTGTCCAAGGACACGCTCAAGGCGGCAATCCACGCCGCGAACGAAAGCCTCGCCAAGGTCGAGGTGAACGAGGCCAAGGCCAAGGTGATCGGCGTCGCCAACGACGTGTCGTCGACCGTGGGCGCGTACCTGACCGGCTACGCCGACAACGGGCGCATCGACCCGGACGAGCTGGACCAGGTCAACGCCGCGTGCGACGCGGTTGTGGACAAGTACGTCAGCGACAAGACCGTCGAGACGTTCATCGACAAGATATTCGGGTGAGGTGCGCCATGAAGAAAAAGCCAGTCAAGGAAAGGGTCAAGGCGAAGGCCAAGGCCGTCAAGGAAAAGCTGAAAGGCAAGGCGAAGATCAAGGCGTCCGTCGCGGTCATGGCGGCCATCCTGTCGCTCGTCCTGTACGAGGGATGCTCCACGGCCACGCCGGCGTCCCGCGCCACCACGGCGACCGTCGGGGACGTGTCGATCGAGAACAGCATCGCGGAGATCAAGGGTGCGTCGTGCCCGTGCGGCGACAAGGCCAAGGGCGCGGCGTCCTCGCCAATGATCTCCATCGTCTCAAAGATCACGTTCGGCGACATGGCCTTTGCGTCTGCGGATTCCGCTGGATCCACCGAGACGCAGACGGCGACGCCCACGCTGGACATCAAGCCCGACGTGAACGTCAACTACGCCCAGGGCGGCGGCATCACGAACCGCGGCACGGGAGGCGCGAAGGCGTCCGGCGCCGCCGGCATCCTGGAGTCGCTGACCGCCGAGGGGCTGGCCATGCTCAAGGACTACATCGTCAACAAGAAGTCCGGCACGGTTACGCTCTCAAAGAAGGACGGCACCACCGTGACCGCCGACTGCAAGGACGGGGCGTGCACCTTCTCGGACGGCACCACCGTCACGCAGCAGGACTGCGAGGATTGCGTCGCCAAATGACCGACGAGACCGTCCAGCGCAGGCGCGGCCGCCCGTTCCGCAGCTTTGGCCCCGAAGGCGTGAAGCCACCGGCCAGGGCATGCGCGAACGGGCTGCGCTGTGCCCAATGCCCGAAGAACCCGGACGGCACGTTCTGCGCAATCCAGGCGAAGCGCGTGCCGCCGGGCGCCCTTGCCTGCCCGTACGGGCGCGTCCTGATCGCCGCCCGGAAGCAGGCCGACCGGCGCGCTGTACACGGTTAGTCAGTTTTGGTATACTCCATTTGCGCGGTTCGTCCTTTCGTTTCCGCGCCGCCACGCCGGAGGCCATGCCCAGGCCGTAGATGGCGTGGCCTTTATTTTATCCTAATGCCTCGACCGCCGCGCTCGCCGCCCTTATAATCTCGTCCTCGGCCGCCTCGAACGAGTAGCGGTCCGTTATCCGCGCGCCCATGGAATGCCCGAGGACGGCCCTCGTGGCCTCCAGGCCGAAGCGGCGCCGGACCTCCGTGGCGAACACGTGCCGGAGCCTGTTCGCGCTCCAGGGGTCGATTTTCGCGCGCAGGCACGCGGCGTGGATGGTCTTGGAGTAGCTGCACGTGTCCCAGTGGTCCCGCGGCTTGCGCGTCGCGTGCGGATCCGCGCGGCTGTACTTCTCGTCGCGGCAGGGGTAGAACGGGCTCGTCCGCCGCTTCCGCAGCTCGAGAATCCGCTCGTACGTGGCCGCGACCGGCGAGAACGGGTACTCGGTCTCGCGGTGGCGCTCGAGTATCTCTCGCGCCCTGGGGCCGATGAGCACCACGCGGGGCTGTCCCAGCTCGCCGCGCCAGTCGTTCTTGTGGTCCCTCGGCCTGTAGATCCACGGCGTCGACGACGTGTCGATGTCCTGCCACCGCATGGAGCACAGCTCGGCGGGCCGCATGCCGGTGAGGCGGTGCACCTCCACCATGTCGGCCGTGTTCGGCATCATGCACGCCTGGGCGGCCTTTATCGCCTCGGCGCCAACGGGGCGGACCGGCGCAGTCTCGCGCGCCTCCGACCGGTTGCGCTTGAGCGGCCTGACCTGCGAAAGCTCCGCCTTCACCTGGGCGCGGACAAGCCCCTCGTCGAGCGCCCACGGCATCATGCGGTTCGTGATGATGCCGACGTACCGGTTCACGGTGACGCGGGCGAGTCCGGACCGGACGAGCGCGTCCCGGACGGCGAGCATGTCGGTGTGCACCAGCTCGCCGACCGGACGGCTCCCGAACATCTCGCGGAACATCCTCACGGCGCAGGCGCAGTTGGACGACTCGCCGCTGTCCTTGTAGTAGGTCGCTGCATACCTCACGAAGGCGTCGCAGAGCTCGTTCACGGTCCTGGCGTCCGTCGGCGCTTCCCGTCTCTGGCGCGTCGCGTCCTCCCACAGCCGGTGGGCCGCCTCGACGGCGAGCTCCTTCGGCCTGTCGTCCCTCATCGCGTGGTCGCTTCCCGGCGCGCAGAGCGGGTGCTTCTTCCGCTTCTCCTCGCCTGGCAAACGTCCCTCCCAGCACCAATACCCATTGTTGCTGTACACGGAGCCGCGCATCTTGCGGCAGTCGTTCCTGTTCATGGCATTCTGCCCTAAAGTGCCCTAAAACCGGAACAAAGCCTCGGGGCCTGACTTCTAAAACTGCACGGCAATGCAGTGTTTTCAATGGTCGGACCGAGGGGATTTGAACCCCTGACCTTTTGCACCCCAAGCAAACGCGCTACCAGGCTGCGCTACGGTCCGAAAACGGCGTGTAGTATACCACAATCCCCCGCTGCGGTAAAGGGGCTAGATTCGCTTTGTCAAAGAAAATGCGGAATTAGCGTTCGCGTTTGACGAGGAAGAGGTGTTCGGTCACCTTCAGCGGGCGCTGGCGCAGGTTGCGGCTCCCCCGGAAGGCGCTGTATTCCGTCTCGAACGGCGTCACCTCGCCGAGCTGCCGCAGGAAACGCAGGAAGCTCTCCTGCGGGATGAACCCCTCCGAATTGTAGGACACCATGAGGAACTTCGCCGGGGTGGAAGCGAGAAGCGCGAAGAGCGCGGCTTCCGCCTCCCGCTTCTGGTTGTAGCGCGAGTGGTTCCACCCTTCGGGGATGCCACTCACCTTACTGATGCGGGTCGGCGTCCTGTTCTCGACGAGCAGGTTCAGCATGAAGTAGTTGGAGCCGTAGGGATGCTGGTTGTACGGCGGGTCGAAGTAGGCAAGGTCGACCGGTTCCAGCGATTTCACGACCTCGTTCGCGTCGCCGCGCAGCACGACGCTGTCGCAGGCGAAGTTGGAGAGGACGGGCTTTTGCAGTTCGACCTTCCCGCAGATGCGCGAGAGGGCGTTCCGTCCCTCGCCGCCAAACGTGCCGACGCCCCGGCGGTCCTTGTAGAACCCCTTGAACACGCCCGCCGTGTTCACGTGGATCGACGCCTCGGTGAGCAGCGGCGCGAGGACGAGGTTGAAGTAGCGCGCGGGGACGACGGCGTCGAGCGCGCGCCGCGCCGAATCGAGCAGGACCGCGTTCTCCCGCGTGTAGAACACGCGCTCGCCCTTCTGGATGTTCGCGTCGTCCCGCGGGGCGTAGAGGCCGCAGATGGGGCCGGGCGCGAGATGCACGCGCGTGTAGTCGGCCCAGGCGCGGAACACCGCGTCGAACTCCTTCTCGTCGATGTCGGCGCGGTTCGTGAGGTAGCAGCGGTTGACCACCTCGCTGTAGCGCTCCAGGTCGTTCGCGACGATCAGGCTGGCGTGCCGCTTCATGTAGCGCGAGACGATGCCGCTGCCGGAAAAGGCATCGAAGAACGTGAGACGCTCCTTCCCGAGCGACTTCTTCACGATCTCCACGCCCGCGCCGAGAAACGGGAGCAGCGCGCGCTTGTTGCCGAGATACGTGAGCAACTGCGTGGTCAGGTAGTCGGACGACTCGTCGGCGGACATCAGTCCCTTCCCGCGGCCTTGAAGCAGGCGAGGGGCATGTGCGCGGACCCCGCGCCCATCCAGCCGCCGTTCACGTCGATCATGCCGCCGTTGATCACGGGCTCGACGCCCGTGCGGAGCACGACGTCGACGTCGATCATCCCGTTGCCGCCGGACGGCACGTCGGGGTTGATCGGACGGATCCGTCCGCCCCACCCGCGGCATTCCGTGATCGAGCTGTCCCCGATCCACGGCAGCTGGTTCTCGCGCCGGGCCCCTTCCACGAGGTACGGTCCCTCGATCATCGGCGACGGCGCCGTGTACCAGCGGTTGCCGCGCCCCGCCACCTTGATGCCGTACTCCACGCCGTTGCCGCCGGCGGCGACGACGAGCGACGCTCCCTCCACTTCCTGCGCCGAAAGGAGCGCCGCGCGGCTCGCGGCCTGTCCGAAATTGTGCGTGAAGCGGTTCGTCGAGGCGAAGTAGGCGAGCAGGTCGTCGGCATTCGCGCACTTCAGCGCGTACGGGATGACCGCCCGCGTGAAGAGCGCGTCGATCGCCCTCTGCGACGAGTGCAGTTCGTCGCCCATGCGGATCGCCTCGGCGAAGAGGTCCTTGAGCGGGAACCCGCCCGCGTCGCGCAGCACGCGCGTGATCGGCGCGAAGAGGCTGTCGCGCATCCAGGCGAGGTTCGCCGCGATTTCAGGGGAATACACGCCCCAGCCGCAGAAACCGCCGCCGAAGCGCCCTTCCGCCGGGAACACGCCCGCGCGCTTCCCCGTGCGGCGGTCCTCAATCACGACGAGCGGCACGCTCGCCGTCACGATGCCCGTGCCGGACCCCACCGTGGCGTAGTCCATCGCGCTCTCCAAGCGCACCTCGCCGCTCTCCAGCAGCGCCACCGCCTCGGGCTCGGTCTTCGCCCAGCCCTCCATGAAACAGGCGTTGACCATGCCGCGACGGTGGAGCGGACACATCTCGGCGAACGCGATCAGCGGTCCCGCGTGCAGCACCACGCGCCCTTCGAGGCCGAGGAACTCCCCGGCCGGCTCCACGCCCATCCACGCGGGATCGCTCTCGGCGACGCGGCGCGCCGCCTCCCTGTTCGCCTCTTCCCTGCTTAGCATCGCCTTAGGCCTTCTTCACCGGGAAGGTGCACCACGGACGCTTCCGGTTCGAGAACCCCTTGTCGAAGGCGTCGTTCGCGAGGTTCACGTCCTCGACCACCTGGAAGTCGAACATGCCCATGCACGCGGCGTCCGCGCCGCCGTTGAACACGAACGGGATCGCCTGCTTGGGATGCACCGCGCCCGCGGCCATCGTCTTGAACGCGATCCACGGCTCGGGACGCTGCTCGAACCACTCGGCAAGCGCCTTCGGGTCGCGGCACCAGTTGTTGTCGTTCCAGCCCTTCTTGTGGGCGCCCGGCTCGCCCTCGCCCTGGTCCTGCGGCGTCTTCTGCGCGCTCCAGTATCCGCCGGGGTGGAACGTCTTCATCCAGAAGTCGGGGATGAGGTCGTGTTCCACGCAGAACTTCAGCGTGCTGAACGCGTGCGCGCCGATGCCCACCGGCACGCCGAGCTTGCGCATCTCCTTCAGCGCGCGCTCCATGATCTTCCAGTTGCCCTCCACGGCCCATTTGTCCGCGCCGAACCCGTGGATGTAGATGAGCTTCGCGCCGCCGTCCACGCTCTTCTTCGCGCCCACGATCACGCCCGGCTCGCCGTTGACGTCGGCATGGCCGCAGTCCGAGACGAAGTTGATCGTGCCGCCGTCCTCCTTCCAGTACGCCTGGATGAAGTTCATCAGGCTCGGGTTCGTGGAGATCGTGTTGATGCCGCACGCCTCCGCGAGGTGCATCGTGTCGTAGATGCGGCGCGGGGTGTTGTAGGCCTTCATGAGCGTGGAGACGTACTTGAGGTCGCGCGAATGGCTCCAGCCGCCGATGAGGTTGCCGCCGAGCGTGATGCGGCTCATCTGGAAACCGCCGATGTCCACGGTTTGCGCGAACTTCTTCTTGAGCTCGCCGATGCCCTGGTACTTGAAGCGGTAAGACGCGCTCGTGACGGCGTCGACCTGATCGGGCTTGCGCACGAGCGAGGAGAGCCCGTGCTTCGCGGCGAACGCGCCCGCGAACACGCCGAACGCCGGCAGCGTCGCGAGCCCCGCGATTACCTCGCGCCGGTCGGGCGACGCCACGCCGGAGTCGGCGGCCTCATCCGCCTCGCCCGCGCCCTTCTTCCGCGCCTTCCACTTCGCCCACAGGGCGCGCGCGACGGTCCAGAGGCCCGCGCCGGGATAGGCGATCACGGCCGCGAGCGCGAAACCCTCGAGGAGGTTGTAGTTGAGCAGGAGGAAGTGGTTCTCGCCGCCGGCGATGAGGAACGGCGGCTGCGCCACGTAGAAGAGCGCCATCAGCAGGATGCCGAAGGCGGAGGCGACGCGCGACAGCACGCCCGTGACGAGCCCGAGGCCGATGAGCGTGAGACCCCACGCCATCGCGTAGTCGCAGACGTTCGTGGCCATCGGGTTCTCGGCGATCTTCTGGAACAGAGGCGCGGCAAACCACCGGCTGAGGCGCAGGTAGCCCACGCACGTCCACTCGCCGTGCTGGATGATCTTCCAGAGGCCTTCGTAGAGGAAATGCCAGCCCACGGCGATGCGCAGCAGCGTCATCGTCCAGAGGAGCGCCGTGCTCCGCTTCGAATGCTCTTCCATGTTCTTCCTTCCTGTCCTGAAAACAGCTCCACGTCAGCGACCGAACGCGCGGTCGGCGAAGTCGAGCGTCCACATCCAGTCGTAGCCGGTGATGCCGTGCTGTCCGCCGCGCCGCACGTAGCCGAGATACGGACCGATGCGGCCCGTGTCGAAGTTGTCGGGGAAGTCGCCCGCCGGAAGGCCGGGCTTGCCGAGGAACTCCCAGGCCGGCGACGCCGCGCGGCAGGAGAGGAACTCGCCCTTCGTGTCGAACCAGCCGCTGTTGAAGCCCTGCACGAGGATGCGGCGCGGCGCGATCGCCGCCACGATCAGGTGCTGGTCGAACTTCATCGCCTGTTCGTTGTCCACGTACTTGTTGTAGGCCTTGCAGTACCAGTGGTGGAACATGTTCATCTCGGTCGAGACGTTCTCGCCGTAGTCGCGCTTGGCGAGCGGCACGCCGCCGCCGCCCGTCTGGTTCGGCACGCACACGGCGAAGCGCGTGTCGCGCGCCGCCGCGAGGAGCGCGGTCTTCGCGAGACGCGAGCAGCCGGTCGCGACGGACTTGGTGGCGTCGATCTCGGGGATGCGCTCGGCGAGGTCGAGCCCGCGCGAGAGCGCCCACGCCCACGCGCCGAGCGCGGTGGTGTTGTCGTCGAGGCTCTCGTCGCGCTTCGGCCAGAGGGTGAAGACGCCCGTGTAGGCCGTCTCGCGCGGCGTGCCGTTCTTCACGTCGCGCTCCTCCACGTCGGGCGACACCTGTCCGTAGCACGCGCTCATCACGGCGTAGCCGCGCGCGAGGATCGTCTCGAGCGGGAACACGCTCGTCTCGGCCGTCCGGCGCTGCCGCCCGCGCGTCTTCTCGAAGTCGGGCTTGTGGTCCGCGCAGTCGAGCGACTTGTTGTTCCGCACCCAGATGTTCTCGGGGAAGATCACCTCGGGGTCGGTCACGAGTTCCTGGTTGCCGCGGTAGTTGAGGAAGAGGATCACCGGCACCTTGCGCGCGTTCTCGCACACGGGCACCTTGCCCTTCTTCTTGGGCGACAGGTCCTTGATCTGGTTCGGGAGGAACACGATCCAGTCGATCATCGGACCGGACTTGTCCGCCTTGAACCACATCTTGTACTGGCGGCGGATGCCGAGGCCGCCGAGCGTCGAGCCCTCCTCGACGAGCTCGGTGACGACCGTCTCGGGCGGGGGCGGCGGCTGGCCGTACATTTCGCGCGCGAAAATCTCGAGTATCTCCTTGCGGCGCGCGGGCCATTCGGAGGCGTCCTTCAGCTTGCGTCCGTCCGCGAACGTAAGCGGGTCCTCCAGCACGTAGGGGGCGATCTTCGACTCATCGTAGTTCGGCGGGCGCGCGAACGCGCCCGCGGCGGCAAGCGCCAGGGCGGCAAGCAGGAATCTTTTGCTCATTTGATCATCCTTTCAAGTTAATATGGACAAGCCGGTACACAGTATATCATATTTTACCTGCACCGAGGGGTCGCGACGCACGCGACGCTCCCATGTCAGATCGCCTCGTAGTGCGGCAGGCGGGAGAGGGGTACGTCCTTGAGCTGCAGAACCTTCGGCCCGACGTGGACCTCGCCGAGGTCGTCACGCCAGCGGCCGGCGGGCAGTTCGACGATTTTCGCGTCGTCGGGCGTGACGACGGGCGCGACGAGCCAGCGTGAACCCAGCATGAACTGCTGCATCGGACGGTTGAAGCCCTGGTGCGGGAATTCGTATTCCATCGACCGCACGATCGGCTCGCCCGTCCGGGCGGCGTGGCGGGCCGTCTCGAGGATGTACGGGGCAAACGCGACATGGAGGTCGGCGAAGGAACGGCAGAGCTTCACGCCCTCCGGCGAAAGGTGGCGCCACGGCGCGGGCGAGAACTGCATCATCGGCATGAGCGACTGCAACGCGGCGGAACGCACGAACAGCTTTTCGTCAACTTCACGGCCGACAAACGACGTCTCGAGTCCGCCGCCCACCATGTCCGCAAGCGAGTATGGGCAGCCGACAAGCCCCGCCGCGATGATCTGCGGCACGACCGTGTCCTGTCCCCGGCCGCCCGTCCACGCATGCGCGCGGTCGCCGAGGCGCGTGACGAGCGGCAGTCCGCCGCACTTCCAGCTCACGCGGATCTCGTGGTAGGGAAACTCGCGCGCGGCCATCTCGGCGTAGAGACGCGTGTAGTCCACCGGCTCCGCCGCCGCATCGTGGAACCGGCAGTCCTCCGCGAAGAACGCGGGGTCGCCCGCGTCGAACTTGAAGCCCTTGATGCCGTACGCCGCCGCGAAATCCTTCAGCGTCTTCACGTAGAACGCGTTCGCCTCCGGCTTCGTGAGGTCGTAGATCGCGCTCACGCCGCTCCACCACCGCACGACCGCCGCCGCGTGGCTGCCGGGCTGCTTGCGGTAAGCGAGGTAGTCGAGGCCGTTCAGCTTCTGGTGGTAGCGGAGCTTCTTGTACTCGCGGCTGTCGGGCGAGACGAAATGCGCCGTCCAGATGAGCGGCGTCCAGCCCTGCGCGTTGATGCGGTCGAAGAGGCCCTTCGGGTCGGGGAAGTCCCTCGCGTAGAACTCGTAGGAGCCCTGGTGCGACATCCAGCCGCCGTCCATCATGTAGACGCCGCACGGGAAACCGCTCTTCGCGAGTTCGGCGGTGTAGTCGTCGGCCACCTTCTGGTCCATGCCGTGCAGGAAGATTTCAATCCAGTTGTTCCACTGCGGAAGCGAGAAGAACACGTCGGGCGGCGTGCGCCCGTCAAAGCGGAAATGCGCCTTCGCGGCGGCGAGGTAGGCGTCCTTGAGCGTACGGCCTGCGGAGACGGGAACGATCTTCTCGGCGTCGGAGTCGAGCACGAGTTTCCCGCCCTTGAACACGTAGCCGAACGGCTTTTCGCTCCACACGTACCGTCCGCAGCTCGAGACGAGGAGCGGCGCGGAGGTGTTGCCGTGCGTCCGGAGGTTGACGCGCTTCGAGTCGGCGGTGCCGTACGGCTGGTTCTGTCCGTCCCCGCCGCCGCCGCCCCACCAGAGTTCGCCCGGCAGGAGCGGGATCTCCGAGACGACGGGCGCCGCCGACGCGGTGAGCGCCGCCAGCGCGAGAAGCGCCGCACTTGTCAGCCCGTTTTTCATTTCTTGTTCTCAGGCGGCGGGTTGAAGCGGTAGCCGAGGCCGCGCTGGGTTTCGATGTAGGAGCCGTCCGGACCGAGCTTGCGGCGGAGCGTGGCCATGCGCGAGTCGAGCGTGCGCGTGGTGCCATAGTAGGAAACGCCCCACAGTTCGTTCAGGAAGCGTTCGCGCCCGATCACCTCGCCGGGATGCGCCGCGAGGAGGCGCAGGATGCCAAGCTCCAGTGACGTGAGAGGGGTCTGCGCGCCGTCCCCCGCGACGAGCGCGAACTTGGCGGCGTCCACCTTCCACGAAACGAACTTGAACACGTCCTCCACCCGGCCGGCCGTCTCGCCGAGGCGTGCCCGGCGCAGGATGGCCGCGATGCGCACCTTGAGTTCGCCCATGCTGAACGGCTTCGTCATGTAGTCGTCCGCCCCGAGGCCGAAGGCGAGGATCTTGTCCGACTCCGCCTCCTTCGCCGTCAGGACGAGGATCGGCAGCGACTCGTCGGTCTTGCGCAGTTCCTCGCACACGTCGAATCCGCTCTTGCGCGGCATCATGAGGTCCAGCACGAGCAGGTCGGGACGCCGCTCCGCGTACGCGGCGAGCGCCGCGACGCCGTCCGACGCCGTGCGCGTGGTGTGCCCCGCCTCCTTCAGCGCCGCCGCCACGTACAGGCGGATGCGCGCGTCGTCCTCTGCAATCAGGATGTCAGCCATTCTTCTCCACGACTTTCCTTAGTTTCACCGTAAATATGGTTCCCCCACCCTCGCGCGGCGCCACGGTGAGGTCGCCGCCCTGGGCGCGCGCCAGCAGACGCGCGATCGAAAGACCAAGCCCGCAGCCGCCCGTCGTGCGGGCGGTCGAGTTGTCCGCGCGCCAGAAGCGGTCAAACGCCTTGGCGCGTTCCTCCGCGGACATTCCCGGCCCGCGGTCCATCACGTCGATGTAGACCCAGTCGCCCTCCGCGCGCACGCGCCGCTCCGGCGGCGCGCCGGGCGCGTACTTGGCGGCGTTGTCCTCGAGGTTCTCTAGGATGTGCCGCAAGGCGGCGTGGTTCACCTCGGCGACCACGCCGTCGCCCACGTCTTCGGGTTCGGTGGCGAGCGGCTTGCCGTCGGCGAGACGCCCATAGTCCAGCACGTCCGAGACGAGGTGCCACAGGCGGTCCGTCCCCTCCAGCACGTCCTGCAGCGCCTGGCGCGTCAGGTCGTCGCCGGCATGCTCCTTCGCGAACTCGGCCGCGAGGCGGATGCCCGTAAGGGGCGTCTTGAACTCGTGCGACACGTTCGCCGTGAAGTCCGTCTCGCGCCGCGCCTCGAGACGCGCGCGCCACGCGGCCCGCACGAGCAGGATGCCGCCCGCGAGGAGCGTGCCAAGGAGAAGCGCGAGCACGGTGGAGCCGATGAACCAGATGCGGAAGCGCGCCTGCGCCGCGAGCTCGCGCCCGTCGCGCCACGCCACGCCCACGCGCACGCCCGGCAACTCGGGCGCAAGCGACGCCGAGACGAAGTACCCTCCCCGGCGCCGGGCCGTGGAGGGGATGAGCAGCCGTCCGTCCGTGCCGCGCACCTCGATGGTCGTCGCGCGCTCGTTTTGGTCCGACGCGTCCGATTCGGTGCCGTTCTCCTCCAGCCAGCCCGGCACGCGCGCAAGGACGGCCAAGGGCTCGAGTTCCACATGCACGCGCCAGCGTCCCGCGCCGGCGCCTTTCGCGCGCTGGACGACGGAAACGGAACGCACGAGCGGTTCCGTCTCGGCGAACGCCGAAAACGAATTCGTCGTCCACTCCGACAGCTGTTCCGCGCGTTCCCGCACGCCGTCCTCGTATTCGCGGATGCGTCGGCGCACGTCCGCGGCGGCGAGCGTCGCCTTCGCCTGCAGCGCGTCGCGTCCGAGCGTATAGGCGCGCTGGCTCTCGACAGTCAACAGGCGCAGCCCCCCGAGCGCGAGCAACAGCGCCGGGAGGCCGATCACGAGGAAGTAGAATCTCAGGTCACGGTTCATTCAACGCGCTTCGCGGCACCTCCCTTTTCGTCCTTTGCCTTCGGCCGCCGACGGGGATTGTCGCCGGGGCGTCCTTCCTGTCCGTGACCGAACTGCGGCACCACGACGGTGATCTTCTCCTTGCCGAGCGACTCCTTCAGCGTGCGGATCTCGTCCGGCGCGCCCGGCCCGATCACCGTGCCCGGTCCGTCTCCGGAAAGCACCATCACGCGCTTCGCCTGCTCCGTGGACGGATTCCGGCGCACCTCCTCGGCGCCCTTCGCGATGCCCGCGAAGAGGGCCTTCATCCCCTTCGGCTTCAGCCCTTTGAGCTTTTCGAGAATCGGCGCCTTGTCGACCGCCGGCGTCGCGGGAAGCAGGAGCTCGGCCGCGTCGTCGAACACGACGATCGACACGGTGTCCTTCTCCGTCAGGCGCTCGATTGCGCGCGTCGCCAGGCGGATGGACCGCTCAAACGCGCGCTTGTTCTGCGTGGAGCAGTCGATGACGATCGCCAGATGCTGAGGTCCCTTGAAGTCGTCCGCGGCGCGTTCCGGACGCGGCGCGCGGCGCGCGGCGGGCCGGGAGGCGTTCTGCGCGGACGCGCTCGCCGAGAAGAGGACGGCGCAGATGCAGGCGAGCAGCAACTTCATTTCTTCTTGTCCCTCTTTTTGCCGTTCGGCCGGTTGCGTTTGCCTTTGGGCCTGTCACGAGGCCTCTCTTGAGCATTTTTCCAAGCGTTCGGATTCGGCCAGGTCCGCACGTCGAACGCGTGCGTCGGCAAGAGGTGGTCCCAGGCGAAAGCCTGGTTGTACTCGTCCGCCGGCTGGATGCGCACCGTCTGCGTCTTGCCGCCGATCTGCGCCGAGGCCGTGAACTGAAGTTCTTGCACGGGCTGAGGATTGCGCTGCTTCGAGACGAGCGCCACCTTGAGCATGTTCGTGCCTGCGGGGATGACGGCCGGCGCGAAGCGGAAGTCCGGCGTCTCATCCAGTTCCACGGGACCGTCAAACCCACCGCTGCGCACCACGAACACCTTCATCTGGTTTGATCCGCTCTTAGCCCGGAAGGCGAAGGACGACTTCGCCGTCCACACCTCGAACGCGGGCGCGGGACGGTGCACGCGGAGCACGTACGACCACTCGGGGCCACCCTTCCCCGCTTCGTCCTCCACGCGCAGGCAGTACGTGCCCGCCGCGAGGCGGCACGTGCCCACGGGGTCGCACTCGCCCTGGATGAGCGAGCCGCGGAAGACGAGGTTCGTGGCGTCCGTGAACACGGCAAGCGGCTTGCCGCCCGCGGGACCGATCACGCTCAAGCGCGCGTCAAGCGGCGAGCCGACGCGGCGCGCGAGGACGTCGAACACGTACTCGCCCCCCTCCTCCGCCTCGAACACGTGCTCGCACGTGGCACCCGCGCGCGCCACGACGCCCGTGAACGCGGTGCACGGCACGCCCGGCGGCGTCTGCGGCACGGGATTCGGCCACAGGCTCACATGGCGCGGATCCACCGGATGCGCCCCCGCTTCCACGGTGATGGCGTAGACGAAGTCCGCACGCCCGCGGTAGAGCAGGTCGTGCACCTCCAGCTTGTAGTCGCCGTCCGCCGGTGGCGTGAACACGAGCACGGGGTCGGGATGGTAGAAGTTGTCGTCCGCAAAAGCCACCTCGGCGCCGGAAGCGTCGAGTATGCGGAGCGCGGGGTTGAAGAAGCCCGGCACGGCGTCGCCGATGTACGGCTGGAGCTCGCGCGCGACGGTGCTCAGCGTGACGGTGCCCCCCTTCTGCAAGTGGAGCGTCCACGTGTCCGTCTGGCCGGGCATGATCTGTCCGTCAAGGACGCATGGGAGGTTCGTGACGGCGGGGGCTGGGGGGCGCCGGCGGTGAGACGGCGCCCAGAGCGCCTCCGCCTCGCGCGGGGCCGCGGAGACGATGAACGGACGCGGCGCGGACATCCCGTTCTGCCCGAGTGCGCGGAATTCGCGCACGCCGGGCTTCGCGTCCGGCGCGACCGCCACGGTCACGAGCATGCTCTGGTTCAGCGATGGCGAAGCCTGCAGGCGATTGGGGCGGATGTAGAGGGCGCGCTCGACGATCGAGAGCTTCTGCTCGTCAAGTTCGCCGAGGATCCGCCACCACCTGTTGGAACGCCACTCGTCCACGTGGGCCTTCGGACTCGTCGGAAGCGGCGGCGCCGTACGGTCGCCCCGCGCGATGCCGTCAAGCCACTTCGCCAGGTAACGGAACTGGGGGCCGGGCGCCGGCGGGAATCTCGGCACCATCTCGATGGACAGCACCTTCACGCCTTCACCGGAGACGACGGCGTCCCTCACGGCCGCAAGGCCCTGCCCGCCCACGACAAGGCGGTTCGTGGCGCCGGCCTGGACGCCGCACGGGTAGATGTAGCCCACGTACGGGTCGGCCCCCTGCGAACACGAGGCTGCAGCGGCCATGAGGAGAAGAAATGCCTTTTTCATGCGGACACGCCCTTTACTTTTTCTTGTCCTGAGGCTTGGCCGCATTCGACTTGTCCTGAGGCTTGTCAACGGGCTTGGCCTGGGGCGGGGCCGCCTTCGGCTTGTCCTGAGGCTTGGTCGCATTCGGCTTGGCAACGGGCTTGGGCGGGGGCGGGGCCGCCTTTGGCTTGGGCGGCGCGGGCTTGGCCGGCGGCTTCTTCACGTTTTTCCAGGCGTTCGGATTCGGCCAGGTGCGCACGGCGAAGGCATGCGCGGGCAGGAGGTGGTCCCAGGCAAAGGCCTGGTTGTACTCGTCCGCGGGCTGGATGCGCACCGTCTGCGTCTTCCCGTTGATCTGCGCCGAGGCGCTGAACTGGAGTTCTTTCACGTCCTGCTGGTTGCGCTGCTTCGAGACGAGCGCCACCTTGAGCATGTTCGTACCTGCCGGAATCACCGGCGGCGCGAAGCGGAAGTCCGGCGTCTCGAGTAGCTTGACGGGACCTTCGAAGCCGCCGTTGCGCACCACGAACACCTTCATCGCCGGCGAGCCACTCCACGCACGGAACGCGAAGGACGATTTCGCCGTCCACACCTCGAACGAGGGCGCGGGACGGTGCACGCGCAGCACGTACGACCACTCGGGGCCGCCCTTCCCCGCTTCGTCCTCGATGCGCAGGCGATACGGACCCGCGGCGAGACGGCACGTCCCCACGGGATCGCATTCGCCCTGGATGAGGGAACCGCGGAAGACGAGGTTCGTGGCGTCCGTGAGCACGGCGACAGGCTTGCCGCCCGCGGGGCCGATCACGCTGAGGCGCGCGTCGAGCGGCGAGCCGACGCGCCGCGCGAGGAGATCAAACACGTACTCGCCCGCCTCCTTCACCTCGAACACATGCTCGCACGAAGCGCCCGCGCGCGCCACGACGCCCGTGAACGCGGTGTACGGAACGCCTGCCGGCGTCTGCGGCGCGGGATTCGGCCACAGGCTCACGCGGCGCGGGTCGACGGGATGCGCGCCCGCCTCCACGGTAATGGAGTAGACGAAGTCCTCGCGCCCGCGGTAGAGCAGATCGTGCACTTCGAGCTTGTAGTCGCCGTCCGCCGGCGGCGTGAACACGAGCACGGGATCGGGGTGGTAGAAGTTGTCGTCGGCGAAGGCCACCTCGGCGCCGTTGGTGTCGACAATGCGGAGCGCGGGGTTGAAGAAGCCCGGCACGGCGTCACCGATGTACGGCTGGAGCTCACGCGCGACGGTGCGCAGCGTGACCGTGCGGCCCTTCTGCAGGTGGAGGGTCCATGTGTCCGTCTGGCCCGGCATGATCTGCCCGTCGAGCACGCACGGGAGGTTCGTGACGGCGGGGGCGGGGGGACGCGGACGGTGCGGCGGCGCATAGCGCGCCTCCTCCGAGTGCGGCTCAGCCGTGACGAACAGGGGACGCGGCGCGGACATGCCGTTCTGCGCGAACATGCGCAGCTCGCGCGGGCCCGGCTTCGCGTCGGGCGCCACGGCCACGGTCACGAGCAGTCGCTGGCTGAGCGAAGGCGACATCTGCAGCGGGTTGCGGCGGACATAGAGGAAGTGCTCGACGATCGAGAGCTTTTGCTCGTCGAGCGTGCCGAGAACGGTCCACCAGCGGTTCGAGCGCCATTCGTCCACGCGCGCCTTCGGGTCCGTCGGGAGCGGCGGCGTCGAGCGGTCGCCCTTCGCGATGGCGTCGAGCCAGTTGGCGAGGTAGCGGAACTGGCTGCCGGCCGGGGGCGCGAAGCCCGGCACGAGCTCCACGTCGACGATCTTCACGCCATCGCCCGAGACGGTGCCCGCGCGCGTGCTCCACAGGAACTGTCCGCCTACGATGAGGCGGTTCGTGGTGCCGGCCTGGACGCCGCACGGGTAGATGTAGCCCACGTACGGGTCAGCGCCCTGCGCCCACGCGGCCGCGGCGGCCAAGAGGATGAACAGAGCCTTTTTCATGCGGATGCCCTCATGCGTAGATTTCGCGGAGGCGGCCTTCCGACGACTCGGGCGGCAGCACGGTGAGCTTCTTGCCGGCGTCGTTCGGCATCGGACCGTCGGGGTCGATGCCGCACAGCTCGTAGATGGAGCCGAGGAAGTCGACCGGCGACACGGGGCGCTTGACCACCTTCGAGGCGGTCTCGTCGCTCTCGCCCACCACGCAGCCGCCGCGGAATCCGCCGCCCGCCACGAGGGCGGAGAAACAGCGCGGATAGTGGTTGCGCCCGCCGTTCCAGGGCGGGTCGCGGTCGACCTTCGTGGTGCGGCCGAACTCGCCGCTCACCCAGAGAATCGTCTGGTTCAGCAGCTTGCGCTCGTTCAGGTCGCAGAGAAGCGCGGCGATGGCCTTGTCGGTGTCCGCCGTGCGCTGCTTCATCGTCTCGAAATGGCGCTTGTGGGAATCCCAGCCGCTCATGTTCACGGTCACGTACGGCACGCCGAACTCCACGAGGCGACGCGCCGCGAGGAGGGACTGCCCGATCCACGTGCGCCCGTAGCGGTCGCGCGTCTCGTTCGTCTCCAGCGAGAGGTCGAACGTGCGCGCCGCGCCGCCCTCGATCACGTGGCGGGCGAACTTCCCCGCCGCGTTGAACTCGCCGAACGACTCCGCCTTCCCGAAGTTGTCGATGCGCGAGAGCAGGTCGAAGCGGCGCTCGATCTCCTTCTGCGTGAGGCCGCCCGGCGGCACGAAGCCGTCCACCACGAACTTCGGCGTGTTCGGGTTGCCGCCCGTCACGAGCGGCGCGTACTTGTCGCCGAGGAAGCCCACTTCGCTGAAGCGCCCCTTCGCGCCGGTGAGGATCACGAACGGCGGCAGGTCGCCGGAGTAGGTCTTCGACTTCATCATCGCCACGACGGCGCCGATCGCGGGGTACACGTCGCCGCCGCCGGGGTTGCGCCCCGTCTGCATGAGGTACGTGGCCGTCTCGTGCCCGAAGTGCGGATGGGTCATCGAGCGGATGAACGAGCAGAGGTTCGCGCACTTCGCGAGGTTCGGCCACCACTCGTGCACCTGCATGCCCGGCACGACCGTGTCGATCGCCTTGAGCCCGTTGTTGTAGTCGGGCGAGGCGTTCGGCTTGGGGTCGAACGTCTCCAGCTGGGAGGGACCTCCCCAGAGCCACAGTTCAATTACGCTTTTCGCTGACATCTTTCCGCCTCCTCAGTGCTGGTACAGGAACTCGCGCGTGTTCAGGAGCGACCACGCCACGTCCTTCGGGAACCGCCATTTCTCGTTGCCCTTCGGCAGGCCGTTGAAGTGCGCGAGGAGCATCTTCTCCTCGGGCGCCGAGGCCGGACGCGACAGGAACCGCCAGTAGAGGTCCTGCACGATGTCGCGCATGGCGCGGTTGCGGAACGCCTTGTTGTCCGTGATGCGCGAGAGGCGCTGGAAGATCTGCCCCGAGTTGTAGAGGAAGAGGCGCTGCTTCGCCGTCACCTCGTTGTGCCGCTCGGAGAGGTGGCCCGTGTCGCGCGCGGGGCGCCCGAAGAGCAGGAGGAACGAGCTCGTGATGGAGCCGTCCTCGATCAAAATGCTGCGCCGCTCGCCGGGCAGGAACGTGAACGGCTCCGGGGCGATGGACTGGTAGTCGCGCTTCGAGCCCGTGAGGTCGCAGAGCATGTCGTCCAGCACTTCCGCGTCGACCCGGCGGCAGGGGAACCCGCCCGTGATCGACCCGCGGCCGTACGCGCCGGAGAGCGCGATCGCGCGCACGAGCGGCTTGAGGCGGAACCCGTTCTTCTTGAACACGTCGATGTGCGCGGGGTTCGGGTTCCGGAGGCCGAGCAGCCACCAGTCGACGCGCTGCACGAATGCCGCCGCGAACCGGTCCCGCGCCGGGCCGAGCAGCCAGTCGGCGAACCCGACGGGCGTGGGACCGGAGGGGTCGGAGGGATCGAGGTAAACGATCTCCTCCTTCCACTCGCGTGTGTTCTTCACGCGCACGCGGCTGAAGTACTTGGCGTACTCCTTCTGCGTCGACGCCGGAAGTTCCGCATACTCCTCGCCTAGGAACGTGAGCGCGGCAGCCTCGGCCAGGCCTTCCGGCGTGCGACGCGCCGTGGCACGGAAGAAATTCGCCTCTGCGTCGCGGAAGTCGCTGCCCGTGGCGGACAGCAGCGCGCGCGTGAACGCGTCCCACGGTTCGTCCTTCTTCACGAACTCGCGGATGCGGCGGTGGTAGACGTACACCGCGTTCGGCCAGAGGTTGATCGGGAACTCGCTCTTCACGCGCAGGATGTCGCAGAAGCGCATGCCCCAGTAGTCCGCGAACGCGTCGGACGCCAGCAGGCGCTCGACGAGGCCGAGGAGGCGCTGCGGGTCCTTGGAATGGACGAACGCCTTCGCCTCCTCGACGGTCGGGATGCGGCCGGCGAGGTCGAGGTAGAGGCGGCGCGCCATGACGGGCGGCGTGGCGTCGCCCGACGGCGTCTCCCAGGGCGCGTTCGGCGGAAGCACCGCCTCCGGCTCCTTAGCCTTGGGCTTGTCCTTGCCCTTGGGCTGCTCTTTGCCCTTCTTCTGCGGCTGCGCCCCGAGGAGCGGCAGGCCCGCGAAGGCCGCCGTGCCGCCGATGAACGCGCGGCGCGACACGTCGTATCTGGTTCCGGTGTTTGTCATGGCAATAGTAAAGCACTTATCCGAGAGATTCTTGTCACCCGAATGTCACAAATCGGCCGGAACAAGCACGCGGCCGGAGAATGGCGTGCACCGCAAATCTCCTACCGCAAAATCACCACCGTGCCACGCGGGGCGAGGCGCAGATACAGCGCGTTGCCCTGCGCGAAAACGCGCGCGGCGCAACTGGAGGCGTTGTCGATGGCCTGCGTCCAGTCGCGCACGTCGCCGCCCGCGAGGCTGGTCGCCGAGAGGAGCGGATAGTCGCCCGGCTCCGTCGCGCCCGCGCCCACCGTCACGGACACCGTGCCCGCCGCCGCCAGGGTCAGCGTGCCGTCCACCGTCAGCTGGCCGTACGTCCGGGCGTCGGGAAAGTCGAACGCGAGCGACGACACGTCCACCACGTTCCCCGCCGCAATCGTGCCCGTGCCGGAAATCGCCGGCACGGAAACCGTCGGCGCGCCCGCGAACGACAGCGTGCCGCCGTTCGCCACGCGCAGCGCCGAGGCGCTGTTCGTGTAGACGGGCTCCGTCCCTTCGCCCAGCCACTTCCACATCAGATACCGCTGGAGGTAGGCTCGCCGCTCCGGGCTCAAATGCTCCTTGAACGCAATCAGCTCGCCCTGATAGCTACCGCCTGCGCGCGCCGAGCGGTCGCGCGCAATGGAGCGCACGGGCACGCCGTTCGTCGGCGCGGCGGAGATCACGTGGAACTGCTTGTCGGTGAGGTTGTAGTTGTAAGCAACACTCGTACCGTCCAGCGCCACGTACGCTCCGGGCGCCGTCGTATAGCCTGTATACGGGTTGTCGGAGTACCGCCCAAACATCTGCCCGTTACCATCTCCGCGATGGAACGGGTAGCGTCCATGGTCCGAGAAGATGAACCGCTGCTTGTAGCCGTCGTAGTTGCTGCCCTTGTCGCAGTAAACAACATGGATTTCCTTCACGCGCCCGGCAGCCTCGCCAAGATCGGCTCCGTTCTGCCTGATGTCCATGCCGGCAGTGTCCGTGCTCGTCTGACCGCCGCTATAGCTCACGTCGCCGAAGTCGATGACGGGCATCGTCTTCCCGTTGCGCGTCTCCACGGTATTCAGCGTCGGCTTGGCGACTGACATTCCCTTGACGACGCTCACCGCCGACATCCCGTTGCGGCGCGTGTCGAGCCATTGCGTGACGCCGCCCGCACCGTCGTCCACGACCGACTCCGCGTCCGTCGCGTCGAAGTGGTAGAACGCGTCCGCGAAGGGATCGGACATCTTCACCATGAGCGTGCCGCCGTCCGCCACATAGCCGCGCGTCGCACCCAGCGGCTCGGTCGGCAGCGTCACCGTCCCGCTCCCCTTCTGCGTGATCGTGGCGTCGGCCGCCGCGTTGAGCGTGGCGACGGACAAGGGGCGGTCGCTGGAGAGGATGGGCGTCACGCCTTCCGCGAACGTGACGGTGTTGAGATTGACTTCCTCGCGCATCGCGGGAGAGGTCGTGTTCTTCCACTTCTTCATCAGGTAGGCTTCCGTCTGCCGCCGCTCGTGTTCGGAGAGCGGCCGGTCGTAGAAGAGCACCTCGCCGATCTGCTGCCCGCCGAACACGATGCTGCGGTCGTCGGCCAGACGGTTGACGCGGATGGTCTTGAGCTGGGAGAAGCTGACCACGTGGAAGTCGTTCGTGCCGAAGTCGAACGTGTCGTAGAACGGCACGTACGAGACGCCGTCGATGCACCAATAGGCCGTCAGGGGATCCACATCGGCGTATTGTGCAAGCAGATAGTCGCTTCCCCAGCGCGTGAAGCCCTGTCCGTCCACGCCAAAGAGCGAAGGACGGCCCTTCTGCCCGCCGCCGCAGTCGTAATGGCTGTCGGGGTTATTCATGCGTAGCACGACGAACCCGTCGTACGCATTCACGTCGGCGTTGAACCTGAGGCGCGCCGCGTCGGGACTGTATCCGTCCCAGGTCGCGTTCCTGTTGGTGATGATGCCCGTGCCGAAATCGACCACGGCGTTTCCGTTGGCGGCGTTCTCCACGACGAACGGACGGTTCGTGTCGATCGCCTGATTCATCGGATAGGCGTAGTACTGCGTCCGCTCCGGACGGCAGTCGTTCCAGCGGTGGATGTAGTCGCGCCCGGCCACACCGTGCTCCAGATTCGTGCGGACGAAGGAATCCGCTGCCGTCGCGTCCAGCCAGAACATGGGATCCGGCGCCGGCTCCGCATCGCCCACGTCCGTCAGCTTCCGGTTGAACGTCACCGCACCGCCCCGGACGTCGAGCTTCAGCACGCCGTCGTTCGCAAGCGCGTCCACGTTCAACGTGCCGCCGCCTTCCTTGACGAAGGTCTGGCTCGCCAGCACCTTCAGCGATCCCACGTCGACCGTGCGCCCTTCCGGGACTTCGAAGATCTGGTTCGACGCATCCACCTGGATGTCGCGCAGCATGATCGGGTCGAACTTGGTGCCGCTCGTCCACTTGCGCTGGAGGTAGGCGTGGACGGCCTGGCGCTCAAGCGAGTTGAGGCTTTGCGTGTAGACGATCACCTCGGCGATGCGCGCGCCGCCGAAGCGGATGTTCCGGTCCTGCGCGAGCGTGCCGACTTTCGCGTCGCCGGAGAGGCTCACGGAAGCAACCGTGAGCCGCGTGAAGTCATACGGTCCGAACTTGTAGTTGCGAAGGATACCGTCGACATACGTCTCGTCGTTCTCATGCAGTTCGGCATGATAGGCGCCGAGCAGGTACCCTGCCGCCCCGCGATGAAGGTCATAGTCGTACCTCGACCCGACGACAAACGAGCGCGTACCCGTCGCCTGCGTATCCTGCCAGACGACAAACACTTCGCGCGCCTGCGCCGTCTGCTGGAAAAGGAGCGAGGCGGCCGGACCAAGAGTCTCCTTCAGCGTAGGGTAGTCGACATCTTCAGAGTCTGAATTGGTCTGCTCGAACGCGCCGAAGTCGACGAGCGGGAAGCCGTTCACGGACGTGACCTCGCTCAGCCACGGACGCTGGCCGTGCAGTGCGCCCGTCGTGTCGCTCCCCGTGTACGGCGTGGCCGTGATGCCGCGTCCGTCGGCGTCACGCCAGGCCGTCACGTAGCGCCTGCCGTCCACCGTCTCGGTGTCGATCGTGTCGGGGCGGGACGCGTCGAAGCGCACGTAGATGCCCGCCGTCACGGGCAGGTTCGTCGCAACGCCCTCGTAGTCGAGCGAGACTGCGCTGTGGTTGGCCATGCGGATGCGCGTCTTGGCCTGCGTGAACGGGGCGACGCCCTTGATCCGCAGGACGTTGTTCGGCTGGGCCTCGTTGTTGTTCGCGCCTTTGTGGACCAGACCGCCGCCCGTGAGCCGCTCGACGACGGAGGTGCCGGGATGGGTAATGACCAACGGCGCATAGTAGCAGTCGAGCGTGGCGAGGGAAGGCACGAGGCTGTTCGTGGGGATCAGGTAAAGGCGCGTATGGGCATCACTCAACGACCATGTGCCGCGGAAACCGTTCGGATTCGCGACGGTCAGATAGCGGATCGCGGTGCCGTTCGAATGACGGGCCGGCGTGCGGATCGTCTGGTTCGACGCGCCCGTCACCGTGCCGAGGTACCAGGAACTGATTGCACTGGTCGCTGGCAGGTCGATGTTCTGCGCGCCGTCGATCGCGCCCGGCGCGAAGTTGGCGATGTCGATGCCGTTGGTGGGCGCGACGCCCGTATCCCAGTTCGCGCCGTCGGTAAGCGTGTAGGTGCCCGCCGCCGTCGGCAGCCAGTTCGCCGTCACGGGCTCCCCGTCGCCCCACGCGGACAATCCCGCCGCGACCAGCAAAACCGTCCAGATTCTCGTTTTCGACATGAACGTCCTCCTCAAGGTGAATGACTGGGTGCCATATTACCATTCACCCCCCTCGATGTCAATTCTCAAGTTGGGGTTTTCGAGGGGACCTGAGACCCGAGACAAGAGACCTAGTCTCTCGCGAGATTGAGCCGTTCAAAAACCTCTTGCTTGAATTCAGGCGTATAGAACATGCCACAGTGCGCACCTGCGGAAAACCACGTCAGGCGATCGCCGAGCGTGTTGTCGAGGTAGGCGCGGTCGTCGTCGTTCAGGAGGAAGTCGTCGCGGGTGTGGATCATCTTGACGCGCGGATTGTCGCGAAGGACGCTCTCAAGCGTCTTCAATCCAACATGCCGCGCCAAATCCGCAGAGCCTTCCGGCCGGCCCTGGTCTTGGACATAGCGCTCGAAATACTGACGGAAGGAAACGGACGGTTTCGCGTGTTCCACGTACCCGACAAGTTCGGGAAGCGTGGCGACGAGCAAGGCGGCAACGGTATAACCCGCGTCTTCTTCCGAAATGTCGGGGGTGGCGTCGAAATGCAGCTCGTCCCAAACCAGAAGGCGCGGCACGACGTCCACGAACTTTTCAAGCGCCTGTTCGCGCGTCCACGACCTCGAGGGGATGAGGAAAGAGTCAATGGCCGCGAGGACATGCTCGGAGTCGACGGGAGGATTGACGGCAAGCATGGTGCCGACCGTGAAGCCCAGCTCGCCTTTGCTTTCCAGTTCGGCGAGATAGGCGGTGACAAGCCCGCCCATCGACCACCCGACGACGGAGACTTCAGGATTGTCCACAAGGCCGTTCTTCCCTAGGTCGTCGATCACCGCACGCATGAATCCTGCCAGACGCCGCACATCCTCGGGGAAATTGCCCGGCAGGATGCGCTTGTTGACGGACGTCGCGTAACGCCAGTGAAAAGGATCGTAGCATGTGACGACGTCCGCCCCGGCATCATGCAGCAGTTCGGCCATGGCCAGCGTGGAGTTTGCATTGTACTCCCCGCCGATGCCCGGAATGACAAAGACAAGAGGACGGCGCTGTCCCGCTCCGGGGACGAAACCATACGTAGCAGGCGGAAAGTCGGGATCGACGGCCACCGAACGCACCTCAACATCCTTCGCGAAGTCGCCATTGAAGACGCTGGAACGCATCCACCAGCGGTCGTTGTCGCGAGTCGGCACGAAAAGCCGTTGCCTCAACGTGTCGATGGCCGGGGCGCGCGGTCCGTAACCGGCAACGTCCCTCCATCGTCCCTTGAGCCCGTGGGGGCGCGAAAGCGGCTCGCGAACGGGCGGACGGCGAGTCCCCGCTTGATTTGCGGCGAATTCGTTCAGGTAGTTGTAAACAGCAAGCCGTTCGTCCAGCAAGGACTTCGCCGCAATCATCTGGCGATAGGCGGCATACGGGTCGGACGACGCTTTGACATGCGCGTTCCAGGGATCGAACCCCGTTGCCAGGTAATTAGGCCAAAGCGTCGCCGACCATCCGATCCAAATGCCTGTCGGGAATAAAATGTCGACCCAAGTCTTGGGGTCAAGGCCCTGGTCCAGGGCGTATCCTACGCAGTCGCGGACGTTTGCACGGGGCACAAACGGCAGGATGAGCGATTGGCCCTTCGGGATTCCCCACGCGGCGAACGTCCCCGAAAGAGAGGCGTCGGTCGAAAAGATTCCAAACCAGTTCTTTGCGGGATCAAACAGTCCGCCGACTCCGAGTACGGTGTTGATGAAAAAACGCTTCGTCTCGTCCCAGGCGCATCCGCCCTCGCCCCTGAAGAGCGACGCGAAGAACCGTATGGGGTACTCGGAATTGTCCACCGCGTTGTCGATGCCGAGTATCAGGGGTTTGGGCAAGATCGAGCAGTAGACGTGATTAATCGGCTTCGCAATGTAGTCCATTATCACGTCTTGAATGCCGAACATGGCACGGTTGAAACCCCGCCACGAATCCTCTCCGGCGATTTCGTCGCCCACGCGCTGGGCCGACCATTCGTTTTCTTTCGGAATTTCAATCGGATGCGCTCCGGCGACGTAATTACCGGCGGCGACGGCCGTCATGAGCAGAGAAGCGATTTTCCCGCACAACCGCCGCTTCGCGACGGCCCCTTCGGCATCGCGCAGTTCAGACATGTTTTTTCTCATCAGCACATTCCTTTCAGTTTTCTCATAGGGGCCAGGACCCCGAAACTGCGGATAGAATATCAAAAGACGGATGCGTACGCGTCATGCCATTGACAGGAACTTGTCAGAATATCGTCAGCGAACGGGTTTGTCGAGAACGAGGCGAGCGTGCGTGGCGAACGCGCGGCGCGGGTCGGCGGCGTAAGCCTCAAGCGTCCGGCGGCCGAGGCCGTCCGGCGTGTCGCCGAGGCGGTAGAGCGCGCGGGCGATGCAGATCTCGCGCAGGGAGAGCGTGCGTTCCCAGTCGCCTGCCTTGTTGGAGTAGCCCTCGAACACCGGCACGTTCGCCTGCATCCGTTGGGCGTGGCCGCCGATGCCCGGACGCTGCAGCACGCGCGCGAGCGCGGGAACGGCGGACTTGTCGCCGATCTCCTCGAGCGCGCGGGCGACGGCGCGGAAATGCGAGTACTCGCTCTTCTCCGTGAGCTTGTCCGCCTTCTCGATGAGCGCGGGCACGGCAGCGCGCACCTTCGCGTGGCCGAGAGCGATCGCGTAGCTGTCCGCCCAGCTGACGCTGCGGTTGAACTGCCCCATCCCGCGGTAGTTCCAGCCCCTGTCCCAGTCCATCGCCTTGAACTTCGCGAGCACGAGCGCCGCGCCGTCGTCGCGCCCGAGCATCGCGAGCAGGTGCGCGTAGTTGAACTTCGCCTCGCCTTCCGCGGACGTGTAGGCGCCCGCGAGGAGCGGACGCGCCCGGTCGGGGTCGGTCATCAGCACGCCGAGGCCCTTGTAGTCGTCGGCGAGGTCGCGCACGGCCTGGGCGAACGCCTCGTCGGAGAGCGGGAAGGAATCCTTCTGCTTCGGCACGTCCGCGTCGATCACCTTCTTCTCGACGAGATGCGCCTGGAGCGCCTTCACGTCGACGTTGCGCACGGAGACGCCCTTCTTCGCCGCGTTCGCCGCGGCCCAGCCCGCCGCATAGCCCTGGTTCTGCACGTCGGGCTCCATGCGCAGGATCGGCATCGCGTCGCGGTGCGCGCTGATGCCGAGTCCCGTCACGAGCACGCCGTCGAGCGTCTTCGGGAGCATGCAGCGGTAGGGCAGGTTCACGTACATCGGCTTGTGGCCGGGGTCCTCGATGAAGAACGCGTCGTGCGCGGTCTGGCCGTGCGAGTCGAAGTTCGAGTAGGTGCGCACGACCGTGTCGGGGTACGTGCGGCCGTTCATCACGTCGGGCGGCGTCATGTAGAACGCGCCCACCATGCGGCGGCGCTCGCGGCTGTTGACGATCTGCGCCTGGTCCCACGTGTCGGCCGGCAGGCTCGCGCGCGAGCGGAGCGCGAAGTAGAAGAGGTCGGCGGCGTCCGTGTCGTCCACGAAGCTGAGGTCGGAGTTCGCGTAGCCCGTGCCGAGCGTGTTGCGCGCCATTCCCGCGCCCTGGACGGAGAGCTCCGTGTCGGTGAGGTACTCGGTGTCGGCCCCGGCGAGCGCGGGGATCTCCGCGTTGCCCGTGGAGTCCACTACGTTCGCGCAGCGCACCGCGCCGCGCGTGCCGTCGGGCATCACCACCACCACGCCCGTCACGCGCGCGCCGTCCACGATCACGCCCTGGACCATCGTGCCGAACCAGATCTCCGCGCCCGCGCGGCGCTGCTCGCGGCGGTACCACTCGCTCTTCGCCTGCGGGAACACCGCGCCCGTCTCCTTCACGCCCTCGTCGATCTCGTGCGTGAAGCCCACGCGGTTGCCGAAGTAGTAGAGGCCGATGAGGCCGTCCGTGGAGACGCCCCCCATCATGTAGAGGTAGTCGCACACGATCGTCTTCGCGCCCGCCCGCGCCGCCGAGATGCCGGCCGGGCCGCCACCCGTGCCCGCGCCCACGACGAACGTGTCGCACGTCGCGAGGAGCGGCAGGGACGCGGCGTCCGCCACCGTCCCCGACGCGTTCACGAGATACGACGGCAGCGCCTTCGCGTGCTCGCCCACGCGCTCGCCCGATTTCATGTCCAGGAGCTTCTCGCCCAGCAGCG
>JAFRSR010000228.1 GCA_017427485.1 Kiritimatiellia bacterium
CGGAGCGACACCGTGTTCAACGTGCGCGCGTTCGGCGCCAAGGGCGACGGCAAGACGTCCGACACTGCGGCGATCCAGGCCGCCCTGGACGCGGCGGGCAAGGTGAGCGGCACCGTCTGGTTCCCCGCGGGCGTCTATCCCTGCCACGCGCTCAAGGTGCCGGCCCACGTCACGCTCAAGGCCGACCCCGTGTGGATCTTCCACAAAGACCTCAAGGGCGCGGTGCTGCTCCTCGACGACCCTTCCGCGTCCTGTCTGCTCGACATCACGGGCGCGTACGGCGTGCACGTGCACGGGCTCCTCCTGCAGGGCATCCGCAAGACGCCCGCGCCGGTGCACGGCATTTTCCTCAACAACGCCGCGAAGTTCAGTCCGTGCGAGGACACCCTCGTGGTCGAGGACACCAAGGTGCAGGGGTTCTCCGGACACGGCATCTATCTCAAGCGCGTGTGGCTCTTCATCATCCGCCACAGCCAGTGCTACAACAACGCCGGCTCGGGCGTGATGATCCACGGCTGGGACGGCTTCGTGACGGACAACCAGTTCTCCGGCAACGGCGGACATGGCTTCGGCACGGAGGAGTGCGGCGCCACGGTGATGTTCACCGCCAACCGCGTGGAGTGGAACCGCGGCTACGGCCTCTACCTGTGCGGGGGCGACGCCTGGAACGTCACCGGCAACTCGTTCGACCGCAACTGGGGCGCGGGGCTCTGCGCCGTCGGCGTGAGCGCCTCCACGTTCACCGGCAACCTCTTCCGCCGGTGCGGCAAGGACTCGCGCGAACTCTCGGAGGGCGAACGCTCCTGCCAGGTGCGCATGGAGAAGTGCAGCGGAATCGCCTTCACGGGCAACGTCTGCCGCGCGGGACGCGACGACGGCGGCAAGGGTCTCTTCACGCCGCAGGTCGGCTTCATCCTCAAGGAGATGCGGTGCTCGGTCGTGAAGGACAACGCCCTCGCCGCAGGGTACATGGACACGCTGTTCGTGGACCAAGGCGGACACGGTCCGGACTTCGTGTTCAAGGACAACGTCGGCTATCCGATGAAATGATTCGCTGGCAACTTTTACCCAAACCAAGCAAGGATCGCAAGTGAAAGACATCGAAAAGACAATTCGTTCCCTTCTCGTCGGCGCGCTGGCGCTCTCCGCCTGCGCGTTCGCGGGGTGCAGCACCCTAACGGATACCGCCGAGGCGGAGGCCGGCCCCGGCTGGAAGCTCAAGTGGTCGGACGAGTTCAACGGCACGGAGCTCGACACGAACGTGTGGCAGCGCTGCAAGACCGGCGGCTCGGACTGGAACCGCCACATGTCGACGCGTCCCGACCTCGTCTTCGTGCGCGACGGCCACGTGACGATGCGCGGCGTGAAGAACGACGGCGCGGACAAGGACAAGCACCCCTGGGTCACCGGCGGTATCGAGAACAGATTCGGTCCCGCCATCTCCCAGATGGCGCACGGGAAGGTCCTCATCCGCGTCAAGTTCCAGGACCACCAGAAAGGCGCCTGGCCCGCGCTCTGGATGTGCGGCGTCAACAAGGACGCCCAGGGACGCCGCTGGCCGTGGAACGGCGAGATCGACATCGTGGAGCGGCTGAACGGCGACGCCTTCGTCTACCAGACCGTCCACTCGGGCTGGACGCACCACAAGAAGCACGCGAAAGACCCCAAGCACAACGGCAAGGCGCCGATCGTCAACGGCGACTGGAACGTGTACGGCATGGAGATCACGCCCACGGAGCTCGTCTGGTCGGTGAACGGGAAGGACACGTTCCGCTATCCGAAGACGGACTGCGGCGACCCCGACCAGTGGCCGTTCGACAATCCGTTCTTCTTCCTCCTCGACATGCAGCTCGGCGGCAAATGGGTGGGCGACGTCAATCTCGACACCCTTCCCGTCGAGATGTACATTGACTACATCCGCATCTTCGAGAAGGCGCCCTAAACACCCATCCGACGGTCGCACGTGACGCATGGCCGGTGAAATCATCAAGACGCAGGGCATCGTGCTCACGGTGCATCCGTGGTCGCGCACCAGCCACATCGTCACGTGGCTCACGCCCGACCACGGGCCCGTGACCACCCTCGTCAAGGGCGCGGTGCGTCCGAAATCCGCGTTTCTCGGCCAGTACGACCTCTTCTACACCTGCGACATCCTCTACTACGCCCGCGCCACGGCTGACCTCCACGCCCTGCGCGAGGTCACGCCGTGCACCTTCCGCGAGAACCTGCGCGGACGTTGGCGCGAAACGGCCCTCGCCGGCTACGCGGCCGGCCTCGTGAAGGACCTCGCCCCCGCGAACGCCGAGGCCGCCGCCTGGTTTTCCTTCCTCGACTCCCTCCTCACCCGCCTTGAAAACACGGGAGTGACGCGCTCCTGCGCGTCCGCCCTTCAGGAACTCGTGCGCTTGGAAATGGAAATCCTCCAACTCGCCGGCTGGGCCCCTGACTTCTCCAACATGGACCCTCGCGCCGAATGGACCCCTTTCGCCATCGATCTCGGACGCTGCGGCGAAGGCGCGCGCACCGTGCGGCTCGCCCCGCGCACGGTCGCCGTGCTCATGCGCCCCGACGCGCCCGGATACGCCCTTGAAACGGTGAAAGACGCCGTGCGTTTCCTCGGCGTCTTTCTCGCGTTTCACATCGAGCGCCCGCCGGACATCCGGCGCGCACTCGTGTCACTCATTCAGGAATAGCTATTAGCGAATCTTCACGGGGGCCTTCGTCTTCGCGGAGGCGTAGACCGCGTCGATGATCTTCATCAGCTTGACGGCCTGGTCGGGGGTGTTGAGCGGCGCCTCGCGGCCCTGCAGCACGCGCACGAAGTTCGTGGCGGAGCGCACGCGGCCCATCGTCTCGTCAGGCTTCACGCGCACGGTCTTGTCCGCACGCGCGCCCTTCGCCGTCTGGCAGTAGAGCTCGCACACGTCCTCGGCCGTCTCGTCGAGACCGTCCGTGCCGAACAGCCGCCGCACGAGTCCGCCGGCCTTCGTTCCCTGGAACGTCACGCTGACCTCCTCGCGCTTGTTCATCTCCGCCCAGGCGTTGCGCAGGAAAAGGACGGCCCCGTTCTTGAAGGTGACGAATCCGTGCGCGGCGGCCTCCACGTCGCACACGCCGTTCGCCCTGTCGGGAATGCCCCACGGCCCCTTGAAACGCTTGTCACCCATGAACGTGTCGAACGTGCCAGCGAGCGCGTAGGACGGCTCAGGGTAGCCCATGAAGTAGAGGGCGAGGTCGATCATGTGGAGGAGGTCGATGACCGGACCGCCGCCCGACAGCGCCTTCGTGGTGAACCAGCCGCCGAAGCCGGGGATGCCGGTGCGGCGGATCCAGAGTGCCTGCGCGCTGTTGATCGTGCCGGCCTTCCCGGAAGTGATCGCCTTCATCATCGCCTGCGACTCGGGACGCGCGCGGTTGTTGAAGTTGAACATGAGCGTGCGCCCCGCGCGCTTCGCGGCGGCGACCATCCGCTGCGTCTCCTTCGCGTTGAGGGCGGGCGGCTTCTCGCAGAACACGTGCTTGCCAGCCGCGAGTGCCTGGAGCACGAGCGGACAGTGGAACTTGTTCGGCGTGATCACGCTCACGGCATCCAGCGGCTCGCTCCGCAGCATCTCGGCCACGTCGCCGTACGCGTGCGGAATGCCGTACTGCGCCGCCGCGCGGTCGGCCGCCGCGCGGGATGCATCCGCGACCGCGACGACCTTCGCGCCCCCGGCCCGGAAGCCGGGGATGTGGTAGGCGGCCATGCCGCCCGCGCCGATGATGCCGATCTTCAGCATGGCGTTACTTCTTCGCTTCGGCAGGCTTCGCAGGTGCCGGAGCGGGCTTGGCCGCCTCGGCGGGCTTCGCAGGCTTGACTTCCACCGGCTTCGACTCAATGCTCTTGGCCGGCTTCGGCGGGGTGGCCGGACGCGGAGGCCGAGCGGCGGGCTCGCCGAAGCCATTGGCCTCAAGCAATCCCTGAACAAACTCCTGGAACTTCTGCTGGATCTGACGGTTCTTGATCATCCGCTCGATGTCCGCGAGCTTCGGCTTCTGCTCGTTCACGGCCTTCTCGACGTCTGCGGCCGACGGAGTCTTGGCGGCGATCTTCTCCTTCACGAGAATCAGGTGCCAGCCAAACGACGTCTTGACGGGGGCGTAGAGCTTGCCGATCTCCTGCTCGAACGCGGCCTTGTCGAACTCCGGCACCATCTGCCCGTGGCCGAAGGCGCCAAGGTCGCCGCCCTTCTCCTTCGACGGGCAGTCGGACTTCTCCTTCGCGAGTTCCGCGAACTTCTTCGCCAGCTCCTCGCCCTTTAGGTCCTTCATCTGCGCATGGAGCGCGTCGATCTCCTTCTTCGCGGCGTCGCTGTTCTTGGCGTCGTCCGTCTTGACGAGGATGTGCGACGCGCGCACCTGCTCGGAGGTGGGGGCCTTCGCCCGCTGCGTGATGTTGGAGACGATCTGGTTGTACTGGCTCTTGACCTCCTCCTGGTCGACGGTGATCTTGGAGGCGATTTCCTGTTCGACGAACTTCCGGACAAGGGCCTCGGTCTTGAACTCCTCGCGCGCCCGTTCAGCGCCTAGCGGATGCATGGCCAGCAGTTCGTCGAAGGAATTCGGGGCGCCTGGACGTCCCTTAGCGGACTTGATGAGTTCGTCCGCGCGAGCCTTGACCTCCTCGTCGGTGACGGAGATGCCCTTCTTCGCCGCCTCCTTCGTCAGCAGCGTCTTCGTGATGAACTGCTGCTTGAGCTGCTGGGTCAGGTACTGCTTGGCACCATCCAGCTGTTCGGCGGGAATCCGCGCCTTGTTCGCCTCGATGAACCGCGCCACGTCGGCTTCGAGATCCGCGCTCATGAGCTTGGCGTCGCCGATTGCCACAACGACCACGTTTGAAGCGCCTGCTGCGCTCGGTGCGCCGGAAATGGGCTTTGCCTGCGGTTGGACGACTTTCTCGCCGCACCCCGCGATGAACATTCCTGAAGCGACAAGACCAATAATCACCGACTTTTTCATTGCCGGTCCTTTCTCTTTTTTAGTTACGGTTGACAGTTTTTACTTCTTCTTGACATCGGAATCGGCCGGCTTCGACGGCGCAGCCTTGGCGGGCTTGACCTCCACCGGCTTCGACTCCACGCGCGTGACGGGCCTTTTCTTGGCAGCCGGACGCGGTGCGGCGGGCGGCGCGAAGCCGTTCTTCTTGAGCAGGTCCTGCACGTATGCCTGGAAACTCTGCTGAATCTGGCGGTTCTTGACCATCCGCTCGATGTCCGCGAGCTTCGGCTTCTGCTCGTTCACGGCCTTCGCGACGTCCGCGTCCGTCGGCGCCTTGGCGGGAATCTTCTCCGTCACGAGGACGAGATGCCAGCCAAACGACGTCTTGACGGGTGCATATAGCTTACCGACGTCCTGTGCAAACGCGGCCTTGTCGAACTCCGGCACCATTTGCCCGTGGCCGAAGGCACCGAGATCGCCGCCCTTCGCCTTGGACGGGCAGTCGGACTTCTCCTTCGCGAGCTCCGCGAACTTCTTCGCGAGCTCGCCGCCCTTCAGGTCCTTCATCTGCGCGTAGATCGCGTCGATCTCCTTCTTGGCGGCATCTTCCGTCTTGGACTTGTCCGTCTTGACGAGGATGTGCGAAGCGCGCACCTGCTCGGGCTTGGCGGCCTTCGCCCGCTGCGTGATGTTGGAGACGATCTGATCGTACTGTTTCTTGACTCCTGCCTGGTCGACAGTGATCTTGGACGCGATCTCCTGCTCCACAAACTTGTTGATGAGCACGCTGTCCCTGAACTCCGCACGCGCCCGCTCGGCACCCAGCGGATGCTTGGACAAAAGATCGTCAAGCGAGGTCGGTGCGCCGGGGCGGCCCTGACTCGCCTTGATGATGTCGTTCGCGCGCGCCGTGACGTCCGCGTCCGTGATGGTCACGCCCTTCTTCGCCGCCTCGTCTAACAGCAGCGTCTTCGTGATGAACTGCTGCTTGAACTGCTGGGCCAGGTACTGCTTGGCCGCCTCCAGCTGCGCAGGTGGAATCTGCGCCTTCCTCGCCTCGATGAACTTCGCCACGTCGGCATCCACTTCGCCGCGCGTGAGCTTGGCCTTCCCGACCGTCGCAATGACCTCCTTCGGATCGCCGGCGGCGTTCGCGGCCGCCTTCGGGGCCTCGCCCGCACACGCCAACGCAGCAAGGGCCACGCCGGCGATCAATTTACCTCTCATTTTCACTCTCTCAACTCTCCTTTTTGTTCAAAGGTTCGGATATGATACACAAACGGACCCATGACTGTCAAGCATCAGTAGCCATCAGTAGCCGAGGTCTTCGTCCACGAGCACCACGTGGACGTCCGTGGCGCGCGGACGGCGGTCCATCACCACCGTCACCATGCAGATGCGGTCGGGCGAGCTGCAGTCCGCGCATTCGCCCGTGAGCGCGCACGGTGTCTGCTTGTTGAGGCGTCGGCAGTTCGGCGGACACGCGCAGCGCTTGATCCGCGCCACGGCCTCGTCGAGGCCGCCGTCCACGAGCTTGTTGCGCCCCACCACGAACACGACCTTCCCCGGACCGTAGATCGACGCCGCCACGCGGTTGCCGTTGCCGTCGATGTTGACGAGCCGCCCGTCCAGGGTGAGCGCGTTCGCGCTCAGGAGGAAGAGGTCGCACGTCAGCTCGCGGTGCATGACCTCGACCTTCTGGTCGGGCGTCAGCGTCGGATCGCCGTGCCGCAGGATCTCCTTCCCCGCCGCCGCCATCGCCTCAACGAGGCCAAGCGACTTGACCGTCACCGACCCGCCGAAGCCGACCGACCGCGCCGTCTCGGCCTCCTTCATCACGTAGTCTCGCGCCTCGGCGCCCGTCGCGCAGCACACGGCCTTGAAACCCCTTTTCCGCAGAGCCTCGGCCGTTTTTTCCAACTGTTCGTTCATCGTTTCTTCACTTCCACTTGCCTATAACTTGTTGAGACAGGATTACAGGATTTGCAGGATTTACAGGATTTTTGATTTCATAATCTCGTTAATCCTGATAATCCTGTAATCCTGTCTAAAAAGCTCACGCATCATTCACATTTTCAATTCGCCTTCAGTGAGGCGCCGGTGGAGGCGTTGCCCACGAAACGGGCGTAGCGCTCGAGCCAGCCGCCCTTGATGCGCGGCGACCACGGCTTCTGCGCCTTGCGGCGCTTCGCGATCTCGGCCTTGGTGAGCTTCGCGGAGATCGCGCGGTTCGGGATGTCGATCGTGATGGAGTCGCCGTCCTTCAGGAGCCCGATGAGGCCGCCTTCCGCCGCTTCGGGGCTGACATGCCCCACGCACGCGCCGTGCGTCGCGCCGCTGAAGCGTCCGTCCGTGATGAGCGCCACGCTCTCGCCGAGGCCCGCGCCGATGATGTAGCTCGTGGGCGCGAGCATCTCCTGCATGCCCGGGCCGCCCTTCGGCCCCTCGTAGCGGATCACCACCACGTGGCCGGGCTTCACCTTGCCGCCGAGGATGCCCGCGCAGGCCTCCTCCTGCGAGTCAAAGCAGATGGCCTTGCCCGTGAAGTTCATCATCGACGGCGCCACGCCGCCCTTCTTCACCACCGCGCCGCGCGTGGCGAGGTTGCCCCACAGCACGGCGAGGCCGCCGTCCTTGGAATAGGGGTTGTCGAGGGGCCGGATGACATCGCTATCCTGAATGACGGCGCGCTGGACTTGCTGGCCGAGGGTCTGGCCGCTGACCGTTTTCGCCTTGAGGTTGAGGAGCTTCTTCGGAAGGCGCTTGAGGATCGCCATGATGCCGCCCGCGCGGTCGAGGTCGCTCACGTGGTAGTGTCCGCTCGGCGCGAGCTTGCAGATGTAGGGCGTGCGCGCGGAGATCTCGTTCATGCGCTCGAGCGAGTAGTCGACGCCCGCCTCGCGCGCGATCGCGAGCGTGTGCAGGACGGTGTTCGTGGAACCGCCCATCGCCATGTCGAGCGTGAGCGCGTTGTCGAGCGAGTCCTGCGTGACGAGCTCGCGCGGGAGCGGGCCGTCCTTCTTCGCCATCGCCACGGCGCGGAACGCCGCCTGACGGTAAAGCTCCTTCCGTTTCGGGTCGATCGCAAGCACGGTGCCGTTGCCGGGCAGCGCGAGGCCGAGCGCCTCGTAGAGGCAGTTCATGGAGTTCGCGGTGAACATGCCGCTGCACGAGCCGCAACCCGGGCAGGACGTCTCCTCCACGGCCTCAAGTTCCTTCTTCGTGATCTTTCCGACGTTCTGCGCGCCGACCGCCTCGAACACCGAGTTGAGGTCAGTGTCCTTACCGGTGGTGGGATGCTTACCGGGCGCCATCGGGCCGCCCGAGGCGAAGATGGTGGGGATGTTCACGCGCAAGGCGCCGATGAGCATGCCGGGCACGATCTTGTCGCAGTTCGGCACGCAGATGAGCGCGTCGAAGCAGTGCGCGCGCGCGATCGTCTCCACGCTGTCCGCGATCAGCTCGCGGCTCGGCAGGGAGTACTTCATGCCGGGGTGCGCCATCGCGATGCCGTCGCACACGGCGATCGTGTTGAACTCCATCGGCACGCCGCCGGCCTCGATCACGCACTTCTTGATCCACTCGCCCACCTTGTTGAGGTGGCAGTGCCCCGGCACGAACGACTCGTAGCTGTTGCAGATGCCGATGAACGGTTTTTTCATGTCCGCGCGCTTCATGCCCGTGGCGAAAAACAAGCTGCGGTGCGGCGCGCGTTCGTTGCCCGCCTTCACCTGGTCCGAAACCATCTTCTTCATTTTTTAGTTCCTCGTTTGACGAATGGAGTGAAGATTATACCAAAGAACGGCGCGTCCGGCGCCGCAAATCTGCATTCGCAAATATTTGGGCAACGGTCACGAACGGTCTTCGCTACATCATGTCTGCCGACGCCAACACGGAGCGCACGGAGATTTCACGGAGACAGGGAGATTGTTATGGAGAACGTGCTTCGCGCACAACAACAACGATGTCCGACTGATTGAGAGGTCCTGCCATTGAGTTGCGCGAAGCTAAACTCCAAAAATGATCTCAGCGCCTCCGTGCCATCTCCCAATCTCCGTGTTAGCGCCGCAGGCCCCTACTGACTCTCAGTAGCGCTGGAGGAGCTCGAGCATCTTGCGGTCGAGTTTGTGGCCCTCGAACTCCTCGTATTCCACGTCCTCGCGCTCGGAGTCGAGGATGCCGATCGAGCCGCGCAGGTTCCAGAGCGCCCAGCCCATGCCGCGCTCCTTCCAGAGCGCGAGGTAGTCCTCGAACACGTCTAGCACGATGTCGTGCGGCGTCATCTTCCACACGCCGAACTCGCCGGCCATCACGAACGTGCCGTTCGCGATCGCCTCCTCCCACGGCTCGATCATGCGGCGGTAGAGGTACTCGCGCCCCGCGTCGGCGTAGCGGCGCGGACGCGCCGTCGCGTCCGCGGAGACGAATGGCACCTGCGCGCCGAACCCGGCGAAGACCTGGCGGAAGTTCTGCGGCGGCGCCCAGTCCTTGCGCACGTTCAGCTCGGCCGTGCGGCCGTCGGACGCGGTGAAGGTGAGCGACGCGATGTCGATCCAGTCGCCGGACACGACCTCCGTCGCGAGTCGCCGCGCACCCTGCGGCAGGTCGAACGCGGTCACGCCCGTGTAGGATCCCTGATGAATCTTCCATTCGGGATAGTACTTCACGCCGTTCCAACCCGGCGCGCCCGGCTTCGGGTCGAAGACGGACTCCGCCACCGTCTTGCCGTCCGCCGTGAAGCGCACCTTGACCGGACCCGACACCCGGTCCCAGCGCGCGGACACGCGGCACGGCGGCACGTTGCTCACCTCCAAGGGCGCGCGGAGTTCGGGCTTGCCCCTCCCGGCGAGGATGCCCGCCGGCGCATCGAGCGAGAGCGGCCACACCGGCTTCGCGCTCGGCGTGCCCACCCAGGGCGCGAGGTAGTGGCTCACGCTCATCGGCTCGTAGCCGCGCGTGGCCTGCCCCACGCCCTTCATCCCGTAGGCCGCCTTGAGCGGACGCCGTCCCCACGCGATGCCGTCCAGCACGATGAAGCGCGTCGGATCCTCGCGGCGGATCGCGTCGACGAGGAGCTTCACCACGGGCGCGTACTTCTCCTCCGAGACGTCCGGCGGCTCGTTGAAGAGGTTGAAGCTGAGCGCCTCGTTCGGGATCCCCTTCCAGCGCTTCGCGAAGTACGCCCAGTGCAGGGCGCAGACGCGCTGCGCCTCGGGATCGGTGAAGAGGTCACGCTCCTCGCGCGGACGCGCCACGGTGTAGCCGGGGCAGCGGTGCATGCACACCTGCACATGCACGCCCCACTTCCGTCCGAGCGCGATCGCGCGGTCGATGTACGCGACGGCCGACTCGTCGATCTTCTCCCAGTCGCCGTCCACGATCCAGAACCGGTAGTCCATCGGGAGGCGCGCGAAGTTGAAACCCCACCCGTGCATCATGCGGAAGTCGCTCTCGCGGAACTCGCGCGGCTTCGCGTTCTTCCCCTTGATGAACATCTCGAGCAGGTTGAACCCGCGCCAGCGCACCGACGGGCGTCCGTCGTCGGACCCGTCGCCCGCGTAGCGGCACCGCGGCGCCGCGTCGCCCGCGCAAACCGCGCACGCGATCCCGAAGACCATCCCGGCCAGAAAAAGATTACGCTTCATCGTGTCCTCCTTTATCTTTTCAACTATCGCACAATATATCTTACGGCGTGTCGGGGCAGTCCAGGTCGCCGAGACAATACTGGAGGCCGGCGAGCATGTGCAGCAGGCGCGGTTTGTCGATGAAGGCGCGCTTGTCGTGGCCGAAGGACGTGTAGAACACGCGGCCGGCGCCGTATCGGCGCGTCCAGGACACGGCGAAGTCACGGTCGGCGCGCAGCTTGTCGGCGCCGCGGGTCTTCGCCCAGCGGTCCGCCGCCGCCGCGGTGGCCCTGTCGGAGAGGTCCAGGGAGATCAGCACGCGGTCCTTGTCGCGCGAATACGGCGGCGACGCGTGCATGTAGATCTCGTCGCTGGACGTGAAGGTCACCTTCCCCTCGAACATCGCCATGAGCGGGTGCGACGGTTCCTCGTTTTTGAAGCGCCACGTGCCGCCCGCCATCCACGGATGGCCCCAGAACAGACCGCCGTTCATGTCGGCCACCACGGGGCTGTCGTAGAACGAATCGACCGCCGCGTGGATGAGGCAGAGTCCCTTGCCGCCCTTCACGTACGCGACGAGCGCCGTCTCGATCGACGGGAAGCGCTTGACGCTGATCATGGTGGCGTTGTTGATCACCACGGCGTCGTACCGGGCGAGCGCGGCGGCGTCGCCGAGAACCGAAACGTCTTCCGTGAAGTCGAGCGCGAACGCGCCCGTCTTGCCGGCGGCGATCTCGAACGCGCGGCGTCCGTACGCCATCGCGTCGTTGTGGCAGTATCCGAACGCACGGGCAACCATGAGGACCTTGCGCGGCTTGCGGGGGGCGGCGGCCAGGCGTGCGCCCACGATGTCCTCCATCTTCGCCTCGTCCGACGGCGGCACGGACAGGCACGCCACGGGCCACTGCGAAGGGGCGACGGGGAACGCCGTCATCATCGAGAAGCGCTTGCCGGCCGCCGCGTAGCTCCACACGATCTTCTTGCCGCGCGTCACCTCGAAGGCCGTCGTGCGGCTGCCGTCCTCCACGCCGTTCGCGTACGTTCCGACGACGAGGTTCCCGTTCTTCTGCTCCCAAATGCCACACAGGTTGGCGAGCTTCAACTCGGGGGCGTCCGTACACTTGAACTGCCACACCACCCGATGGTCGGGCGAATACTCGGAGACGGCGTCGAGATGGGAGACGAGCGTGTTGCCGTTCGCGCGGCGGAGACAGCCGAAGGTGAGTTTTGCGGGAATCTTCTGCTCCCAGACGAGCTTGCCCGTCCTGTCGTATTCGCGCACGAAGTTCGCGCTCGAGCAGCACACGAGATACGTGCCCTTGTTCGTCTTGCGGATCATGCGGTAGCGGTGGTGCACGCCGCCGGGGACCGTGCCGTCGGGGGCCGTGGGGTCGCCCTTGAACCTCACCACGGGCTCCCAAGTGCCCGCCTTCAGCTCCGCGATGAAGCCCGTGCCGTTCTCGGCCACCACGACGTTGCCGTTCTTCAGCACCTCGAAGCCGAACACGCCCTCCTTCTCGCAGGGCTTGTAAACAAGCTCGTCCTTGCCGGAAACAATGTCGATGCGCCGCAGGTCGCCGTTGGAGTAATAGACCCATTCGCCATGCTTCCACACCCGGTGGATGTTGCCGCAGCCGGACTTGTTCCACGCCACGCGCCCGTCCGGCGCCACGAGGAACGCGCGCCCAGCGCCGCATGTGAGAAGCGGCTGTCCCATCGTCCCCTTCACGGACGAATCGGCCGCCACCAGGCCCGCCGCGACAGCGGCAAGCGCCAATATCTTCATTTTCATGCAGAACTTCTTTCCGTTAAATGGTTAAATCGATCTCCGTGCCATCTCCCGATCTCCGTGTTAGCGCCGCAGGCCGTCTACCATTGAATAAATGCCGTTCATGGGTTACTGGAGCTTCAGCGCGGAACGCTCGGCGAGGAGGCACGGCGAGTCGTAGACGGGCACGTTGACGTAGCGCGTGGAGTTGGCCGACACGCACACGTCCTTCTTCGGGAACTCGTAGACGGCGCCGGTGAGGAGGTCCACCCACACGGGGTCCTTCAGCGGCGCGCCGGTCCACTTGAAGACATGCGGACGCGTGGCGAAGCTGTCGCCCGGGCGCTCGTAGACGGGCACGAACTGTTTTCCGGCGGGCAGCAGCGGCTCCTTTTCCTTGTCCACCTTCCGCGTCGTCTCCGCGCACGTCCAGAATGCGAACACGCGCGCGCCGTCGGCCTTGGCGTATTCGTAGGTGCACACCGTGCAGTCCTTCGTGCTGAAGCCGGATTTGGGCACGCGCGTGAGCGTGTCGTCGAACACGCTCACCACGTTCTGCACGGCGTAGTAGGCGCGCTTGACGGCGATCACCTCCTTCTCCTCGTTCGCGCGGAGAAGGCCCTTCAGGTTGATCTCACGTCCCGTGTGGTTGAAGTCGCAGATCGTGAACACGCTCGACTCCACGTCGTGCCCGAGGTCGCCGAGCATCCGGCGCATGTCCCACTTCGCCTGGCTGTACTCGCTCCAGGGGATGTTCGAGAGCGCGAAGCGCGTGGCCATCTCGCTCGGACAGCCGTTCTCGCCCTGGCGCATCTTCGCGGCGGGGTTGTACTTCGCGAGCACGGCCTTCTGCGCCTCGACCTGATCGTAGGACATCTCAGGCGCGGGCGCGTAGCCGTGGTAGATGATCGAGTCGAAGAGCTTCACGTCCTCGCCCATCTCCTTGAGGCACTCCTCGAGGAACTCGGCCTTGTTGCGGGCGAGCGAGAGACCGGCGACGTACGCGTTGGGAACGTTGCGGCGGATGATCTTCGCGGTGCGCACGTTGAACGCCGCGATGGCGGCGGGCGTCTTCTTCGGTGTGCCGATGTCGGGCTCGTTCCACATCGCCCAGTCCTTCACGCGCCCGCTGAAGTGCTTCGAGAGGGCGTCCACCCACGCGTCCCACCCGGCGAGGCCCTCCTCGCTCGTGGGGAAGCCGCCGGCGAGGTCCCATCCGCCGCCGCCTTCGTAGACCGGGTTGCCGTAGTCGGTCTCGAGCATCGGCGCGATGCCCTGCGCGAGGGCGAAGTCCACCTGGTGGTCGAGCCAGGAGAAGTCGTAGACGCCCTTCTTGCGCTCGCACTTCGCCCACCCGGCCTGCAGGCGGATCTTCTTGATGCCAAGCGGCGCGAGGAAGCGCTTGTACTCGTCGAACTTCGCGAAGTCGCGGTCCAGCACCTCGCAGCCGAGCGTCCAGTTGGAGCTGCGGATGTCCTTCACGCCGCGCGGCGCGAGCGTGCCCACGCGCTTCATGTTCACGCGGAGCGGGGACTCCACGCGGTCGGGTGCCGTGGAGAGCTCCACGCCCGCCTGGACCGAACAGACGGCCGCGAGAGCCGCCATCATCACACTTCCTGTTTTCATCTTCTTTGTTCCTTTCTGTTAAATCCTAAGCGGTCCGGGTGCCGGCGAGCAGCGCCTTGAGATAGCCGTTCGCGAAGAGGCGGCCCAGCGTGAAGTAGCCGGGGATGCAGTCGGCCGTCAGGAAACGGTCCCCCTCCATCTCCGGCACGTGGTCGCCGCGCACGGGCACGTTGAGACCGAGTTCGCGGTACACGCGCATGAGCGCGAATTGGTCGGTCGTCCCCTGGTCGTGGAAGAGCTCCGTGAAGTCCTCCTTCGTCCCCTCCACGTCGCGCACGTGGATGAACGCGATCCGCTTCCCGAAATGGCGCGCGGCGGATTCGAGGTCTTCGCCCATCAGCTTGAAGTTCGCCTGGCAGAACGTGACAGCGTTAGAGGACGAGGGATAAAGCGAATACGCGCGGTCATACGCCTCAACCGAGCCGAAGATGCGCGCGTAGCCGCCGAGCGCCGGCAGACAGGGGTCGTCGGGATGAAGGCCCATCCGCACGCCGACGCGTTCGGCCACGGGCATCACGCACGTAATGAAGTATTCGTAGTTCGCCCACACCTGCTCGGCCGTGAGCTTCAACACGGGAGGGGCGCAACTTGTTGCGCCCGCAGCGGTCGCAGCAAGCTGCGACCCTCCCAGCGCCTCGCGGAGCGAGAAGTACGTCGCGCGCGCGCCGCCGCGCCCTTCGCGCACGCCCGTGCGCGCCCAGCCGGTCCCCACCATGAAGTTGTAGCACAGCAACGGGATCCCGAGCCGCCCCATCGACTCGAGCAGTTCGCAGTAGTGATCCAGCGCCTCTTCGCGGTCGCGACAAGCGCGACCGCTCCCGCTTGCGCCATGTTCCTTGATCGGCGACATGTCGAACGGGTCGCCCTCCAGGCCGACGACCTTGAGGCCGGCGGACGCGAGGCGCGAGACGAGGAACGAAAGCGTCTCGAACCGCCACGGATCGGGCAGTCCCGTCAGGGACGGATTCACCTTCACGATGACGTCCGTGATCCCCATCTGGAGGCAGAGCTTCCAGAGCGGATGCGGCGTCGGCGGAACAAATTCAACCAGTTTCATTTTCGAGGAATCACCTGCCTTCATCTTCATGCGTAACTCTTCCTGTCCTGTCGAGCAACTTCCTATAGGCACTTTGTTCATGTGCCGCCATATCCTTCATCCGATCAACATCCACAGGATAGTAAATCGACTTTCCCGAACTTCCTACGACATGCCACGCAGTAGCCGCTTCTTCTGGGCTCACAATGAAATCGGGGAACCAGCGTCCGCTTGCATCTTGCCACATGATTGATTTCCTCTCTCTTACTTAAGCAATGAACAGGATTTCAAACAAGATTTCACGAGGAATAAAGTCAAAGCAAAATACACCACAACAAATACCGTCATTAAGAGACGTTGGAACTTTGCCGTTTTGAGCGACGGCGGGAGTTCACGACTTTCCTGATCCTGAACGATTCCAGCCCCCTGCACATCGGTTTTATTGAGTTTTTCTCTTTGTCCCACACGGTCTTTCTGTATTGTAATGCCATCACGTTCTGGCACGATCTTAACATTCGCACACCCCAGGCCAACAAGATCCTTCCACTTTTGGTACGTTTTCTCATCCATGCTTGTGACGCCCGTGATCTTCACGCGGCCAATGGTGTAACAGGATTGAAACGCATCATCCTCTATGTTCGCCACGCTGGCCGGGATTGTCACATCTCCAAGCCTTGTACAATTCCAAAACGCGAGTTTCCCGACACTCCGCACGCGTGCGGGCAGAGTCACGCTCGTAAGCGCCTTGCAGCCGCCAAACGCATACTTCCCGATGCTCGCCACGCGGTCTGGAATCTTCATGCTCTCAAGCATCTCACAGCCAACAAACACATAATCTCCTATGCGCGTCAAATCTTTGGGCAGCGCCACTCCCTTAAGTTTCTTGCAGTCGCGAAACGCATCATTGCCAATGCTCGTCACACTGGCAGGTATCGCAACGTGCACAAGCGCTTCGCAACCCTCAAACGCCCCGGCCCCAATAGTCTTCACCCCCTCAGACATCTCCACCCGCTCGAGCGCCTTGCAATATCGAAACGCACTGTTGCCGATGATCGTCACGCTAGCCGGCATTTCCACGCTCGTCAGTCCGTGGCAACCGGAAAACGCCCAAGACCCGATGACCTTAACACCTTCCGGGATCGTCACATGTCCTCCAACCCCTCGGAGAAGCGTTTCGCCTGTTTTGGACAGCAAGCACCTATTGCCGGACGAATATTTCGTATTTTCGTCCGATACAACAAAGGACATCAATCCGGTACAATTGGAAAACGCCCATCTCACTCCTCCCAGGTCCTTCACACTGGCCGGAATTGTCACGCTCCTAAGTGCCTCGCAGTCGCGGAACGTTCCGTCCCCTATCCGCTCAACCCCATCAGATATTACAAGGTTTTTAAGTGCCTTGCAGTCGCAAAACGCATCATTCCCTATTTCCGTCATGCTACCGGGAATCGTTATGCTCTTAAGTCCCTCGCAACAGAAAAAAGCATATTCCCCGATGTTCGTCACGCCATCAGAGATCGTCACGTTCTCAAGGCCTTTGCAACAGGAGAATGCATAAACTCCAATCTGCGTGACGCTGGCCGGCAAAGTCAGATCCGCAAGGACTTCGCATCGGGAGAAAGCCCATGCCCCGATGGTCGTGACATGGTTCGGAATCGTCACTTGCGAAAGTCTTCTACAACCGTAAAAAGCACAATTTCCAATGCTCGTCACGCTTTCGGGGATTGTCACTTTCGTCAATTCAGCGCAATGGTCGAATGCATAATCCCCGATACGTGCCACTGGATACCCGCCCAATGTCGGAGGGATGGCGATCTTGCCAGAGGTGGAAGACGGAATGGCTACGTCAGAGCCGTCCCCTACGCTTGCAGTCCCGTCGATTACCGTATAAGTCCATTTGACGCCGGCGACATTCTGCTCGCTGACGACACGGTTAGCCACGTCTTCATTCGTCTCGTCGCTCATAGTGGCAATCACACCCCCGCGCTTGCGAGAAAACCGCCGTCCACGGGCACGGTGATGCCCGTCACGAAGCCGGCCTTCTCGTCGTCGAGCAGCCACTCCACGCAGCCCAGCAGCTCAGGCGCCTCGCCGAACCTACCGGCCGGCGTGTGCGCGATCACCTGCTGCCCGCGCGGCGAGAAGCCGCCGTCGGGCGTCATGAGGTACTGCTTCGAGCGCTCGTTCACGAAGAATCCCGGCGCCACGGCGTTCACGCGCACGTGCGCGGGCGCCATGTACTGCGCGAAGAACATCGTCCAGTTCGCGATCGCCGCCTTGCTCATCGCGTAGGGCGCCACGCGCGTGAGCGGACGGTACGTGTTCATCGAGCCGAAGTTGAGGATCGACCCGCCGCCCGCCTTCGCCATCTGCAGACCGAACACGCGGCTCGGCACGACCGTGCCGATCGTGTTGATCTCGAGTACGCTCTTGAACGCGTCCATGTCGATGTCCCAGAAGCCCCGGTCGGGATTAAGTGTCGCTTCGCGACTAAGTTCACTTGGCGCCGAAGGCGCACTTAGGCCCGCAGGGCCACTTAAATCAGCTTCGCTGAAACGCAGGCGCGTGGGCATCGCCTTCACGTTGTTGCCGCCGGCGCCGTTGACGAGGAACCGGCACGGACCCCACTCGGCCAGCACACGGTCGGCGATTTCCTGCATCGCCTTCTCGTCCGTCACATCCCCCGGCTCGATCCGCACACTGGGACAACGGGC
>JAFRSR010000229.1 GCA_017427485.1 Kiritimatiellia bacterium
AATGCACTTTGATTTCACCCCCTAATTTCGCGTTCCCAACGAGGCGAACATGCCTGCCGTAATGGGGTTCAGTAGCAGTAATCACACCCACGCCATCCCCAACTTTGCGACATTACCAAATGATAACGAACAGGAGGACGCACATGTTTCTCGGAATCGAACTCGGCTCCACGCGCATCAAGGCCGTCATCATTGGCGGCGACGGCACGGTGATCGCGTCAGGAGCTTTCGCATGGGAGAACAAGCCGCTCCCAGGCAACGTGTGGACGTACGACCTGGCCGATGCGCGGGCCGGGCTGGCCGCCGCCTACGCCGCCTGCGCCGACGGCTACGCGGCGAAGCATGGCGCGCGCCCGACGCGGTTCGACGCGATCGGCGTCTCCGCCATGATGCACGGCTATCTCGTGTTCGGCCGCGACGGACGTCAGCTGGCGCCGTTCCGCACATGGCGTTCCACAAATGCGGCTCGGGCCGGAGCCGCGCTTTCGGAGGCGTTCGGTTCCCATCTGCCCAACCGTTGGCCGGTCGCGCAGCTCTACCAGTCGATCCTCGACGGCGAGCCGCACGTGGCGGACATCGCGCATCAGACGACGCTGGCGGGCTACATCCATTATCTGCTGACCGGCCGTTACGTGCTGGGGCTGAACGACGCTTCCGGCATGTTCCCGCTCGACGCGTCCGCGCCGGCGTACGACGCGCGGCTGGCGGCGGTGTTTAAGCGGATGACCGGGATCGACGTCGTCGCGCTCTTCCCGCGGCCGCTGGCGGCGGGGACGGACGCGGGGACGCTCACGCCGGAAGGCGCGCGCCTGCTGGACCCGTCGGGAGCGCTCGAGCCCGGAATCCCGCTGTGTCCGCCGGAGGGCGACGTGGGAACCGGCCTTGTGGCGACGAGGGCCATGCGTCCCGGCATGGGGAGCGTGTCCGTCGGCACGAGCGTGTTCGCCACGGTCGTCCTTGAACGCCCGGTCCCCAAGACCAATCCGCACATCGACTTCGCCTCAACACCCGTCGGGGACGACGTGGCGATGGTCCACAGCAACAACGGCTGCGGCGAGCTCGACAGGTGGATCACGCTCTTCGGCGGCGACTACGGCGCGCTCCTACGGGAGGCGCTGGAGAAGGGCGAGCCGGACTGCGGCGGCGTCCGTGCGACGAACTGGATCGCCGCCGAGCCGCTCGTCGGCGTGTCTGCGCCGAACCCGTACCTCGCGCATACGCCCGATGCGCGCCTCACGCGCGCGAATATCGTCCGCGCGCAGCTCAACGCCGTGTTCGCGACGCTTGTGAAGGGGATGGAGATCCTGGCGGAGCAGGGCGTGCGCGCGAGACGCTTCATCGGCCACGGAGGGCTTTTCAAGACGCCCGGCGTGGCGCAGCAGGTGCTTTCGGACGCCCTTGGAGTGCCTGTCGACTGCCCTGCCGCAGCAGGCGAAGGCGGCGCCTGGGGAATCGCCGCGCTCGCCGCGTACCGCGCGCACGTCATTCATGGCGGCACCTCGCCGCTTGCGGACTTTCTCGACACCCTGAATCCCTGAAGGAGCAAACGACATGAATACCGTCTGGACAAGCAATCCGTTCCCCGCAGTGGGCATCCGCCCGATCATCGACGGACGCCGGCGCGGCATCCGCGAGTCGCTGGAGGCGCCGACGATGGAGATGGCGCGCAACGCCGCCGCGTTCATCTCCGCGAACCTCCGCTACCCCGACGGCACACCCGTACGGTGCGTGATCGCGGACACGGCGATCGGCGGCGTGGCCGAGGCCGCCGCGTGCGCGAACAAGTTCCACGCCGAGAACGTGGGCGTGTCGCTCTCCGTCACGCGTTGCTGGTGCTACGGCACCGAGACGATGGACGCCGATCCGCGGATCCCGAAGGTCGTGTGGGGCTTCAACGGCACGGAGCGTCCGGGCGCGGTGTACCTCGCCTGCATGCTTGCGGGCTATGCCCAGCGCGGCATGCCGTGCTTCGGCATCTACGGACGCGATGTGCAGGACGCGGCGGACATGACGATCCCCGCCGACGTGCAGGAGAAGCTGCTCCGCTTCGTGCGCGCGGGGCTCGCGGTCGCGCTCATGAAGGGCAAGAGCTACCTCTCCGTCGGCTCGTCCTCGATGGGCATCGCGGGCGGGTTCCTGAACGTGGACTTCTTCCAGGACTACCTCGGCATGCGCCCCGAGAACATGGACATGTGCGAGGTGGAACGCCGCATCGCAGAAGGCATCTACGACAAGGAGGAGTACGCGCGTGCCCTCGCGTGGGTGAAGAAGAACTGCCCCGAGGGGAAGGACTTCAACCCGAAGCATCTCGTGAAGGGCCGTGCCGCGAAGGACGCGGACTGGGAGTACGTCGTCAAGATGGCGATCATCCTGCGCGACATGATGGTGGGCAATCCCGTCCTCGCCGAGATGGGCTACGGCGAGGAGGCCGTGGGGCGCAACGCGCTCTGCGCCGGCTTCCAGGGACAGCGCCAGTGGACCGACCACTGGCCGAACGGCGACTTCGCAGAGGCGTGGCTCAACACCTCCTTTGACTGGAACGGCCCGCGCGAGCCGTTCACGTTCGCGACGGAGAACGACACGCTCAACGGCGTCTCGATGCTCCTCATGCACCTCCTCACGAACCGCGCGCAGCTCTTCGCCGACGTGCGCACATTCTGGAGCCCCGACGCCGTGAGGCGCGCGACGGGCTGGAAGCCGACCGGCGGTGCGAAGAACGGCTTCATCCATCTCATCAACTCAGGCGCGGCCACGCTCGACGCGACGGGTGCGATGAAGGAGAAGGGCAAGCCGGCGATGAAGGAGTGGTGGAACATCACCGAAAAGGACATGCGGGCCGCGACGCGGGCGACGAAGTGGTGTCCGGCCGCGCTCGAGTACTTCCGGGGCGGCGGCTACTCCTCTTCCTTCACAACCGAGGGCGGCATGCCGATGACGATGATCCGCCTCTCGCTCGTGAAGGGGCTCGGGCCGATCCTCCAGATCGCCGAGGGCTGGAGCGTGGCCTTGCCGAAGGCCGTCCACGAGAAACTGATGCTGCGCACGGACCCGACTTGGCCCTGCACATGGTTCGCGCCGCGCCTTACAGGATCGGGCGTGTTCAAGGACGTCTACAGCGTGATGAACGGTTGGAGTGCTAACCATGGAGCAATCAGCTACGGGCACATCGGCAAGGACGTGACCGCGCTCGCCGCGCTGCTGCGCATCCCCGTGGCGATGTCGAACGTCGAGGACGCGGCGGACTGCCGCCCGCACTGCTGGGGCCTCTTCGGCGCGGACGACCCGATCGGCGCAGACTACCGCGCCTGCGCCGCCTACGGCCCGCTTTACTGACGGCGGTGTCCTAAAATCAACTTTATCTTTTTACACTGCCATGTACGATATGATTTGGTATAATACGCGACATGTATGATAGTTTTCAAATGATTGATGAATCATTGCATCAACGCAGAAAGGAAGATGATGAAAACGACAAAGACACGGACGATCTTCGCTCTGGCTCTCTGCGCGACGGGATTCCTCGGTTCCGTTCAGGCGAAGGACACGCGCGTCTTCTGGCTCATTGACGGCCAGCAGACGGCCATCCACCGGTTCAACGTGACGAATGCGGGAGAGGCCGACGAGACATGGACGGAGACGGAGCCGCTCGTCACCTCTAGCACTTCAATGAAAGTGTATAACGTCCTTCCCGCGCACGGCGGATACTACCTGTGTTTCTACGATGGACGAGTTGCGCGCTACACTCTTGACGGAAGTTTTGTGCGGAATGTCGGCACGCTCAGCGGATGCACCAGCTTTGAGATTTCCGGCGACCAGGCGTACATCTACGGATCGGACATGAACTCAGGGGCGGGTCATAATAAAATCAGCGCGCTGCATCTGGGAACGGGGAGCGTCGCTGTGTTCGTCACGAACGGCATTTCACGGGTACGTTGCCTCGCCTGGGGAAGCGACGGGTTGCTCTATGCATGTGGTCGAAACAACGGTGAACAGGTCGACTACTGGGGGAACACCATTCCGCAGTATGCGGGCGTGCAGGCGATCGACGTCTCAAACGGCAAGGGTGCCGTCGTCAAGCACTGGTACCGCACGGACGGATCGACCGGTGGCTGTGCGGTCGATGCGGCGCGCAACCATGTCTATTGCTTCAGTGGCAACACCGCGCACGTGTTCGGACGGTCGGAGTACGGCCTGGACGGCGAGATCACGGACTTCGTCCGCGCCTGGCCGACCGTGGTGCTCAACAATCCGTTTTCCGGCGCGATGATCGCGGGGAATCCGTACACGGCGGAATGGATGTCTGGACGCGGCAACGTCTACCGCTTCGACGCCACGAACGGCGCGACGCTAGTCGCCTCCATCGCTTCAAGCGACGTGGCCGACTCAAGTACCATAGGGCAGGCCCATGCCCTGCGCGAGGACGTGTTCCCGGAGGACGACACGACCGAGGCCATCACCAAGCTCTTGGATTACTGGAGCTTCAACGCCGCGACGAACCCCGTGAACCTCGAGGCGACATTCTATAGCCGAGTCAACCCGGTACGGACCGCGCGATTGACGACAGGTTTCACGGCTGCCGTGCGCGGCGCGGTGCGCGAAGGACTGTGGTGCGCCGCCGGCGCGAACGGACGTCTTGCTTCTGCTATCCTCGTGCCGCAGACGAACAATGCGACGATCGCGTTCTTCGTTGGATTCCCGCAGGGATTTTCCGGCGGGCAGACGCTGCTGCGCAACCCGAAGATGACGGTCTCCGTGACGGCAGAGGGTCGCCTTTCCGTTGCGATGCCCAACGGCAAGGACATCGCAGGCAACACGACGACGGGCGCTGGCGTTGCCGGCACCACCTCGCTCGCGGACGGACAGTGGCACCATGTGGCCGTCGTGCGCCGAGACTACAGGTTCGAGGTGTGGGTGGACGGTGTGAAGGAAGGTGAGAGCGATCCGACGACGGTGGCGGCATACGACGACCTTAACACGCAGTGGTACCTGCTCGATTCGTCGAACGCGAATGCCATGATGTTCGACGAACTCCGTTTCTACAATGCCGCGCTCGCGCGGAACGACATCCGGCTTCTCCAGTCGCTCGCGACGGACGGGCTGAAGGTGCCGCGCGATCCGACGGTTCGCTCGGACGCGGCCGCCGCCGCGATTGGCACGGTTGTGGCGCACGCCAATCCGGACGATCACGCATGGGGCGTGCCGGCCGTGATTGCCGATCCGGGCAACGGTACGCTCTACATGGCGGCGGACTTCGCCCGCGAGAAGGGCGAGAACAACCAGTCCGTCTACTGGAAGTCAACCGACCACGGCGAGACGTGGACGCGCACGGGATCGGACGCCTCGATGGGCGCGCTCGCGCTGTTCCGCTTCGACACCGACCCGTCCGGCACGTTCCGCGCGGCGGGCATCGAGCCCGACCGTAACGTCGCCTGGGGAGGGACGACGACCGACGGGTGTGCGCGATGGGGAACGTTCAGGCAGCAGTCCGCCACGCCGCTTCCCTCGAAGTGGTATCCCACGTTCGCGGTTCCGGGCTATGCGCGCAACCTCGCCGTCGCGGGCGGCATCTACACCCTGGACGTGGTGACGGCGTGGCGTGGCGCCCTGCGGACGTTGTCGACGGGAGCGTCCAACAACTGGTCCGTCGCGGCGTTGCGGCCGGGCGGCGTGGCCTACTTCGGCGGCCAGGCCACGGCCTTCTACGCGGCGAGCGTCACGAACCACGTGAACGCCACGAATGCGACGCCGGTGGAGTCGATGGTCGTGGGACGGCGCGAGTCGGAAACCGGCGCCGTGTCGTACCGCGGCGCGGTGTCGATCCGCGGCGCGTCGCGTCCCTTCGGCGTCGTGCGCGACGAGACGACCGGATGGCTCTGGGCGGTGACGACGTACGCGAAGGATTCGGCGACGCCGTGGGCGCAGGCGAACAGACTCGCGCTCTACTGCGCCACGAACGCGCTCCACTGGACGTGGTGCGGCGACATCGCCGTGGCCGGCACGCCCGAGACGTTCGGGTTCTCCAACCCGAACGTGGCGATCGTCGGCGACGACCTCGTGGCGGTGTTCGGCGCGAGCGTGAACGACACGACCGGGGCGGACGCCCCGCGCGACGTCAACGCGTCGAACTACATCCTCTCGAAGCGCATCCCCAACTTCCGCTCGCGCGTGCCGGCGCAGAAGCCCGCGGGACGCTACCTGCTTGTGGGCGACAATTCGGCGCAGAGGATCCTGAGACTCCGCGAAAACGAGGAGACGGGCGAATGGGAGCCGGACGGCTACTTCGCGGACGGCACCTACACGGACGCCAAGTACGGCATGTTCGCGGGAGACGACATCACGTACGCGAACGGCAAGGTGTGGATTCTCATCAACGGGCGCATCTTCGCCTTCAATACGGACGGGACGTTTACCGGTACGTACTTCGACCTTACGCTCGACCGGGAACTCGTTCCGTCCAATCCCAACGTAATGGGCTTTTCGTACGACGGGCGCTATATCTACTCAACGACAGGGCTGGTGTCGGCGCCCACCGACTCGCGCATGTATCGGACAGACGTGACGACGGGCGTGACGACGCTCTTTTGCACGTCTTCGGACTCCGAGGCGCTGGGTACGCACCTGAGGAGGCTGCGCGGCATCGCGGGACTGCCGGACGGACGGGTGGCCGTCTGCAACCGGGACGCCGGTGAACTGCTAGCGCTCAATCCGGACGGCTCGTTCGGCGAGGTCGTGTGGTCGGGCGCCGTCGGCGCGATCCAGACGCTCTACCTTGACCGGCGCGCGAAGAAACTCTATGCGAGCGGTTTTTCTTGGAACCTGTGCTGCTGGGACCTCGTCACGGGCGCGAAGAAGGCAATCGGCGGGCGTGCCGACGTCATCGGCATTACGGGCGATGACCGCGGGCGCGTGTTCGGGACCGTCTACGACAAGCCGGCCTCGCTGATCGACATGCTGGCCGATGGCGGCGCGCTCACGCAGAGCGGACATCGCCTGATCCTCAACGGCGGAAATTCCTTCCAGCGCCTCTGCTTCTTCGACACCACGCCGCCGTCCGGCACGATTCTGATCTTCCGCTGATCCAAAGGGCGCGCGGATGAAGATCAACAACCTCAAGAAGTTCCTGGAGAAGGTGCGGCGCGACGAGTTCCCCATCGGCGCCGTGGTGGGGCTGTCGGACCCCACCGTCACGGAACTGGCGGCGAACGTGGGGTTCGACTTCGTCTTCATCGACGGCGAGCACGGCGACATCGACCGCAAGTGCGCGATGGAGCACCTGATGGCCGTGAAGGGCACGGACGCTGCGAGCTTCTACCGCGTGCCCTGCTGCAACCACACGGAGATCAAGAAGATCATCGACTTCGCACCGGCGGGAATCATCGTTCCGATGGTGATGAACGCCGAGGAGGCGAAGCGCGCCATCGAGGCGATGCGGTACCCGCCGACGGGCAATCGGGGATGCGGCTTTCGTCGCGGACTTGCCTACGGCGCGGGCGACTTTGACGAATACTGGAAGGCGTCCGCGCACGACCCGATCGTCATCCTCCAGCTGGAGCACGTCGACGCCTACCGTGACCTCGACCGCATCTTGGCGGTGGACGGACTCGACAGCATCATGATCGGCCCCTACGACTTCTCGGCGTCGATGGGCAAGGCTGGCCAATGGGATGACCCGGAGCTGCGTGCGATATTCGACGATGCCTGCCGCCGCATCCGCGCCGCCGGCGTGATGCTGGGCGTGGCGCTTGACGTCCGCGCCGAGGAATGGCGCGCGCGCGGCGCGCAGTGGATGGCCGTCAAGGGTGACATGACCGCACTCGTCGAAAGATGGCGCGATGTAATACGCACGCTGAAAGATGAAAGGAACAAATGAAGATGAATACGCGAATGATCTGCATGGCGACAGCCGTCGCCTTGGCGTTGCCGGCGCTTGAAGCCTCGCCGGCGGCAGGCCGCGTCGGCGACCGGTGGAACTTCGACATTCCGGCGGGGACAGACCCCATGGAGGCGAAGTTCACCACGCCGTACCATCCCGTGCGCGTTGCGGAGCTGCATCCGGGCGTGATCGCGGGCGTGGCGGGCGTGGAGGGGCAGGCGCTCTGGTGCGCGCCGGGCGCGTCGATCCGCCTTCCCTCCGCCATGATCCTACCGGCGCGGGGCGATTTCACCTTCTCCTTCTACGCGGGGTTTGTGCCGCCGTTCACGGGCGGGCAGCAGCTCGCGCGCAACCCGAAGATGTCTGTGTCCCTGACGGTCGAGGGCCGGTTCGCGGTCACGCTGGCGCGGACGACCGTTTCGGGTGGCGCATCGGTGGCGGACGGACGCTGGCACCATCTCGCGGTCGTGCGCCGGGGCGACGAGCTGTCGCTCTGGGTGGACGGCGAGAAGGTCGCTGCGAAGGCGCAGGTGAAGGACACGGTGTACGACCACATCGAGGGCGCCGCCGCGCAGTGGATGCTCCTTTCGACGGAAAACAGGAACC
>JAFRSR010000230.1 GCA_017427485.1 Kiritimatiellia bacterium
ATCGACGGGTGGGGGTGTTCCTTCCAGGACAACTCCAAGGGACGGATCGCCAAGGTCACGGAGAACGGCGAGACCTTCGTGCGCGCGACGTGTACGAAGCGTCCCGACGCGTCGGGCTACCGCAAGGTGCTGAAGCGCAGTTCCATCCAGCTGTGGGGACCCGAGGTGAAGAACCTGCCCCCGTGCGCCGTCCTGAAGCTGCGGATGCGCGCGAGCAAACCGTTCATGATCGGCTCGGTTGCTTTCACGAAGTACGCGAAGCCGTTTCCCGGCCGTCTGTCCGGCGGCATTCCGAAGATCAGTTCGTCGCCGCTGACGCCCGAATGGCAGGAGGTCGACGTGGTGATGGCCGGCCCGGGCGGCGACGGCTCTCTGCATTTCAGCATCGGCGACGTGATGCCGCCCGACTGTTCGCTCGACATCCAGGTACTCGGACTGGTGGAGGCGACGGTGGATGAACGCAGCTTCATCCCGCGCGACGTGGGCATCGTGATTCTCAACCACGGCGAGAAGTGGGGCGTCAAGAGACTCTGGGGCCCGCACGAAATCAAGAACGAGTTCGACTACTGGTACGATCCGGTGGAGGGGCGCGTGGTGATAAAGTGCGCGCGCAACCCCGGCGAGATGTTCTCGTCCATCGAGCTGGCCAAGACGATCTCGGTGGTGAACGAGGGCGGCTGCCACGACGTCGTGTATGACGGTCTCGCCGTCCGCTACACCGGCGCGCACGGTTTCGGCGGCGGCGGCACGCGGCGCATCACGATCCGCAACTGCGACATCTACTGGCTCGGCGGCGGACTCCAGTACTGGCAGACCTCGGCGACGGGTCGGCGCTATCCGGTCCGCTTCGGCAACGGTATCGAGTTCTGGGGACATTGCCGCAACAACCTGGTGGAGCGGAACCGCCTGTGGCAGATCTACGACGCGGCGCTCACGAGCCAGACGCTCGGCAGCCCGCTGCCGGAGCTCGACATCGTCTGGCGCGACAACGTGGTATGGCAGGCCGAGTACTCCTTCGAGTACTGGAATCACGACCCCGCGTCCCGTACCTGCAACATCCTCGTCGAGCACAACACGTTCGTCGACGCGGGATACTGTTGGAGCCACAACCAGCGTCCCAACCCCAACGGCGCGCACCTCATGCTCTACGACAATCCCGCCGCCACCACCAACTTCGTGGTGCGCAACAACGTCTTCGTGCGCACCACGGAGCACTCTGCGGCGATGTGGAACGACTGGCGGGCGAAGGATCCCGTCGTGAAGGACGGCCTCATGATGGAGAACAACCTCTACTACATTCCCGAGAACAAGATCTTCCGGATGCTCGCCGCGGGACGCGACCGGAAGAGGAACCCGCAGGCGAAGACGCTCTCGTACGGCGCGGGCAGCGACGAGTTCGCGAAGTACAAGGCGGAGACGGGGCTCGACGGGGATTCCATCTGGGGCTTGCCGGAGTTCGTCGACCCCGCGAAGCGCGACTACCGCCTGAAGCCTGGCTCGTTCGGCACGGCTCGCGCCACCGACGGCGGGCCGATGGGCGCGCGCGACATGCCGGGATTGGATGCGGACCAGAGCCGGAGTTTCGAATGACCGAGGTTGCGGCGCGGGCGGACGTTTGGTAGAATACGGCCATGCGAAAAATAAAACTCGGACTTTTCTCGAAGATCCTCATCGCCATCGTGGGCGGTGTGGCGCTCGGCTGGCTACTCGGCCATCCCTGGGCGCCGTGCGCGTGGGGGCTCAAGGGCGTGAACGCGTTCAGCGGCGTGTTCGGACAGATTCTCCGCTTCATCGTGCCGCTCCTCATCCTCGGCCTCGTCACGCCCGCCATCGCCGAGACGGGGTCGGGCGCGGGCAAGACGCTGCTCGCCGTCGTCCTCATCGCCTACGGCTCCACCGTCTTCGCCGGCTTCCTCTCCTACTTTGGGAGCGCGGCCGTGTTCCCCTCCATCCTCACCGAAGGCATCGGGCACCTTGACAAGGCCGCCAAGGTGAAACCGCTCCTCGAAATCCCGCCCGTCATGAACGTGATGACGGCGCTCTTCCTCTCGTTCATGATCGGTCTCGGCATCATCTTCACGAAGGCGCAGGCGATCAAGCGCGTGTTCGACGACCTGCGCGTGATCGTCTCCAAGACGATCGAACACGCGATCCTTCCCGTGCTGCCGTTCTACATCATGGCGATGATCGCGAACATGACCGCCACCGGACAGCTGGCCGCGTTCGGCGTCACGGCCGCGAAGATCATCGCCATGAGCATCGTCCTCACCGTGCTCCTGCTCCTCATCCAGTACGGCGTCGCCTGTCTCCTCGCGCGACGCAACCCGATCCCCGTCGTCTGGAACATGCTCCCCGCGTACTTCACCGCGCTCACGATCTGCTCGTCCGCCGCCACGATTCCCGTCACCATGCGGTGCGTGCGGAAGAACGGCATCGGCGAGGAGACGACGGGGCTCGTGGTGCCGCTCTGCGCGACGATCCACCTGGCCGGCTCCACGGTGAAGGTTGTTTCGTGCGCCGTCGCGTTCATGGTGCTTGCGGGCGCGCCCGTCACGCTCGGCCAGTTCACGTACTTCATCTTCATGATGGCGATCACCGCCGTCGCCGCGCCCGGCGTGGCGTGCGGCGTGATCATGAGCTCGCTCGGCCTTTTGGAGTCGATTCTCGGCTTCACGCCCGAGCAGTGCACGATGCTGATGACCGTGTACGTGGCGATGGACGGACTCGGCACCGCCTGCAACGTGGCGGGCGACGGCGCGATCGCCGTCATCGTGGACCGGTTCTTCGGCCGCCACGACGCCCTCCCGTGTGGGAATGAGACAGGAATTGGAGTAGGGAAATGAAGAAGAAAGACGTCCGCGAGCCGGACGAAAAGAAGATCGCCTCGCTCGTGCGCCAGCTCCTCGTGGAGCTTGGCGAGGATCCCGGCCGCGACGGGCTGTTGAAGACGCCCGCGCGCGTGGCGAAGTCGCTCGCCTTCCTCACGCGCGGCTACCGCCAGACGCCGCGGGGCGTCCTGAACAACGCCATTTTCGAGACGGGCGCGAACCACATGATCGTGCTGCGCGGCATCGAGGTCTACTCGATGTGCGAGCACCACCTGCTGCCGTTCTACGGCACGTGCGCGGTGGGCTACATCGCGCGGGGCAAGGTGTTGGGCGTGTCGAAGATCGCCCGCATCGTGGACTGCTTCGCGCGCCGTCTGCAGATCCAGGAGCGCCTCACGGAGCAGGTGGCGGAGGCGATCCAGGACGCGGCCAACGCGGAGGGCGTGGGCGTGGTGTTCCGCTGCCGGCATCTCTGCATGATGATGCGCGGCGTGGAGAAGCAGAACTCCGAGATGGTCACGTCCGCCATGCTCGGCAGCTTCCGCGAGGACGAGAAAGTGCGGCAGGAGTTCCTGTCGCTCGCGAAGTGAGGAGGCCGCCATGCCGATGTACGTCTACGAGGCGAAGGAGGGGAAGAAGGGGTGCGCGAAGTGCCGCGCGGGATTTGAGATCATGCAGTCGATCAACGACCCGAAGCTCGCCGTCTGCCCCGACTGCGGCGCGCCGGTATTCCGCGTGATCCAGGCCCCCGGCCTCGGCCATTCCCAGACCGACCTCCACTACCGCGCCAAGCGCGCGGGTTTCTCCTGCCTGAAGAAAGTCCAGAAGGGCGAGTACGAGAAGGTGTTCTGAGCGAGATCGCCGCTTCACATGGTAGGACCGCCGCGCCGAGGCGGCCGCAGTATGGGGAGCCGCCATCTTGGCGGCGCATGACCGCGAACACCGCTCGAGCGACCCCGCCCACAATCCCGAAAACCACGATTCCCCCTTGAATCCCGCGTGTGAATGGGGTATACTCGTTCCCGTGAAACTGACAGCAAGACAGATTGAACGGCTTGTAAAGCAGGGAGAGGTTGTCCACACCGAATGCAAAGACGCATCCGGTGGGTTGCCTGACGCCCTGTGGGAGTCGTACAGCTCGTTTGCGAACACGGATGGCGGCGTGATCATCCTTGGCGTGAAGGAGGTTGATCGCAAGTTCTCAATTGCAGGCGTTCCGAAGGCGGCGACATTGATCAAGCGGTTCTGGGACGGCGTCAACAACCGCGAGAAGGTCAGCGTCAACATTCTCTTCGATCGTCATGTCTATTCCGTGAGATGCCGTGGCCGCGATGTCGTCGTGATAGAAGTCCCGAGGGCGGATCGACAGGATCGTCCTGTCTACATCGGCAAGGACATGTTCGGCGGAACCTTCCGGCGAAATGGCGAAGGCGATTACCACTGTCCGCGCGAGTCGGTCAAGGCGATGGTGCGGGATGCCTGCGTTGAAACCGCAGACGCATGCCTGCTTGAAGAGTTGACGGTTGACGACCTGTGTCCTAAGACCATCCGTAGCTATCGCAACCGATTCAAGTCCAAGAAGCCGGAGCATGTCTGGAACGACCTTCCGGACGAGGAGTTTCTTGTGCGAATCCGCGCAGCCAGGCGCGGCGAGGACGGCAAGGTGCATCCAAACATTGCCGGACTTGTCTGCTTTGCGGAGTTCGGGCAGATCATGGACGTCCTTCCGGATTTCTTCCTGGACTATCGCGAGAAACTTTCCACCGACACGCGCTGGACGGATCGTGTCGCCGCTCACGACGCGACTTGGAGCGGCAACATCTATGACTTCTACATGATGATCTACGATCGCATCACCTCTCATGTCAAAGTGCCGTTTGAGCTGGATGCCGACGGCCTGCGTGTGGAGGAGAACGAAATCCACAAATCTCTGCGCGAGTTGCTGGCAAACGCCCTTATCCATGCCGACTACCATGGACGCCGCGGCATCGTCATCGAGAAGCAGGCGCAGACGATCAGCTTCGCCAACCCCGGCATTTTCCGGGTGAACAAGGTGGTCGCCGTGGAGGGTGGAACCAGCGACGCGCGCAATTCTCACATCTTCAACATCTTTGCGCTCGTTGACATCGGCGAACGCTCCGGTACGGGCCTTGCCGATCTCTACGGGCACTGGAAGAAGAACAAGCTCCCGGCGCCGGTCATCGCGGAAGAGTACGATCCCGACCGGGTCAAGATCACCGTTTACATGGATTCCGATCAAGATCCGACCAAGACCCGATCAAGACCCGACCAATCGGCCCAAAGTGCCCCAGATGTGCCCCAGAAGTGCCCCAAGAGTGCCCCAAAAGTGCCCCAAGTCGGCCCAAGTTCGACCCCGGAATCGGCCCAAGGTGACCCAAGAGTGACCCAAGGTGACCCAAGGGTGACCCAAGGTGACCCAAGCTTGATGCAGGATTTTCCTGCCGCAGCAAAACAAGTGTTCAGGGAATTGGTACAAGACCCCAAGATGACACTGCGCGGATTGGCAACGAAACTGGGTTTTTCAAAGACAACCGTCACAACGGCAATCGGTATTCTTGTTGCCAACAAGATCATTCGTCGCGAGGGCAACAAGCAGACAGGCCATTGGGAGGTCGTGAAGTAATGAATCGGGGCCACGGCATGATGAAGAGATTGATTGCCGTCTTGGTGTTGGCTTTTGCCACCGCGATACCGTTGATGGCCGACACGTGGACCGATCCAGATACCGGCTATACATGGATGTATCGTATTAACGGCGAAACAGTTGAGATCGTCAATCCTTCTTATTATGCTGCGATCTCGCCAAGCCCAAATGGGAACGTAGCCGTTCCTAACACACTTGGCGGTATGCCTGTAACATGCATTGGGGATAGCGCGTTTTACAATTGCAGTGACTTGACGAGCGTGACGATCCCGCAATGTGTGAGTGCTAATTACAATGGCTTGTCATCTGTTTTTCAAGGTGGTGGTGGAGTCGCCGTAGCGGCGCCCGCGGGGCGCGCGCCCTCCCGCAACGGGCGACACGCCCGTTTCCAGTGCGGCGCGCTCGGCGAGCGCGCCCTACCAGGGTGGTCGCCAAGATGGCGGCTTTCCATACGGCCGCGACAAGCGCGGCCGCAACGGGCGAGACGCCCGTTGTCCCAGTGCGGCGGGAATTTTGGTATACTAACCGCATGAAAAACTCTCTCTTTCTCTCGTTGCTGGCCATTGGAATGGCTGCGACCGCCGTCGGCGCGGACATCGTCCTGTTCGACGCCGCCACCGCCGACGCGAAGAAACTGCACGCGCAGGACGGCGCGGCGTTCACGCTTGCCGACGGCCTGTTGACCGTCGTCACGAAGCCGTCCGAGAAGTATCCCGGATTCTGCCTGGACGGCGACTGGGATCTTTCGGGCTGCAACCGTATCGAGGTGGAGTTCGTGGACGGCGGCATCTGGGGACTGTACACGCTCCGTCTCCTCAACAAAGGCGGCGATCCCGGAATCGGGAAGGGCAGCAAGGTGTTCAAGCTGCCGATCAAGGGCGAGCGGCACGCCGTCGTGGGGGCCGACTTCCCGCCCGACCTGCCGGGTCTCGACGCGATCGCCAAACGGCTACAGCCGCTCCGCACGTGGGCGTTGCCCTACGCCGCGTGGGCGCCCTATTCCGACCACATCTCGCGCAAGGCGCCGCCTGGCGGCTTCGGCCAGATCGATTCGCGTGCCGTAAAGCAGGTGGCGATCTACATCAACCAGCCGAAACTCCCGCACACGTGGCGCGTCAGGAAGATCGTCGCGAAGACGGGTCCGCGCGCGAAAGTCGCCCGGAACGACTCGCCGTGGGCGAAGTTGACGGAGGAGAACTTCTTCCCGTACATCGACAAGTACGGGCAGTTCAGGCACGGCGAGTGGCCAGACAAGGTGCATTCCGACGCCGACTTCGCCGTCCAGCGCGTGAAGGAGGAAAAGGACCTCGCCGCGCATCCCGGCCCGAAGGGATGGGACAAGTGGGGCGGCTGGGCGGACGGTCCGCAGCTGCCGAAGACGGGCGGCTTCTCAACGACGAAGTGGAACGGCAAGTGGTGGATCGTCGATCCCGACGGGCACCTCTGGTGGAGCCACGGTCCCGTGCGCGTGACGCCGTCGAGCGCGATGACGCCGCTCGCCACGCCCGCCGGCGACCGCGCCGGCTGGTTCGAGGAGCTGCCCGCGCGGGACGACCCCGTGTTCGGCGCGTTCTACGAGACGCGCGACGTGCTCCTCTGGCCGTACTACGGCAAGCGCGGCATCGACCGCGTCTACGACTTCTCCGCCGCCAACATCCGCCGGAAGTACGGCGAGAGGTGGTTCGAGACGTGGGCCGACCTCGCGCACCGCCGTCTCCGCAGCTGGAGCTGCAACACGATCGCCAATTCCTCCGACAAGCGCATCTGCCTGATGGACCGCACGCCCTACACGGACCGCTTCGAGATCCACGCGCGTCCGATCGCGGGCCACAAGGGCGGCTGGTGGGAGTTCTGCGACCCGTTCGACCCGTCCTTCCGCGCCGAGGCGCGGCGCATGACGGAGGTCTACCACGCCGAGCTCGCCGACCCGTGGTGCTTCGGCTTCTTCGTGGACAACGAGCACCATTGGGGACAGCCCCACTCGCTCGCGCTCTCGACGCTCAAGTCGCCGGCCGACCAGCCGTGCAAGGCCGTCTTCCGCGACCGGATGAAGGCGAAGTACGGCGACGTCGCGAAGCTGAACGCGAAGTGGAAGACCGACTACGCGGACTGGGACGCCTTCCTGACGACGACGGCGGAGCCGAAGGACCTCGCCGGCGCGCGCGCGGACCTGGAGGCGTTCTCCGCCGAGATCGCCGAGAACTACTTCCGCACCATCCGCGAGGAGCTGAAGCGCGCGAACCCGGGCAAGCTCTACCTCGGCTGCCGCTGGGCGGGCGGCGCGCCCGCCTTCACCGTGAAGGCCGCGGCGAAGTACTGCGACGTGCTCAGCTACAACGTCTACCGCAGGGAGATGAGCGAGTTCAGGCTTCCGGACGGCGTGGACGCGCCGGTGATGATCGGCGAGTTCCACTTCGGCGCGCTCGACCGCGGGCCGTTCTGCCCCGGCCTCATCCTCCTCCGCGACCAGCGGCACCGCGCGCAGACGTACAAGGACTACGTGCGCACGTCGCTCGAGCACCCGCAGATCGTGGGCGTGCACTGGCACCAGTTCTCCGACCAGGCCACCTCGGGCCGTTTCGACGGCGAGAACATGCAGGTGGGCTGGACGGACGTGTGCGACACGCCGTACTGGGAGACGGTCGAGGCCGTCCGCGAGATCGGCTCGCGCCTCTACGAAATTCGCGCCGGCAAGTGAGGACGCAGTTTACGGGGCGCTGCAAAGATGTTCAGCTTTGATAAAAAGATTCCCTTGTTTACCATTCGAGGGACGACGATCGGCATCTATCGGTCTTTTTTCCTCATTGTGCTTCTTACGTGGTATTGGGGCGGTCCTTGGCTGGAGAGGTGCCTGTTTTCGTTTCTGTTGCTCGCGTCGATTCTGGTCCACGAGATTGCACATGCGCTGGCAGGCGCGCTCGTCGGTAACCGGCCCCGTGCGATTACGCTGTCCTTTTTCGGGGGTGTGACCGAGTTTCAGGCGCCGATCTTGCCGAACGGCAGAAGCCTCTTCATAGCCTTTGCGGGTCCGCTCTCGAACATCCTTCTGGTTCTCTGCACGGCGGTCGGCGCAAAAGCACTGTGCGGAAACGGTGATGTTTGCTCATGGCTCAAATACTTCGTGTATGATTTCTTCGATTGGGAGATGACAAAGGTGTCTCTTCCGGTTGGCGTCAATGTCTGGCATTGCGGCAGCGCGTTTGTCGGAATACCATGCGAGGCGTGGGATTCGCTCAGACTCGTCAAATTGGTTGCTTTCCTGAACGGCGTCCTCGGCGTGTTCAATCTGTTTCCGGCGTTTCCGCTGGACGGCGGGAGGATTTTCAGGGGACTGGCCGGGTCTGTGCTCGGCGGCAAGCGCGCGGCCTTCGTCACGATGGTGGTCGGGCGAATCCTGGCTGTCGCCTTGGCCTGTTGGTGTGTCGGCCACGATCTGATTCTCGAGCATGAGATATTAGACTTCGCCGTCGGGTGCATTGTCGCGTGGGCTATCTGGCTCGGCAGTTATGGCGAATACGTGAGGACGAAGGTTTTCGTGGACGCGGAAGCGGGCGATCCGGAAGCGGAATATAACGTCGGGTGCCTCTATCAGGAGGGGATTCTTGGCGCGAAGGACATGGACACCGCAGTTAAATGGTTTGAGAGAGCGGCCGAACATGGTTCTGCTTCGGCTCAGTTCGAGATGGCGCAGGCTTATGAGTACGGAGACGGCGTGGAGCCTGATAAGGATCTGGCGTTTGCATATGCGACAAAGGCCGCCGAGCAGAAGGATCCGTCGGCGCTGGCGCTTCTCGGAGCCTTTTACGAGGACGGATTCGGCTGCGATCCGGACGACGAGCGGGCATTCGCGCTCTACAGGGAGGCTGCGGAATTGGGATCGGCACGAGGCCAATATGAAGTCGCGTGCCGTTACGCGTTTGGCAGCGAGGAAGTCGAACGGGACGTGGGGAAAGCCAAACAGCTTCTCGAAGAGGCCTGGGCGCAGGAGTACGTGCCCGCAGCGATAGAATTGCACCTGATGTATGAATTCGGGTTGTTGGTCGCCGATGACGGGAACGTCCTGCGCGAGTATCGCAAGGCGATTGAGAACGCCGGTCCGAATGCGGCAGATTTGCTGGAACGCCGGCGCATCAGATATAAGTGCCATCTTTCAATTGAATTGCCCGATGCGCCGAGCGCCGAGACGAAGGAGACGGAATGAAAAAACTGATCTTGTGCCTGAAGGTGTTCGTCGTGTCCTGTGTTTCCGCGGCGAAACTGCAGCCCGCCGCGGATGTCGGGTCGGAAACGAACAAGGCCCATGCTGCGGACATAATTGCCCGTGCAGTGGAGAAGCAAGACCCGGCGGCGATGTTCGAACTTGGGTTTATGAGATGGAAGGAGGCGCGTGCAAAGGGCATGTCCGTCGAGCAGTTCATTGACACGAGCGTCTTCGCGATGGTCAAGGTGTCCGCCCAACGCGGATACGGTCCCTCGTGCGCGATGGTCGGGGACATGCTCATGGAATGTTCGGCGACGAACGACGTTCGGCGGAAGGACGCCCTGTATTGGCTGGCTCGCGCGGCAAAGCGCCATAACGTCTTTTCGATGGTCAGGCTCGGCAAGTTCCATTGCTACGGCGGGTACGGGGAGTCGAGGCCGGAGAGGGGCGTTGCGTATTTACGCCAAGCCGCTTCCCTGGACAGTCCGGAGGCCTATCTGCTCCTGGGGGAGTGCCATGAGGAGGGAATCGGCGTCTCGACGAACGCCGTCGAGGCGTTCAACTGCTACACGAAAGCCGCCGACCTCGGCGATGCGTTCGCGCTGTACAAGGTCGGCTGCTGCCATGAGTACGGCATCGGTACGGAGAGAGACCTGGCGGCAGCCTTTCGTGCCTACGAGCAGTGCGCCCAGGCAGGCGAGCCCGTTGGACTGTATGAGCTGGGCGTTGCGTTGGCATGGGGAAGGGGGTGCGATCAGGATCTCGGGCGCGCGGCCCAGTGTTTCAAGGAGGCGGCCGAGATGCATTATGCTCTTGGCGCGTATGCGCTGGGGGTCTGTTACGAATGGGGGCGTGGCGTCGAGAAAGATCCCGACCGGGCGATGGAGCTTTACGCCACCGCCGCGGAAACGGGGAATGAATGGGTCGTCCAGAAGTTGAAATCCAGCAGACTGTGGCTTGAAAGGAAAGAGAAATGAAGAGTGTCCTCTGTGGAATGATGTGGGCGGCGTCGGCCGCGCTGGCGGCGTCGTCGCCGCTGGAGCACGCGACGGTCAAGACGACGTTCAAGGACGGGAAGACGGAGACCGCCCACGTGCGGCTCGCGCGCCAGAAGGACGGCGCGTGGCGGTACGAGCTGCGGACGATCGACATGCCGTCCGACGCCGACACGGTCGACCTCGTCAGCGACGCCGCCGTGCGCCGCGAGGGCGATCCCGGCTGGTGGATGGTGGA
>JAFRSR010000231.1 GCA_017427485.1 Kiritimatiellia bacterium
ACCCAACCACCCAACCACCCAACCACCTAACCATCCACTTCACCGGCGTCGCCGGCCAGTCCTTCGGCGCGTTCCTCGCCCGCGGCATCACCTTCGACCTCCGCGGCGAAGCCAACGACTACATCGGCAAATCCCTCTCCGGCGGCATCATCACGATCGCCCCGCCGCGTTCTGCCCTCGGGATTATCAAGCCCGATGAAAATACCATCGCCGGCAACGTGATCGCCTACGGTGCGACATCCGGCTCCATCTTCATCAACGGACTCGCGGGCGAACGCTTCGGCATCCGCAATTCGGGCGCGACTCTCGTCGCGGAGGGCATCGGCGACCACGGCTGCGAATACATGACGGGCGGCGTGGCCGTGATTATCGGCCCCGTCGGCGTCAACTTCGCCGCGGGCATGACGGGCGGCGTCGCCTATGTCTACGACGAGACGGCGACTCTCGACCTGAACAGCAACCTCGATTCGGTGGACCTCTATCCCATCGAGCCCGGATCCGCCGAGGAGGCGGTTCTGATGGACCTCCTGGAGGAGCATGTCCGGCGCACCGGTTCGCCCAAGGCACAGGCGCTGCTCGACGACTGGACGAACGTGCGGCCCAAGTTCACGAAAGTCACGCCGTCCGGTCGAGCCTAACGGTTTGCACCGGATTTACCTGCCTGTTCCTAGCGTACGAGGACCACCGTGCTTGTTGGAAAGATGCGCATGAACTTGTCCGTCGGCAACACGCCCTCGCTCACGCGCAGCTCGTCGAAATTGCCGCGGATGTGGCAGGGGTTGCTTGAAGTACCGCCGATGGACAACGTGTTGACGACGTCAAGATAGTTGATCGGCGTCGTGAGCGTCCAGCTTCCTTGCGACACGTAGTCGCGGTAGAGCGTGATGACGGTGTTCGTTCCGGACGTGCCATCGAACGTGAGCGCCCAATGGTGCCATCTTCCGTCCGCGATGCTCCCCCCGAACGTATGTGCCGGGAAGTAAAAAAGCTCGTTCGCGTCCTGTGCACAGACGGTCAGCTGATCGGCCGTCCCTTCCGCGAACGTGAAGAGCGCCCATGCGGGATAACCGTCGGGCGACTCGCCCCGCGTCAGGCGAATCAGGTTCGCGACGTAGTCGAGATGATCCAACTTCGCAAAGAACTCCACCGTGAACGTCGGCTGCCGGAGGAGCCCCAGATCCGTCCAGCCGATCTTGCCGCCGTCGATGCGCAGGGACTTCCTGTTGTCGCGCACGTCCTGCATCGCCGCGCCGTCCAGGGCGATGCGAACGCCGGGGACGGAACTGGAGAGCACGGGCACGCTGCCGCCCGTCCGCGCCGAGGCGACTCCCGCACCGATCAGCCCCGTGTCCGGCGCCACGTCCATGCCATCCTCGAAATCCGCGTGGGCGAGCGTCGATCCCGTCAAGCAATCGTGCGTCGTGAGGAACTCGGTCACCTTCAGGGCCCGCCGCGTGATGCGCACCTCGTCCAGGCAGCCGGGGAGCGTCTGGTAACCCGAGTGTTCTCCGCTGATACGGATGTTTACGCCCGAGCCACCCTTCCCCACGACCGCCGTCGTGACCTGTTTGTAGTCCACATAACCTGTCATCTTCTCCGCAGCGGCATCATACACGTAGGCAACGTGATGCCAAGACCCATCGTCAATGCGACCCACATACTTATCCGTCATATTGGTGCCGCTGTAGCGAAAGAGCAGTTGCTTGTTGGAACCGTTCATCAACACTTTCATGTAGCCGGCGTAGAAGATGGCAAACGAGTCGGCGTACTGGCTATCTGCCGGCTTGGTCGTCTGCCGGTCCATCTTGACGAACGCCTCGAACGTGAAATTGGACGCGCAGACGAGCTTGTTCGGATCCGTCAGCAGGAACGAGGTGCCGGTATGCGCGCCCTCACCTGTCACGGGGAGATGGACGGAGCCCTCGTTCGCAATCACGTCGGGCGAGTAGACGCCGTTCCGGATGCTGGAGCCGGGGACGCCATTGGTGGCGGATGCCGGTTCAGGTCCTGCGTATTTTTCCATGGTGATGCCGCCCGGCGCGTTCGTCGCGGCGTTGAGCGGCAGCGCCGTCTTGCTGAACCAGTCCGCCGCGCCGCCGTCGAACGGCAGGTAGTACATCGTGTCGGCGTCAATCTCACGCATCGGAATGTAGCGCAGGAACTTCTCGGGCGGAAGCGCCTCGTCCGAGATGCGCACCTCGTCAATCTCGCCGTTGTGGCGGCGCGTCGAATGGTTGGCGTTGCCACCGATCAGAAGCGGACTATTGCTCGGATGGTAGAAGCCGACGGCCTTGGCGTTCATGTCATGCATGGAAATACGGACATAGTCCACGTACGAGTAGACCTTCTTCGTGCCGAAGTTGACGGTGAGAGCCAGATGGTGCCAACGCCCGTCGTCGATACGCACAGACCTCGCGCCGTTTCCCCATCCGTGCACGACCGTCGTGTTGTCATCAAGGAGAAATGTGCATCGATAGAAGAGATTGGACTCGAACACGTGCAGACCCCATACGCCCTGGTTACTTGAATGTGCCTTCAAAATGATGGGGCGCATGTAGCTGCTGGTGATCTGCACGTTGGTGGGAATGCGCACGAATGCCTCCAGCGTGAGGTTCGTGAGCGCATTCAGCGTCGCGTCCTGATTCACGCGCAGCAAGCCGCCGTTCCGATCATCGCTGCCCGTCGTGTGGAAATGGAGGCAACCGCGGTTCGCGACACGCGTACCGGTCACGGGGTCGTACACGCCGTAACTCGGCGGCGCGGAGTTCGTGTAGGTGGGCAGGTAGCCTTCCATTGGCGAGGTTTCATTTCCGTCGTTGTAGGTGCTGCCGTTGATCGTGCGCGGGTGGGCAGGGTAGGTGGCCGCCACGCAGTTCGTCACGTACACGCCCGCCGCCGTGCGCGTCAGCGGCTCCTGGTCGTCAAACCGGTACCAGATCACGGCCTCCGCGGACGCCGCCAGCGAAACCATCAGTGCGCCCCAACAGACAATCTTTTTCATTGACTTACCTTTCTCATTTGTTTGAGGACAAAGGACGAAGGACAAATGACAAAGGATCGTTGTTCCATCCTTTGTCTTCCGTCTTCTGTCCTCTGTCCTTTCTCTCGATCTTCATCTTTCAACCTATCTCACCAGCACGATCATACCGATTTGCGAGATAATATTCTCATGACACTCTATGGTTTTTCCCTCATCGGAGCATCAGCACGGTGCCGTTGGAGTAGGCAAGGGTCACCTTCGTGGGGTGGACGGATACGCGCCAGCGTCCCGGCACTTTCATCTCGTGGAACGTGCCCGTGATCTCCGGCGCCGTGACGAGCGTGTACACCTGCCCTTCGGCCAACTGCGCGTCGCCGAGCGCGAGCGAGAGATTCGAGAGGTCGAGCGTGCCCGTCACCGCGAGGCAGTCGCTCGTGCCGTCTGCCGCCAGGTCGGCGACGAGCGTGCCGGACTGGAGCGACGTGCCGTCCACCGTGAGCGTGCCGATCGCGTGGCGTCCGCCCGGCTGGATCGTGCCCGTCACGGAGAGCGTGCCGCCCTTCACCGTGCCCGTGCCGCCCAGCTCGCGCACCGTCTGCGCCGTCGAGTTCAACAGGAACGTCGCGCCCGCGCCCGCCCACATCTCCGTCGCGGGCAGTTTCGCGCCGCTCGCGAGCGTAAGCGTGCCGCCGTCCACGCCCGTACCGGCCTTGTACGTGTTCGCGCCCGAGAGCGTGAGCATCCCCGCGCCCTTCTTCATCAGGTAGAAGTGCGCTTCCGAACCCGCCGCGCAGCTCGCCGCGAGCTGCTCCGCCGTCATCGCGCAGTTGTAGATGCGCACGTCGTGGTAGTCCATGTACGGATCAGGATCGGGATCGGCCGAATGTCCCAGCCAGATGCCGCCCGCCTGGTCGATCTTGTCGAACGACCAGCTCGCGTTAGCAGTCGCGACCGCCGAGTCGATCAGCTCGCCCGTCGCCGCGTCGCGCATGGACACGGTGATGAGCCACGTGTCGTCAAGCTGCTTCTCGAACACGAGCGCCATGTGGTACCTCTTGCCGTTCTCAAGCTCGTATCCCGCATGGCTCGCAGCCCCCGAAGTGCCGTTGATCGACAGCCAGCCCTCCTTGTTGCTACCGCCCCGGTTGGAGGCGAGCCAGAAGGTCTTGCTCGGTCCCGCGCAGATGAGCCGCGCCCACTGCCGCCGCTCAAGCTGCGTCACCCACATCTCGATCGTCGCGCCGCGCCCGCTGGTCGGCAGAACGCCCGCGCCGAGGTTGATGCAGCTCGTGGCGGTCTTGTCGGTCGTCTGGCTGTGGAGACGCACCGCGCCGTTCGTCCACTCTACCGTACCGACCACGGTTGCATCGGAATTCCCCACGCAGTCCGCGAGCGAGCCGTCGTCAAACCGCCACCGGTGGATCAGCGTCTCCGCCAGCTCCTCCGGTCGCGAGGCCGCCGTGAGCGCCACCGGCAGCGTGAAGTCGCCCTTCCCCGCCGTGTCGATCTCGCCGCCAAGCGGCGTCGCCACCCGATGGCCCACGCTCGACTGGATGATGGTGCTCGCCTTCGCGTTGCTGAACATCTTGAATGTCCCGCCGTTGAATACGAACGTATCGTCGCCACTGCCGCCGAACGCCGTCGTCGCCTCGTACGTGCCTCCCGGCGAGAGGACGAGCGTGCCCTTAGACATAGACTCACTCGCGATCTTGAGGCCGCTCTCGTTCGTCACCGTCAGTCGCCCACCGTTCGCGATGGACACCGTACCCGTGCCTTGTTCCGCAATAAACATGAGATAGTTCTTACCACTGGCCGGAATGCGGTGCGTGAGCGTGCCGCCATGCAGCCGATACTCGCCCACGCCGCCCGGATAGCGCCCCACACACGCGTAGCTCGACAGCGAGACGTCGCCGCCCGTCTGGATGAACGTGCCGTTGCCGCGCGCACCGACCTGGAAGTTTTGTCCATCTTTCATAAATATCGAACCACCAGTCATCACGACGCGCCCCACGCTGCCCGTGTTGCTGCCTACCGCACCGCTCGCATTCATGGTGAACATGCCGCCGCGTTGCGTGAAGGTGGCGGGGCCGCGCCCGGCCCATGCAATGTTTCCGTCTCCAATGGCGGTAAAGCCGCCTGCCGTCAACGAACCGGAGTCCAAGTCCGTAGAACCGCTTTGCATGTAGAACTCGCTCGTCGTCACCGCCGCGTTGTTGGTAATCACGAGCCGCCCCGTCCTGCCACTGTCGCTGCGGCCCACGGTGAGCCGGGTGCGCGCCGCAAAACTGCCCCCGTCGATCGTCATCACCGTGCCCGTCGAGCCGTTGACGTAGTCCCAGCCGCCGCCAGTCGTCTTCACGCAGTCCTTGAGAGTGACGCGCACAAGACCGCAATTGCTCCCGCTGTCGCCAACAATGAAATCAATGCGAGAATGGATCGTTGCGTTGGTTATCAGGACATCCCCGGAACGCCAGAGGAACCGATACGACTCGTGCCGCGCGCCTCCCGCCCGCGCAGGCACGACCACAGATCCGGTCCAGTAGTTGAGATTGCCCGCAGAAGTGGACGTGTTCGTGACGCCGCCTTCAAGAACGACAGGCCACGAACCACTGCCCTTGATGGTAAAGTTGTTGCTGCCATTCACATCCAGCACGTTCTTCACTGTGAAAGGTCCGCCGTTCGGAACGAAAATCCAGTCGCCGGTGTTCCACTTGACCGTCCGCCCGTCGCCGCCGACGTTGAGGGTGAACGGCCCGGGATCCATCGCCTTGATGCCCGTGTACGGGCCAAAGGAGAACGTCCCCGCGCCGCTATCGGCGATCGGAGCGGTGAAGGAATCGCCGTGGATGCCCAGGTAGCAGTAGGTGCTTGTCGAGGGTCCCGCAAGGTGCACGTGCGTGTCGGCGAGTCCAGAGGTCTCGTAGTTCGCCGCGAGCGTGCCGTTGGAGACGACCACGCCGCCCGCAAGCGTGTTGTACCCTGCGAGTTCCAGCGTACCCGCCCCCGTCTTCACGAGCCGCGCCGTGAGGTTCAGGTCGGAGAGTGTCAGCGTGCCGCTGGGGACGGAGACAACATAGTCCGTCGTGAACGCAACCGGGGCGATGAGCGTGCCGCCCTCTTCGACCACGAAGTCCGCGCGGTTCGTCATCGCCGTGAACGTCTCCTCCGTCCAATCGCCGCTGATCGCGAGCGTTGCGCCGCTCTTGATGGTGATGGGGGCTGTCGTGCAGCCCGGCAGGTTCGCCGCCGAGGCGACGGAGAGCGTGCCCTCCTCCACCGTGTAGCCGCCCGTGAACGTGCCGCCCTTGGAGAGGACGAGCGTGCCAGTGCCCTTCTTGACGAGCGGTCCGCTCGCGCCACCGGGCAGGTCATCAACGTTGATCGCGACCGTCTGCGTGCCATTGGACGTGTCGATGACGCCGCCGTTGGGGCCGATCTGGAACTTGCCGAGGTTTCCCGAACCGGTACTGCGAATGAAACCCGTGTTGTCGCCCCCGCTCATGCGCACGAGCGTGCCACCGTCGAGGATGAACGTGTCGGTGGCGTAAGCCGCGTTCACGCCGCTGGCTTTCAGCGTGCCGCCCGTGTTCAGCCGCAACACGCCCACGCCCGTCGACTGGTTGCCGATGACAAACTCGCGTATGTTGGTGGAAGCAAAGCGGATCTCGCCGCCGTTCTCCACGGTAATCGTGCCCGTGCCCTGCTCGGACGCGAACAGACCTAGCCACGCGCATTCCCACACGCCGCTGCCCGTGACGGTGAGCGTGCCCACACCGCCGGGGTAACGGCCGATGCAGCTCCAGTCCGAACTGCGCACGAGGCCGCCGGAGAGAACCATCGAGCCGGTACCGCGCGCGCCCACTTGAAGCTGGCCCACGTGCAACTCGCCGCCCGTCATCTCGATGCTGCCGCCGCCGCCCGCCACGGAGCCGATCTGCGAAGCCGCGCCCGGAACCGTCAGCTTGCCGCCCGTGATCTGCAGGTGGCCCGACTTTCCGCTCTCGGTGCCCGTGTGGAAGAATTTGACCGTCTGCTCCATGCCGTCGGTGAAAAGGACCGTACCGCCTACGTTGTTGATGGCCGTGTCTGCAACGCCCGGTAGCGCGTCGCCTTGCCAGTTGGAGGTGGTTTCCCAGCCGCCCGTGCCCGTGTTCGACCAGTACACGTTCGCACCGAACGCGCCCAAACTCGCCAAGGCGCCGACAACGATCATCTGTATTTTCATTACGCGCTTCTCCTTACGGCTTTCATGCACCGAAACGGCACACGTTCGCCAGCCGTGCATATCTTACCACATTCTCCGCCGTTTGTGTGAATTGTCAACTTGAAAACTTGACAACTTGCCAACTTGAAAACTTGTCAACTTGAAAACTGCGCGAGAAAGATGAATGGAAGGGAGAGGAAAGAAAAGAAGAACGTTGCGCAGTTGGCCAGTTGAACAGTTTACAAGTTGAACAGTTGCAAGTTGCCAAGTTTTCAATCGGCAGAGAGCGGGCCTTCGCGCAGGACGGGGAGGACCTTTTCGGCGAGACGCGAGAGGGCGAAGAGCGTAAAGCCCTCCAGTCCCTCCGCGCGCACGGCGGCGATTTCCTGTGCGACCGTGAGCGGGGATAGTGAACGGTTGAAATGCGAGCACATGATCGCCATCCCCGGATAGAACTTCGCCTTCGAGCCAGCTCCCTTCAGCACGGCGTGCTGGCGCGCGATCCGCTCCGCATAACGGCGCGGGTTCTTCATGTAGTCCATCGGGCACACGAAGTCGAGCCACCCCTCCGCGCACCAGCGCAGCCAGTCCTGTCCCACCACCTCGGGGTCCCGCACCGGGTCGCGGAAGACGGCGGCGGAAATCTCCACGTGCGAACCCGCCGCGCGCACGCGGTCGTGCACGGTCTTCACCACGTGCGTGATGTTGTCGCAGCGGAAGGCCGACCACGTGGACGCCACGGCCTCGTCGGTCTGCGTGTCCTTCGGCCAGTTGGCCACCGGACGCCCCAGCTTCGCCTCAAAGCGCTTCCGGCACCCGTCGCAGAAACAACAATTCGAACCGGGATAGCGGATGTAGTCGAAGTGGATGCCGTCCACCTTCTTCTCGAGCGCGAGCTCCACCATTGCGTCGATCTCGAGTTTCTGGCAGTGCGGATCGGACGGACAGTTCCACATATCGTCGTTCACCTCGCCGCCACGCGTCCGTTGCACGCGCCCTGCGTCCTTCGCCGCCTGCACGAACGCGGGCGACACCGCGCGACCCATCTTCCAGCAGACCTTCCACACGTGCATCTTGATGCCGTACTTCCGGCACGCGGCGCGGCACTGCTCGAGCGCGTCGCCCCGCTCCGTCTCCGCCTGCGGCAACACCTTCGAGGGATAGTAGGTGTAACCACCCCATGCGAGGTTAACCACAAGGTCGGTAAACCCGTTCTTCCGCAGGAACCTGCAGGTGGAATCCCAGTCGTTCGTGCCGCCGAGGCCCCATGCCGAGTGGCACCAGATGAGACGCCTTTCCCCCGCCCGCGACGGCATCGCGCGCGTGGCCGCGAGCATGCGCGCCTCCTCCGCGCGCTCCGCCGCAAGCCGCGCCTCGAACCGTGCGCGCACGCCTGGCTGGAGACGGTCGACCACCGCCACGAGAAAGGCGCTCGACTCCGGCGAACCCGGATTCAGCCACACGTGCGAGAGGTAGGCGCCGTTGGGCGAGACGACGAGTCCCGGCATGTCCGTGGTCTTTCCGTCCTGGGTCCGCCAGTACGCGGCCACCTCGGCCCCGGCAAGCGGTTTCACCACGCGGCACATCCACGAGGACTGGGCGAGGAAATCGGGCTGTCCGGGAAGCCCCGCGCCGGCCTTCGCGAAACCGAGCAGGTTGCTTTTGCCGTTGTCCGACGGACGGTAGGCGTTGCCCTTCACTGCAACTCCGACGAGGTCCATGATCGGCGGCTGCTGCCCGTAACATGCGAACAGCTTGCCGCCCTTCTTGACGAACGCCTCCACGACGGCGCACGCCTTTGGATTCATCTGCGGATTGAACGGCAGCACCACGAACGCGGCGCCATCGAAGAGGCCCGGCGCCACGTCGGCCTCGCACACCTGCCGCACCTCCACACCGATCTTCTCGAGCGCCTGCGCGAAGATGGACGCATGCCGGCTGCCGTCGTCCTTCGGTCCCGCCTTGCCCTGGACCACGTACGCCTCGGGCTTGGAGACGTCGAACCCGACGTTCCGCAACGTGAGGGAGACGGCGTTCGTCGTCGAGCGGTACCCCGCGATGCGCACGGCCTCCACGTTCTTCCAGCCCTCGGGCTTCCCCTCCGTTTCCGTCTCCTTGGTGGTCACCGTCATCGGATACCAGCCGCCCGGGACAGCATCCTCAGGCAATTCGAGGGTGGCCTTGTACCAGCCACCGCCGCTCTTGAAGTAGCAGATGTAAGAGGAGAAGTCGGCTGGATTCGAGACGCGCAG
>JAFRSR010000232.1 GCA_017427485.1 Kiritimatiellia bacterium
GCTCGAGGAACTCGGGCGCGGCCGCCTCGGCCGCCTCGCGGAAACCCATCATGGCCGCACCGCGCAGGGCGATCTCATCGGAGACTTCGGGATCGACCAGCTCCACGCGCGTCGCGGTGGCGGAGAGGTCGGTCATCGGGAAGCGCGCGAGCACGCCCGTCATCACGCCGTCCATGAGCGCCTGCTCGAGGCTCGCGGCGAGTTTCGGGTCGGGCAGGATGTTCTTCACGTCGCGCGACACCTCCACCACGCGTCCCTTCCCGCGCTCGAGCGGTTTCACCTCCACGGTCAGCGTCACGGCGTGGCGCTTGCCGCCGAGTTCGCGGTCGAACGTGAATGACGACGAAGCCGGCGCGGTCACGGTCTCAAGGTAGCTCACCATCGGCTTGCCGACGTTTGCCGCGCACTTGAACTCGCGCTTGAGACGGTCCACGAGGATTTCCAGATGCAGCTCGCCCATGCCGGAGAGGATGGTCTGGCCGGTCTCCTCGTCCTGCCGCACCTGGCAGGTGGGGTCCTCGGCGGCGAGCTCGTTCATCGCGTCGACGAGCTTGTCCTTGTCCGCCCCGCTCTTCGGCTCGATGGCGAGGAACATGACGGGCTGAGGCGCGGTGATGCGTTCGAGGTAGCAGGGCTTCATCTCGGCGCAGAGCGTGTCGCCGGTCGTGGCGTCCTTGAGCCCCACGATGGCGCCGATGTCGCCCGCGCGCAGCTCCTCCACCTCCGTGCGGTCGTCGGCGAAGAGGCGCACGATCTTCATCACGCGCTCGCGCTTCTTCGTGCGCGGGTTGAACACGTTCGCGCCCTTCTTGAGCACGCCGCCGTAGACGCGCACGAAGAAGAGTCGGCCGTAGGTGTCGGACGCGATCTTGAAGACGAGCGCGGTGAGGAGTTCCTGCGGGTCGTGCTTGCGCGTCACGGCGTTGCCGCTCTTGAGGTCGGTCGCGGCGACGGGCGGACGGTCCGTCGGCGCGGGGAGGTAGTCGACCACCGCGTCGAGGAGCGGCTGGATGCCCTTGTCCTTGAACGCGGTGCCGCAGAGAACCGGCACGAATGCGCCCGCCACCACCTGGCGGCGGATCGCGCCGCGCAGCTCGTCGGCCGTGAGGTCGCCCTTCTCGAGGTACGCCTCCATCACGCCCTCGTCGAGGTCGGCGATTTTCTCGCACAGCTCGGCACGGGCGAGCTCCGCCTCGTCCTTCAGCTCGGCGGGCACATCCCCCACCGTGAAGTTCTTGCCCTCGCTCGCCTCGTCGTAGACGATGCCCTTCATCTCAAGCAGGTCCACGACGCCTTGGAAGGCGTCCTCCTTGCCGATAGGCAGCTCCACGGGGCAGGCGTTCGCCTTCAGCTTCGTGCGCAGCTCCTCCACCACGCGCGCGAAGTCGGCGCCCATGCGGTCCATCTTGTTCACGAACGCGACGCGCGGCACGCGGTAGCGGTCTGCCTGGCGCCACACCGTCTCGCTCTGCGGCTGCACGCCGCCGACGGCGCAGAACACGCACACCGCGCCGTCGAGTACGCGGAGCGAGCGCTCCACCTCCATCGTGAAGTCGACGTGTCCGGGCGTGTCGATGATGTTGACGGTGCGCCCCTTCCACTCGCAGGTGATGGCGGCGGACTGGATCGTGATGCCGCGCTCCTTCTCCTGCACCATGAAGTCGGTGATGGTGTCGCCCTCGTGGACCTCGCCGGGCTTGTGGATTTTCCCGGTGTAGAAGAGGATGCGTTCGGTCGTCGTGGTCTTGCCCGCGTCGATGTGGGCCACGATGCCAATGTTGCGTACGTTTGAAAGTGACTTGTCGTCCATAGGCGGGATAGTATACCACACCCGCCCCCGCAATGGAACAGTCTTATGGTTCCATTACGGCGAACCAGCGGCGGGAGGCCTTCGCCTCGGCCGTGACGCCGAGCGTGGCCGGCTTGCCGGGCGCGAGCATCGACGATGGCACGGTGAGCGTGAAGATCCCGAGTTCGTCGGTGGACGTGTCGCGCGTGTAGCGCAACGTGCAGCCGCCGCCCTTCCACTCGTGGTCCTTCCACACGATCTCCGGGATGTCGATGACCTTCTTTCCGTTGAGCGACAGCGCGAACGCCGCCTGCGGCTGCTGCGGATAGCCCATCCCGCCCGCGAAGGCGATGTCGAACGTCGGCTTCTCCCGCACCGTCTGCGGAACGGGCTGCGTCTCCCACACGAGCTCCGTCTGCCCCGCGAGCGCGCGCGAGATGACCATCTGCGAGTAACCTTCCATCACGTCCTGCAGGTTGTCCGTCGAATCGCCCGCGCGGACGGTCCGGCCCCAGCCGTTCAGGTGCGGACGCGACGTCATCTCCACGGAGCTCTTCGGCGCGAAGCGGTCCGACGCCGCGTAGTCCACGAGGCCGTCCAGCAGCGCGGCGGCCTCGGGCGTGTCCGCGAGGAGCTTGAGCCCGAACGCCATCAGCGCCTTGCCCGGGCCGACGTTCGCCTGGGCCAAGTAGAGGTAGCACATCGCGCCGCCTTCGCCCACCATCAGCATGTCGTCCTGCGCAAGGCCCGCGTACGGCAGCGTCTTCCCCGAAGTGAGGACCAGGCGGAAGAAAAGCGGCGACATGAAGCCCTCGTGCGGCAGCGCCGCCAGCGCAGGGTGCCGCGCGACCGCCGTGCCGACCTGCTGCCTCATCCACCACCAGCCGAGCGAGACGTTGGGCTTGCCGTTCATGCCCGTGAGCGTGATCACGCGCTGTCCGCGCGCGAGCGCCTCCGCCGCGAGCGGAGAGCCGTACGCCGCCACCACGACCTTGGCCCGCGCGGCCTCCTCCGCCGGGAGCAGCCCGTCGTACCGCTTCGCAAGCTCCGAACGGAATTGCGGCGCCACCGCGATGCCGCTGCCGTCGCGCTTGCCGCGCTTGGGGAACACCCAGAAGTCCCAGCTGTTGGAAACCGTTGGACAACCTCGGCATTCCGGTAGGGTCGGCGTTCCACCGCCGACCGTCGCCGTGAGCGTGGCCTTGACGGGCTTGTCCACGTCGGGAAAGGTGATGTTGGCCGTTGCCATCTTCCGCGCCGGCCCGAGGGGGATGTCGCCGACCTTGCAGACGGCGGGTCGAGGACGCCCCGCCCTACCACACGCCTGGTAGGGCGCGGCCTCTGGACGCGCCGCGTCAAGAAGGGAAAGATTCCACTCCAGCGTCGCGCCCTTCAGCGGGGCGTCGCCGAAGTGCGCGAAGAAGAAGTCGGCGTCGAGCGTGTCGCCGGAGGTGAAGACGCGCTTCGTGTCCGGCACGTCGAGCAGCAGGCACGACGGGCTGTTGAACTGCGCGAACTCGGTCGGCGAGAATCCGCCGCGTTTCGGCTCCCAGAACGGGTTGAAGAGTCCCTGCGCCGTGTAGGTGCTGCCCTGCTCCACCACCACGTCCACGATTGTCCAGAAGATGTGTCCGTCGCAGTACGGATCAAGGCGCGCCGCCTCGACGCCCTCTTTCTGGTAGTGGCGCTGGAGCGCGTTCTGCGCGTCCTGCAGACGGTCTCCCCACGTGTGGTCGAGGCCGAACTTCGCGAGCCAGTCCGCGCGCCCCTTCCGCGTGGCGGGCGGCAGCCACACGCCCGTGTAGAGCGCCTCGTCGCGCGAGTCGCACTTGATGCAGAGGTTCAGGTA
>JAFRSR010000233.1 GCA_017427485.1 Kiritimatiellia bacterium
CATCGACCCCGCCGGCGACGCGGAGGTGATCGAGACGGAACTCATCCTCGCCGACATGGAGCAGCTCCAGAAACGCCACGACAAGACGAAGAAGGAGGCGCAGAGCGACCCGAAGAAGCGTCCCGAATTCGACGCGATGACGGCGCTCCTCGCCCACCTCGAGGGCGGCAAGCCCGTGCGCACGTTCCCGCGCGCCGAGGGCGACCCCATCCTGCCCGTCCTGCGCGACCTCCACTTCCTCACGGACAAGAAGACGATCTACTGCGCGAACGTGGCCGAGGACGACCTCGCCGACCCGTCCGCCAACCCGCACGTCGCCGCGCTCAAGGCGTATGCGGACGCGCAGGGCTGCGAGATGGTGACCATCTGCGCGCAGATGGAGGCGGACCTCGCCGGTCTCTCCGACGCCGAGGCGAAGGAGTTCCTCTCCAGCTACGGCCTCACGGAAAGCTCGCTCGACCGCACGATCAAGCTCGCCTACCACACGCTCGGCCTCGCGAGCTTCCTCACGGCCGGCCCGAAGGAGGTGCGCGCCTGGACGTTCCGCCGCGGCTGGAAGGCGCCGCAGTGCGCGGGCGTGATCCACACGGACTTCGAGAAGGGCTTCATCCGCGCGCAGGTGATTTCGTTCGACGACTACGTGAAGCACAACGGCGAGGCGGGCGCGCGCGCCGCCGGCGCGCTGCGTCCCGAAGGCAAGGAATACGAGATGCAGGACGGCGACGTCGTCGAGTTCATGTTCAACAAATAGGGGAGACGCCGCCATGCCCAGCGCCAACACGATGAAAGACCACCGCTCGCTGTTCCGCCAGCTCCTGACGGGCATGTACGACGCGGTGCTGATCACGGACCCCAACGGCCACCTGCTGGAGATCAACCCCCGCGCGAAGGAGTTCTTCCAGTACGAGACCGACGAGGTCATCGACCGCCCGATCGGACTGTTCATCCCGGGCGTCACGCCCACGATCGTGCAGCGCATCCGCGCGGGACTCGACCAGGCCCGCCACATGATGCTCGATGCGAACTGCCTCCGCAAGGACCAGACCACGTTCTCCGCCGAGGTGACGGTGTCGGTGATCGACCTCATGGATCCCGGCGACCTCGTGTTCACCATCCGCAACACCGAGCGCCGCCGCCGCCAGCTTGACTTCTTCCGCACGAAGGAGAACGCCGCCGACGTGTCGCAGGCCGCGCTCTTCGCCTGCCTGCCCGACGGACGCTTCCGCTGGGTCAACCAGTCGTTCCTCGACACGTTCGGCTACGCCGAAGAGGCCGAGGTGACGAAGCTCTCCTTCGTGGACGTCCTCGCGGACGAGCCGCTCCAGCCGCTCTTCGCGCAGGCCTATGCCGGCGAGCCCGGCGCGCTCTGCCTGCACGCCGAGGGCGAGGACGGGGCCGAGGACGTGGAGGTGCGCCTCGCGCCTGACGTCCACGGCAAGAAGATCTTCGGCGTCGTTGGTTCCGTCATCCGAGTGTAGTCATGCGTCAACCTCCCCGCAAGCCCCGTCCCGCCGCGCGGCCTCCCGCGTCCCGCGGCCCCGCGGCCCCGCGCGCGCCGCGCTACGCCGCGAACGTCGAGACGCTCCTCGTCAACAAGGCGGATGCCGCGAAGCCGCTCCAGGATTTCCTCGCCGCGCGCCTCGGCCTTTCGCGCCGGGCGGCCAAGGCCATCATCGACGGACGCAGCGTGTGGGTGAACCGGCGCTGCGTGTGGATCGCGCACCACGCCCTCAAGACGGGCGACGCCGTGGAGATCCCCCGCGCCGTCATCTCCGCCGCCAAGCGCCAGAAGGGCTCTGACGTGTCGCAGAAGCTTCCCGCCGAGTCCGCGCCCGAACGCCGCCATGTGCGCGTGCTCGTGGAGACGGAGTTCTACATCGTCGCGGACAAGCCCGCCGGCATCGTCTCGTGCAGCGACCCGAACAGCGTCGAATCCATCCTCCGCGTCCAGCTGCACGAACCGACGCTCCAGGCCGTGCACCGTCTCGACCGCGACACGACCGGCTGCCTCCTTTTTGCGAAGAACTACCAGGCGTACCTCGCCGCGGTGGAGGTGTTCAAGACGCATCGCGTGGCGAAGACCTACTACGCCATCGTCGCGGGCCGCTTCGAGCACGCGCACTTCACGGTCGACGCGCCGCTTGACGGCGAGCGGGCGCTCTCGCACGTCTCGCGCGAGGCGGCGGGACCCGACGCGTCCTTCCTGCGCGTCCGCATCGAGACGGGCCGCACGAACCAGATCCGCCGCCATCTCGCCGGCATCCGCTACCCCGTGGTGGGCGACCGCACGTTCGGTCTCAAGAGCGCGCGCGACCCGCGCCTCATGGCCGTGCCGCGCCAGATGCTGCACGCCGCCTCGCTCACGCTCCCCGACCCGATGGTGAAGGGCGGCGAGATCAAGGCGCATTCCCCCCTCCCGGCCGACTTCCGCTCCACGCTCAAGCTCTTCGGCATGGGCAAGCGGCCCTGAGGAATGTTGCCAATGTGGTAATGTTGCCAGTTGCCAATGGCCGCGAAAAGCGCGGCCTCTCCCGCTGGAGGGGGGGAGGACAAAAGACAGAGGACAGAAGACAAAGGATAGGCGGCCACGAAGCGCAAAGCGCCATCCAGCCTGATCCTTCGTCTTTTGTCCTTTATCCTCTGTCCTTCGTCCTTTGTCCTCCGTCTGTCCGCGCGCCCGTTCCCACCTCGCCAGCGGTGGGCTAAGCGCGCGGTTGTTAAAATGATGCATTTCCAATCACCCACACCCACAAAAAAGATGCATTTCTCGCTCGGCCACCCAGTCAAAATGATGCTAATTGACATTATTCAAAATATATGATACCATTTCTCTGCCTTTTCAGAGAAGGCATTCATATGGAACTCAAACGAGACTTTTATAATTTCTTGGTTCGGTGGAAAGCCGAAAAAAGACAACAGTGTCTCTTGGTGAATGGAGCTCGCCAAGTCGGGAAGACTTATATCATTGAGAAGTTTGGGCGAGAGAACTATGAGAGTTTCATTGAGATCAACTTTGCCCTTGACCCAGATTTCAGATCCGTGTTCGAAGGCTCGCTTGACGTTAGAAGCATTTGCGAGCGGATGACGGCCATTCGCGGCGACGTGAAGATCGTCCCCGGAAACACGCTTCTCTTTCTGGATGAGATACAGGATTGCCCCAATGCGCGTACGGCGTTCAAGCCGTTGGCTCAGGACGGGACGTTTGACGTGGTGGCGTCTGGATCGCTTCTCGGCATCAAGTACAAAAAAGGACGTAAGGATAAAACGCCGCGGTCCGTGCCGGTCGGGTTTGAACGGCAGGTCATGATGCACTCGTTGTCGTTTGAGGAGTATCTTGCCGCAAAGGGATTTGGCGGAGAATCGCTTGCACTTGTGCGGGGGTGCTACGAACGGCGCGAAATCGTCCCTGAAGTCGTCAACCAGCGGTTTCACGGCCTGTTCCGCGAATATGCCGTCGTCGGCGGGATGCCGGCGGTCGTGAGCGCGTTCATGGAACATGCGCATTACGGCGAGGTCCAGGCGCTCCAGGAGGCACTTGTGGGCGACTACGTCGCGGACATCCACAAGTATGCCGACAAAACCGACATTCCCAAGGTCGAGAACTGTTTCCGCGCGATTCCGCGCATCCTGTCGAAGGAGAACAGGAAGTTCAAATACGCCGAGGTCGAGGACCGCGGTACGGCCCGAAAATACCTTGCAAGCGTCGAATGGCTCAAGGACGCGCGGCTCGCCACGCTGGCGGAATGCGTGAACGTGGCGTTGCCGGGCTTGTCGGGATACGTGAAGGAGGATTGGTTCAAGCTTTACCTCTCCGATGTCGGGCTGCTGGCGTCGACGTACGGGATGTTGGCGAAGCGCGAGCTGCTGGCCGACACGCTCAAGGGATCTGTCAAGGGAGGCGTCTACGAGAATCTCGTGGCGGGTGTGTTGGAGCGCAACGGGTTCCCGATCCGGTACTATCGAAACGATTCGGTCGAGGTCGAGTTCATCGTGGAGACGGATGACGGCGTCGTGCCGATCGAGGTCAAGTCGTCCAACGGCGCGTCGCGCTCCCTTGACCGACTCCTCGAAAATCCCTCCGTCCCCTACGGCATCAAGTTCACCAACGGGAACGTGGGCGTGTCGGGCAAGAAAGTCACGTTGCCGCACTACATGTCCATGTTCCTCCGTCCCAGTACCTGATGAAATGAGTACAGGCATGTCGGCACGTTCTTCCATACCGCTGTTCATGGATGACCCGAACTGGGCCAGCTTCATCCCCGACTTGAAGTCGGGCGGGCCGAAGTGCCGCATGCCCACGCACGAGGACTGTTCGCCGCTCGACCCCGACGCGGCGGCGCGCCACCTCCAGCCCGGCGGCACGCTCGGCGGCATGGAAGGGTACGAGTCGCGTCCCGGCCAGCTCGACATGCTCCGCGCCGTCGTGCGCGCGTTCAACAACCGCGAGCACCTCATGGTCGAGGCGGGCACGGGCGTGGGCAAGTCGCTCGCGTACCTCGTGCCGTCCGTCCTCTGGAGCTACACGAACGACACGCCGGTCGTCCTCTCCACCAACACGCGCAACCTCCAGAGCCAGCTCATCGCCCAGGACCTCCCGCGCGCCGCGCAGGTGCTGGGCGACGACGCGAAGAACTTCCGCGCGGCCGTGCTGAAGGGGCGCTCGAACTACCTCTGCCTCCGCGCCCTCGAGGAGATCATGCAGGGCGGCTGGTTCGCGCTCGACGAGGAGGAGAAGCCCGAGTTCGAGTATCTCGTGGAGTGGCTGCACCGCACGAAGGACGGCGATCTCGACGACCTCGGCGCGGAGGTGCTGCGTCCGCGGCTGTCGTGTCCGGGCGAAGACTGCGCGGGCCGCTCCTGCCGCTACGCGGGGAAGTGCTTCATCGCGAAGGCGCGCGCGCGCGCCCTGCGCGCCCACGTGGTGGTGGCGAACCACGCGCTCGTGCTGGCGGAGGCCGGGAGCAACGGCGCGGGCATCCTCCCGCCCTACGGCCGGCTTGTCTTCGACGAGGCGCACAACCTTGAGGACGTCGCCACCGAGTTCTTCTCCTACGAGCTGTCGCGTCCCGCGCTCCTCCAGCTGATGGGACGCCTCGTGCGCACCACGCGGTCGCGCCGGGGCGGCATCGGACGCAAGCGCGGCGTGATCGGCACGGTGGAGCGCCAGCTGCAGAAGGGCGACCTCGCGCACTCCCCGCGCGCGGAGGAGATCCGCGAGCTCTGCACGCGCGCGCAGGTGCAGAGCCGTTTCGCGATCAAGGCGGGGGATGACCTCTTCGACGTGCTCCAGCGTCTCTTCTCGCCTGCGCCCAGCGCGTCCGTGCTGCGCTACCGCTGCATCCTGCCGCCGGACGCGCCGCCCGACGACCCGAAGACGCCGCGCACGCGCCAGTACTCCCTGCACGGGCTCTTCGCCGACTACACGACCGTGCAGTGGGAGGAGTCCGCGCTCGTCGCGGCGAGCAACCGCTTCGAGGACGCGCTGGCGCGCCTCCAGGGCATCCTCGTGGACCTTGCCACGGCGCTGCAGTTCGCGTCGGGCGCGGACGAGCTGCCGCTCTTCGGCGACCTCGCCGCGCAGGTGCAGGGCCTCGCCCTCACTTTCACCGAGTTCATCCTCGAGTCGCGCTTCGTGCTCGCCGCCACCGACCCTTCCCGCGTCTACTGGGCCGAACGCCGTGCGGGCGACCCGAAGAAGAAGCTCGCGCCGTACATCTGCCTCACGGCCGCGCCGCTCAGCATCGCGACGGAGATGAAGAAGCATTTCTACGACACGAAGGACTCCGTGGTCCTCTGCTCCGCCACGCTGCGCGTGGGCGACCGCTTCGACTACATGGGCCGCCGCCTCGGCTTCGCGCTCTGCGAGCCCGCGCGCGTGAAGGCGCTCGTCGCGGCGTCGCCGTTCGACTACTTCCGCCAGGCGCTCGTGATGGCGGCGGACTGTCTGCCCGACCCCTCCGTGCGCGACTCCGGCTACGTGGAGAAGCTCGCGCCGTTCCTCGCGGATCTCTTCACGGCGGTGCGCGGACGCGGTCTCGTGCTTTTCACCGCCTACGAGATGATGCGCGAGACGGCGCGCCGCGTGCGGGAGGAGCTCGCCGCCTCGGACATCGAGTTCCTCGTGCAGGGGGACGGCCTTTCGCGCGAAGAGATGGTCGCGCGGCTCAAGAAGGCGTCGCGTCCGGACGCGGAACGTCCTGTGGTGCTCTTCGGCGCGCAGTCGTTCTGGGAGGGCGTGGACGTGCCCGGTGAGGCGTTGTCGTGCGTCGTGATCGCGCGCCTGCCGTTCCCGCAGGTGGGCGAGCCCATCGTGGAGGCGCGCAGCGAGAAGATCACGGAGGAGGGCGGCAGTTCCTTCCGCGACTACATGATCCCGGAGGCGGTGATCCGCTTCCGGCAGGGCTTCGGGCGCCTCGTGCGCACGAAGTCCGACCGCGGCGTGGTGGTGGTGGCGGACCCGCGCATCGTCTCGAAAAACTACGGTCCGCTCTTCCGCCGCGCCGTCGCGGCGTCCGTTCACGCCGTCTCGTCCCTGCCCGAGATCGTCTCGCGCGCCGCATCGTTTTTCGAATAGGAGAAGCCATGTTCGCCGTCCGTTCCTACATGCTCGACATCAGCCGCGACAAGGTGCCCACAATGGGCACGCTCAAGCAGCTCGTGGAGATCCTCGAGAAGTTCAACTACAACCAGCTCCAGCTCTACACGGAGCACACGTTCGCCTACTCGAAGCACGAGGCCGTATGGAAGGACGCCTCGCCGATGACGGCGCAGGAGGTCCGCGAGCTCGATCTCTTCTGCGCGATGCACGGCATCGACCTCGTGCCGAACCAGAATTCCTTCGGACACCTCGAGCGCTGGCTCGTGAAGCCCGAGTACAACCACCTCGCGGAGCTCCCGCACGGCGGCGCGCCGCTTCCGTGGGGCGGGTTCAAGAAGGACCCCACCACGCTCTGTCCCACGGACCCCGCGTCGCTCGAGTTCCTCGCGGGGCTCTACGACGAGTTGCTGCCGAACTTCGAGTCGCGCCTCTTCAACATCGGCTGCGACGAGACGTTCGACCTCCTCGGCGAGGGTCGCAGCGCGGCCGCCGTGAAGGAGAAGGGCGAGGGGCGCGTCTACCTCGACTTTCTCCTGAAGGTCGTGGAACTCGTGCGGAAGCGCGGGAAGCGTCCGATGTTCTGGGGCGACGTGATCCTGCGCCATCCCGAGCTCGTGCCGGAGCTGCCGAAGGACCTCATCGCGCTCGACTGGGGGTACGAGGGCAACCATCCGTTCATGGACGAGGCGGCGAAGTTCGCCGCGGCCGGACTCGACTTCTACGTCTGCCCCGGCACGAGCAGCTGGAACTCGCTCGCGGGTCGCGTGGAGAACATGCGCGAGAACATGATCGCGGCCGAACGGGCGGGGCACCTCCACGGCGCGAAGGGGTTCATGGTCACGGACTGGGGCGACGGCGGACACTGGCAGCCCCTCGCGGCGTCGCTGCCGGGACTCATCCTCGGCGGCAACCTCGCGTTCACGGGGGCGTCCGCCGCGAAGATGGACCTCGAGGACGCCCTCGACGCCGTGATGGGCGTGCCGCTCGGCGGGACGCTGCTCCGCCTCGGCACGCTCTACCTGCGCGGCGGCGCGCTGCGCGCGAACGCGAGCGAGCTCTTCCGCATTCTCGCGAACGACCGCGGCTACTCGCGCCATCCGGGCCTTACGGATCCCGTGCTCGCCGAAATCTCCTCCATCGCCGAAGGTTGCCGCCACGATGCGGCGCGCTTCGCGGGCGGCGCGTATCCGAACGTGTGGGCGCAGGAGATCATGTACATGGCGAACCTCGTGGACGCGGCCTGCAACCGCCGCGACGAGAAGCGCCTGCGCTTCCTCCGCGAGGAGCACGGCCGCGTGTGGCGCCTCCGCAACCGCGAAGGCGGCCGCGCCGACTCCCTTGCCAAACTCCCCCGTTTCTAGCGAATATGGTATAATAAACGCCATGCAAACGGTCTTCAAACGCATTCTCCACTATGTGATCCTCGCGGCGCTCCTCATCGGAACGCCCCTTGTCTGTTGCCTGCTGGGCGGTTACGACGAAATCCTCGAAGGCGTGAAGAACTTCCCGCCCCGCACCGAGGACTTCGGCTTTTACCCCGAGAAACTCTGGAACAACCGCTGCCCCTTCAACTGGTGGGCGTTCATAGGCCTCGTGCTTTTCACCGCGATGTGCCTGAAGTCGTTCGTGCGCCGTTGCCTGAAGGC
>JAFRSR010000234.1 GCA_017427485.1 Kiritimatiellia bacterium
GTCATCAGCGTGTACGTGCCGGGCGCGACCGCGCACGACACGTCCACCGCCACGGCGTCGCCGCAGGCGAGCGTGCCGACGGAGAGCGGCGCGTTCGTCGCGGAGAAGGCAAGGCGCGCCCCCGCCGCGAGTTCCAGGTGCGACACCGTGCCCGTGCCGCCGAACGACGCGCCGTTCGTCACGACGCACGGGGCGGAGAGGGATCCGTCCACGTTGAGCCGACCCGCCAGCACGGACACCGTGCCCGTCATTGCGTTCGCGCCCGCGAGCGTCCACGTGCCCGTCCCCTCCTTGCGGAGGACGAGCCGCTCGGGGAGCGCCATTTCCAGACGCCCGTCGCCGGCGCCGTCGAGAAAGAGCGCCGGCATCGCGCGCGGATACTCGGCGCGGCAGTTCACCGTCAGCGCGCCGCTGTACGTCACGCAGGTGCCCGCCGTCTCGTTGCGGAGGCGTCCGCCGTAGTGGTTCGCGTCCAGCGTGCTGTTCGTGTAGCCGCACACCGTAATGTCGCGGTCGCAGTGCGCGTCCGTCGTCCCGTAGTAGCTGATGCAGCCGATGTTCTTGTACTCGCGCTGTCCGAGCGAGATCTGGCTTCCCGCGCCGAGCGCGCAGGGGTGTCCGGCGTCGGCGAGCGTCGGCACGCGGTACGTGCCGTCGCTGGCCGAGACGTTGAGCGTAAAGGAGTTCGTGGGGCAGAGGAAATCCGTCACGCCCTTGTCCGTGCGGCTGCACGTGGTGATCGCGCCGGACGCGAGGTACGGCGCGATGCGGAGCGTGCCGTTTCCGCGCACGGCAATCCTCCCGCTGTAGGGTCCGGTGGCCGTGAGGACGGCGTAGGCGTTGTTGATGTAGAACTGCGGGCTGCCGGTGAAGCGGAGCGTACGGTCCGTCTCGAACATCCCCGTGCCGTCGAGGCGCAGGGTGCCGCCGCTCACCGTCACGGACGCCTGTTCCGCCGTGGTCGGACGCCCCAGCGAACTCACCTCGCCGACGTTGGCGATGGTGCGGAAGTAGAGCGCGCCGGCGGACAGCGCGACGGGGCCGGCGAACGTGTTCGCGGCGTTCATGAGGTAGAGCGTGCCGCCGCCCGTCTTCGTCAGTCCGCCCGCGCCGGAAACGACGCCGCTGAAATAGACGGTGCCGGACGCGACGTGGAGCGTGACGTTGCGCGGGAGTTCCGCACCGGCGGCGAATGTGAGCGTGTCGGCGACGTTGAACATCGCGGTGTCGCCGTCGGCCGGCGCCACGCCGCCCCAGTTGGCGGCGTCGGACCACGAGGCGCCGTCGCCGCCGCCCGTCCACGTGCGCGTGGCGGCGGATGCACCGAGTGCTGCGCAGAGCGCAACGCACGCGAGGAGCGTCTTAGAGCACCTTCGGTCCACGCCTTATCCCCGTACGTCCCCACCAGCTGGCGAGGACGGAGCCCGAAAAGTTCATCCAGATCGAGAAGATGTTCGCCGGAAGCGCCGCCACGGCGCTGTTCAGCACGCCCACCGCGAGCGCGCCCGCCATCCCGCCGTTCTGCATGCCCACCTCGATCGCCACCGTGCGCGCCTCCGCCTCGTCGAGGCGCGCGAAGCGTCCCACGAGGCGCGTCAGCCAGTAGCCGCTCAGGTAGCCCACGGTGTTGTGGACGACCGCGGCCGCCACGATCGCCACGCCGGCGGCGGCGAAGGTGTCGCGGCTCGGCGCGGTCAGTGCGAGGATGGTGAAGCAGATGCCGGTCATGGAAATGAACGAGAGAATGCGGTCGCACACGGCCTTGTGCGCGTCGAACTGTTTCTTGAGGAGCGCGTGGACGATTCCGCCCGCCGTAATGGGCACGATCACGACCTTCAGGATCTCCACCATCATCTTCATCGCGTCAATCTCCACGAAGCAGCCGGCCAGCACCTTCATCGCGAACGGCGTGACGAACGGCGAGAGCAGCGTGGAGCAGCACGTCATCGTCACCGAGAGCGCCACGTCGGCCTTCGCGAGGAACGCGATCACGTTCGACGCCGTGCCGCCCGCCACGGAGCCGACGAGCACGCATCCGGCCGCCAGCTCGCCCGAGAACCCGAAGCTCTTCGCGAGCAGGAAGCCCATGAACGGCATCACGAGGAACTGCAGGAACACGCCCACCGCGACCGCCCACGGACGCTTCCCGACGCGCAGGAAGTCGGCGGCGGAAAGCGTGGTGCCCATCGCGAACATGATGATCTGGATCGCCGGCACCACGAGCGACATCAGCTTCACGCCGCCCCATTCCTTGAACGCGGACGGAAACGCGAACGCCGTCGCCGCGCACGCGAGCACGGCGATGCCAAACGCCTGCCGGCGCAAGAATGCCAACACACGACCTATTACGGAATCATTTTCCATTTGTTTCTCGCAGAGGGCAATATTTTACCGGAAAATCACGATCGTGCCCGCGGAGCGGTCGAGGACGTAGCCGGTCGTGGTCTTCCTAACGGAGCCGCGGCCCGTCACGGTAATGGACGCGAAATCGCCTTCGCACGTACCGAACGAGATGAGCGGGAAGAGCCCGCGAGCCTCAAGCGTCGTGGAGTCCACCTCCAGCGTCGCGCCCGGACCGATCGTCAGCGCGCCGGCGGTCGTGAGCGTGCCGACTCCCTGCGGACCGCACGCGAACTTCACCTTCGCCGCGAGGTCCGCGCCGCCCGTGAGCGCCGCCGGCGTGTTCGTGAGCGTCACGTTCGCCGCCGTCAACGAGCCGTTCGGCCCGATCTCCAGCGTGCCTTCGCCGTCCTGGCTCACCCACAGCGTCTTGTCCGTCAAGAACGCCCCGCCCGCCACGCGCAGCAAGCCCTTCGCGCAGTGGTTCGTCACGGGGCAGACCGTGTAGAGTGCGTATGGCTTGTGGTAGAGGAGGTTCGTCGTGACGCCGCCCACGAACACGTCGCTCGCCGCCGTCGCCACGCCGTTGGAGAGAACGTACCGCCCCTCGCCTCCCCACGCGCCCACGACCATCTGGTGCGTCGACACCTCATGGCGGAGTTCGCCGCCCGTCTGCAGCACGTCGCCCTCGGACAGGCCCAAACCCACGCCCGTGTAGCATGAACTGTTCGTCACCGCGCCGCCCGACAGGTTCAGCGTGCCCCGGAAAAAGCCGGGGGCTTCCAAGTTCGCCACCGTACCAGCGCCGACAATCAGGCCGTGGACTGCCGAGGCGGACAGCCTGCAACTGACATTCCGAATACTGCCGCCGGTCATGTTGACGACGCCCGTCACGCAGCCGTCGGCAGTGGGATTCCCGCCCGGCTGCGCCACGCGGAAACCATACGATCCAGCGACGATCTGCCCGCGTGTCAGGTTCACCTCCGCGTAGCCGTTGACGTAGCCCACGGCGAACGTGTTGGGCGCGTTCAACGTCTGAGAGGAATTCCAGTTGAGAATCGCGCAGGCGTTGGCGGCGTTGTTGTTGACATAGAACATCTGCTGCGACCCGTCCAATGCAAGCGTCGCATCGTCATCCACCGTCACCACGGCCGTCTTTCCGGCCGTCGGCGCGATGCGGAAGCGGGCCTGCGCGGATGTGCTGTTTTTCACGCCGTCCCAGGTCAATTTCCCCCGGATCGACGAATGGCCGCGCAGATGAACCGTCCCGTTGCCCAGCGCGGCGCTGACTTCCCGGTAGAGGATCTGCGCGTCTCCGGACAGCTCCACCACGCCGTTGCCGTCGGTCAACCGAAGGAAGTTGTCCGCGAACGCGTTTGTCCGCGCCACTTCAAGGAGCCCGCCCGTCATCTCCAGGCGGCCGCCCGTGATGAACTGCAGACCCTGGAGCCCGGAATCCACGTGGAACCTCAGCGTTCCCGACGCGATGGAGACGGTTCCCGTGTCCGTTCCCGATCCGGATACGATCAGACGTCCCTTGAAGTCGTTCAGCTCCATCGTGCCGCCGTCGATGGACAGCCTCCCGCCGTCCGCCACGGAAATGGTCGTATCCCCTGCGGCAAAGGACGCCCCGCTGCCGCTGTAGTCGATTCGACCGCCAGCCTCCACTTTCAGCTCGCCGCCCTTCCCGACGGACACGAGGGCGTTCTCGATGGACAGCCGCCCGCCGTCCACCACGCGCACCTGCGTCGTGCCGGGCCCGTTGGCGATCGTGACGTTCGTGATGGCCGGCACGTGCTCCGTCACCGTCACCGTCTTCGATGCGCCCGCCTGCGTGAGCGCGGCCGGCGTGAACACGTTCGGGACGCCGTAGTCCCACGATCCGACGTCCAGCCACGCGCCGCCCGTCTCGTTCGTCCATGTGGTCGCGCCTCCTTCCAGCAGGCGCGAACGGTCCGCCGCCGCGTTCCGCGCCACCTCCTCGTCGGTGAGCAGTCGGTTGTAGACACGGAAGGAGTGGAACGTGCCCCTGAAGGCGTTGTTCGGACGCGAGGCGTCGTTGCCGATGTAGTAGGTAGCCGTTGCCAGCAACTTGTCTGCGGCCACGGTTTGCGTCCCGGTAAACATCAGCTGGCCGTTCTTGTACAGTTTCTGGCTGGACGGCCCCGAAACGAGCGCAACCACGGCCGCCTCGCCCGCCACCTGCGTCACGTCCGCGTCGTAGTCTGGCTTCCCGTTGTAATAGAGACGAATCTGCCCAATGGCATTCCTGCTGGAGTTGTGCTCGATGCTGAGTCCGCCCGTGTTGTACGACCCGAAGTAGTTCTCGCGCGAGGTGGTGCGGGTCGGCCGCGCCATGAACTCCACCGTGAACGTGTTGGAGTTGAGCGCGTTCGCCACCGCCGTGTTCGCCGCGCTCCCCAGCGCCATGGGATAGCAGCTGGAGTTGTTCGTCCAGCCGTTCGCCACCCAGCCCAAGGCTGCATTAAGCGTCGCGTCGCGGTTGTTGCCGGAAAGGTCCGTCCACGTGGATGTCGTGCCGTCATGCACGCCCACGCCCGCGTTGTCCGCGCCGTCGTACCACACGACGAGCCCATCCGTCACGTAGTTGTAGTCCGCCGTGGAGGCCGTGGGCGGCGTGTCCGGACGGAACGTCGCGTAGAGGGACAGCGGCTCGTCCACGCGCACCGTCACCTCGCAGCCGTTCGCGGACACGATCGCGTCCGTGTCGCCGCCCCACGCCATGAACTCGTATCCGGCGTCCGCCACGGCCGTGAAGGTCAGGGTCGGGGTTCCCGCGCCCTGCACGACGTTCGTGGCGAACGACACCACGGCTACGCCGCCTGCGGGAGTGATCGTGCCGCCGAGCGCCGACACCGCCACGGCCTTCACGAGGTTCGTCTGCGCGTCGAACGACCAGCCCGCCGGCAACGTGAACGTCGCGGGGTCCGCGCCGCGGAAGCGCACGGCGTCGACGGCCGCGTTGATGGCCAGCTCGTCCGCCGTGAGCACGCGGTCGTAGAGACGGAAGGCGTTGCACGTGCCGATGAACGTGACGCTGCTTCCGCCGCGGAAGTCGCCGTCGATGCAGCTGTTGCAGGTGTTCGTGCGATTGACGATCGGCATCTCGCTTTGCGTCGTGTCGGAAAAGGTTCCCAGCACGGCGTTACGCCAGAGTCCGCGCTCGGTCGGCGCTGTCGTGAGGGCCAGCGTGGCGGAATCGCCGTTACGAAACGCGACGGTCGCCGCCGTGGTGTATTGATTCAGCGTCGAGTTGTTTTCAAGCCCGTGCAGGAAATGGAGGCGCAGCGCGTTGGACGTCGTCCCCGAACCGTCGCCCGTGTACTCCATGTTGACGCCATAGTTGACGGCGTACTGCCCGAACAGCACGCCGCGCCCCGTGGTCGCGCGCGTGCCCGTGAACTCCATCGTGAACGTCTCGGAACCGGTGACGGCGGCGACCCCCGGCCCAATCACGATGGGGGTGTCGACGCCGCCCGTGCACACCCAGCCGTTCGCCGCCCACGTGATGCCGCTGCCCACCGTGCCGTCGTTGCCGTGGCCGGTGAGGTCCACCCACGTCGTCGCGTTCGGGTCGTGCACGCCCGCGCCCGCGTTGTCGACGCCGTCGTAGCACGCCGCCAGCCCCTTCTGGATGTACGAGCGTGACGTCAGCGCGGCCGACGACGAACCTGCCAGGCACGCGCCCGCCAGAACCCCAAAGAGCATCTTATTCGCACTTTTCATTTTTGTCCCATCCTTGGTGACATACCGGTGACTTCACGGGCAACGGTTCAACTAAAAGACAAACTACCGCCTGTGAATGCCCCGATAATACCATAATCCCCCACCCCGCGCAAGCGAAAACGCGACCTCCGCCGCCACGTGGGTGAGCTTTAAATTAGTCGCAAGTCGTAGCATCACGCCGCCTTCCGCTGGGTACGGATTCGCGCCACGAGCGCGCACATGGCGGATGCGTTGAACACGCGCCAGTGCATCCCTGACTGCTTGCAGCGTCTCGCGAC
>JAFRSR010000235.1 GCA_017427485.1 Kiritimatiellia bacterium
GAACCCGGGGCTCTCCTGCGTGACCGTGGACGTCCCCGCCGTCGCGGCCGTCGCCCGCGAGTGCGTGGCCGCCGCCGGCCTCGCCGACCGCATCGAGTGCCGCGCGGGCGACTACCACGCGGACGAATACGAGGAGGGGGGGTACGACGCCGTGACGATCTTCGGCGCGCTCCACCAGGAGTCGCCCGACCAGATCCGCGGCATCCTCGCGCGCGCGCACCGCGCGCTCAAGCCGGGCGGACGCATCTTCATCCTCGACATGATGACCGACCGCACGCACACCGAGCCCGCGTTCAGCGCGCTCTTCGCCGTCAACATGGCGCTCACCACCGAGAACGGCTGGGTGTTCTCCGACGAGGAGCTCAAGACCTGGCTCGCCGAAACCGGATTCGAGCCCGGCGACGCGCATCCCGTGCCGCCCCCGATGCCCCACTGGGTGCTCAGCGCCGTGCGCGCGTAACGCCCGCAACATTAGTTAAGAACCCCAACTTTAAAGGGAGTCCAATCATGCAGACAACTCGTCGCTCTTTCTTCACCGGCCTGCTGGCCGCGCTGTGCGCGGGGCCGTGCGCGGCGGCGGCCGAGTTCAAGCCGCGCGCGGTGTTCTACACGGCGACGGGCGAGCGCACCATCACGCCGATCGAGGTGACGGCGCGCCCGGACGGCGGCTGGGCCGCGACGATCAAGAAGGAGAGCGTGCCGCTCAACGTCGCCAAGGTGGAGGTGATGTGCAACGAGTTCTTCGCCCACAAGGGCGAGGCGGGCTGGTGGCTGCTCGGGCGCGGGCTCATGGGTTCGTTCGGCCAGACGAACTTCCTCTACCGCATGCCGAAGCAGTACACCTACATGCCATATTACGCCATCAAGAACGCGCGCGGCGCGTACATGGCCATCACGGAGGGAATGCGCTTCGAGTACGACACCCTCGTGTCCTCCGACCCCAAGGGGCACTACCGCATGTTCCCGCGCTGGGACCTGACCGACCTCGGCACGGCGCTGGGGCGTCCGTACGAGGACATGACGGTGGTGTTCTACGACCTCGGGAAGGACGCCGACTACAACGACATGGCGAAGCTCTACCGCCGCTACCGCCTCTCGCGCGACCCGTCGATCAAGACCCTCAAGGAGCGCGCGAAGGAGCGTCCGCACCTCCTGAAGCTCGCGCGGTCGATCCCCGTGCGGCAGCAGGTGGCGCACAAGCCGTTCAAGCGTCCCGACGACGCGATCGACTTCACGCCCGAGACGGAGCATCCCGTGAAGTGCTCCTGCTCCCTCGCGCAGGTGCGCGAGAACATGAAACTGCTGCACGACCGGGGCGTGGAGGACGTGGCGGTGTGCCTTGCGGGCTGGCAGACGGGCGGCTACGACGGGCGTGTGCCGGCGATCTTCCCCGTCGAGGAGGTGGTGGGCGGCGAGGCCGAGCTGCGCAAGACGATCGCGTTCGGGCAGGCCTACGGCTGGATCGTGGACTCGCAGAACAACTACACCGACTGCTACACGGTGTCCCCGATGTGGGACGGGGGGCGGATCGCCTGCATGGGTCCGAACGGGATGTTGGAGCGCAACGGCTCCTGGTGCGGCGGCCGCGCGTACAACCTCTGCCTCCGCCATGCGTGGGAGAAGTACCTGCCCGACCAGCTGCGCCAGGTTCGCGGACTCGGGTTCCACGGCGCGGCGTACATTGACGTGTTCACGGCCGTCTATCCCTACCGCTGCTGCAACCCGGAGCACCCCGCCACGCGCAAGGAACAGGCGGAGTACCAGCGGAAGGTCGTCGACCTCTGCCATGAACTGTTCGGCGGCTTCGCGAGCGAGTGCTGCTACGACCACCTGCTGGGGAAGGTGGACTACATCAACTACGTGTGCGCGCCCATGCGCGCGATGCGGCAGGGATACGTGGCGAAGGGGCTGCGTCCGCCGGTCGAGAAGTTCGTGCCGTTCTTCGAGCTCGCGTTCCACGACGTGGTGCTGTCGAATCCGGACAAGATCACGCAGGAGGTGCTGGCGCAGCGGGAGAACCTGATCCTCGTGGAGTTCGGGGGGCGTCCGATCTTCTACCACTTCGGCCCCACGAACGTGGACGGCATCGTGAAGGCGTGGGAGCAGTTCAAGCGCCTGCGCCACCTCCAGCTGGAGGAGATGGCGGAGCACCGCGAGCTGGCGCCGGGCGTGGTGCGCGTCACGTACGGCAACGGCGACAGGATCTACGTGAACCACACGCAGGCGGCGGCCTCGCCCGACGGCGTGTCCGTCCCCGCCCAGGACTTTGTTTTCCTTCCCGCGCGCTGACAAGTCGATCTGGCAAGAGCGGTCTGCGCCAACCCCAACACGGCGGTGCGGAAATATGGTATAATCTGCGCCATGGAGAAGATCAGGCCCATACTCTACGGCGTGGCGGACTATGCCATGATCCGCAAGAAGAACGGATGGTTCTTGGACCGCACCGCGAAGATCCGCAACCTGGAGGATACCGCCTACGCGATGTTCCTGAGGCCGCGCCGGTTCGGCAAGTCGCTCATCGTCTCGATGCTCCGCGCCTACTATGACGTGCTGTTTGCCGACAGGTTCGATGAATTCTTCGGCGGCACGGAGATCGGCGCGAATCCTACGGCGGAGCGCGGAAAGTACCTCGTCCTCAGGTTTGACTTCTCGGCCGTCGCCAAGGATCCCGTACGCGTTGAGGACAGTTTCAACGCATATGCGTCGCTGTGCTGCGACGCATTCGCGCGTGACTACCCCCAACGGCTTCCCGACGGCCTGGCCGAGAGGATCCTCAGGGCTCCGGACATCTGCGCCAAGCTCAACGAGATCACGGTTGGCCTTGCGCATACCGGAATCAAGCTCTACGTCCTCATCGACGAGTACGACAACTTCACGAACACGATACTCGCCGAGAGCGGGCGGAACGCATACGACGAACTCTGCCATGGCGGAGGGTTCTTCAAGCAGTTCTTCACGAACCTGAAAACCGCCACGGCTGACACCGACGCCCCCGTGACGCGCCTGTTCATCACCGGCGTCTCCCCCGTCACGATGGACGACGTGACGAGCGGCTTCAACATCGGCACGAACATCTCGCTCGAACCCCAGTTCGCCGACTTCACCGGTTTCAGGCACGACGACCTCCGCGCCATGGCGGACTACTACGCGCCGCGCTGCGGGTTCGACGCGGACAAGGCGTACGGCGCCGCGATTGCCTGGTACGACAACTATCGGTTCGGAAGCGCCGCCGCGCCGTCCATCGCGAACACGACGCTCGTGCTCTATCTTTTCGACAAGCTCGTGCGCGCCAAGGTGTGGCCTGACGACATGGTGGACGAGAACCTGCGCACGGACTACGCGAAGATCCGCCACCTCGTGACCATGGACCGCCGTCTCAACGGAAATTTCCACGTTCTCGAGAACCTTCTTGCCGGAGGATCGCTGGAGGAGCCGATCACCCAGTCGTTCCAGGCGAACGAAATCTCAAAGAAAGAGAATTTCACGTCGCTCCTCTACTGGCTCGGCATTACGACGATCACGGGCAGCAATTTTGAGCTGACCAGATTCGGAATCCCGAACGAGACGCTGAAGCACCTTGCTGCGAAGATGATTCCCGACGCCTATTCAGACATCTACAAGATCGACGAGCGAATGTTCGACATCAACAAGGAGCTTGTCGCATTCGCACGGCGCGGTGAATGGAGCGGTTTCATTGGCATCCTCTCCGGAATTGTGAAGGAGAACTTTGCCGTGCGCGACGCGGTGGAGGGCAAGAAGGTGGTGCAGGCCACCCTCGTTGCGCTGCTGACCGCCGCGAAGGGGCCGTACCTCGTAAGCCACGAGCGTGAGGCCGGCGGTGGCTTCTACGACCTTGCGCTCGCGCCGCGCCTCGACCGCTGGCCGGACATCGCCCACGCCGCGCTCATCGAGATGAAATACGTGAAGGCGGGCGATCCCGCGCCCACGCCCGAGCAGCTCGCCGACATCAAGGCGAAGGCCATCGACCAGCTCGATCGGTATTCCTCCGATCCCGCGCTCGTCGCCAAGTGGCATTTGGACACCGAGACGGGAAGCGACAAGAGTGTCGCTTCCCCGAAGGGGGCGGCACTCGGGGAAGCGGCGCTCTCGCCGCTTCACAATGGTACCGTAGCCCTCCATCGCCTCGTCCTCGTATTCCACGGCGGCGACTGCGTCCTTGCCGAGGAAGTCTGACCGCGATCTCTCCGAAAGGGTTCTTCAAGATTGTGATCGTGGCACCGTAGCGTTTTTGAAAATGGAAAGGAATGTGCCCATGAAAAAGGCAATGCTCGGAATGATGCTTGCGGCGTCGGCCGCGCTGGCGGCGTCGCCGCTGGAATACGCCACGGTCAAGACGACCTTCAAGAACGGAAAGCCGGAGACCGCCCGCGTGCGGCTCGCGCGCCAGAAGGACGGCGCGTGGCGGTACGAGCTGCGGACGATCGACATGCCGTCCGACGCCGACACGGTCGACCTCGTCAGCGACGCCGCCGTGCGCCGCGAGGGCGATCCCGGCTGGTGGATGGTGGA
>JAFRSR010000236.1 GCA_017427485.1 Kiritimatiellia bacterium
CGACGCGCTCGGCGAAACCGGCACGGGTGAGGTCGGCCATGATGTTGCCGATGTTGAACTTTAGCGACTGGACGACCGCCAGACGGTTCGCCTGCTTGGTGTACCAGTCCGGCTTCGCGAACGTCTTCACGAGGTCCGGCATGAAGCGGAAGTCCTGCATCGACTTCTCGATCTGGGCGACCTCCGCGTCGTAGAGACCGTGCTCGGCGGCGTAGTTGCCGTAGTTCGTCGTCACGTAGGTCTCGCGGTGGGCCTGGCGGCCGGCGTCCTTCGCGACTTCCTTCATCGCGTTCTTGAGGCTGAGTCCGCCGCCGCTGAAGGCGCTGAACGCCCCACCGATGCCTCTGAAGGACGCCGCAAACTTCTCGCTGCCGCGCATGATCGCCTTGCCGAACCCGGCGGACACATCTTCGTATGGCTTGATCAGCGGGATAACTTCTTCGTCGTCCAGGCCCTCGCCGTCCACAAGAAGGGTCGCCCTGAGGCTGGAGAAGATGCCGGCGATCGTCGGCTTGAGCTGGAGCTCGACCAGCGAATGCACGAACTGGCGCCACTCTTCACGGTGTTGCGAGACGGGCTCGGGAGGCGTGGCGGCGAGCGTCGCCAGAATCGCGGTTGCGTTCAGACGGGAGACTGTGGCGCCGAATCGGGCAACGAAATCCTCGTACTCGCGAATCTGGTCGAGCTGGGCGAAGACGGCCGACCTCGCTTCGGCGGAGTCGGGATTGTTCGCCCAGTTGTCGACCAAAGCGTTCAACTTGGCTTCGTAGGTCTGATTCTGCTGGTTGTTGCCCTCCTGCTGCACACCCGTGTTCCCCTGCATGTAATAATTGAAGGCCCGGATGTGATCGACGAGAACAACCTCATCGTCGACGTTTCCGGAGGAAATCAGATTTTGGAATTGGGTGAAGACATCCTGGAGGGTGATTCCGTTGTGAGCGACTTTCGTCCGCGTCTGGGGATCGATCATCTCTTTGATCTGCACGAGGAAGTCGGGCACCGTCTCGCCATCCTGGAGGGTGTCGGTGAGCCTCATCGACCTGAGCGCTGTCTTGATCTCCGACAGCTGCTCGTTCATGAGTCTCACCGTCTCGTCCAGACGCTGCATGCTCTGCAGCATGCTGAAGATCGGACCCGGCAGTTCCACGCCCATCTCCTGGATGAGCTGGAAGGCCGCCGACATGATGCGCCCGATGTCGGAGGCGTCCGCGCGGTCGAAGACCTCCTGCAGCGCCCTGACGAGGTCATTGCGCTTGGCGGCGAGGGTCTTCTTGCCTTCGGCCGAGAGAAGATTCTCGTAGTTTTCCAGGAACTTGGACGCTTTCTTCGCCGGAATCCAGGCGAGCGCCCACTTGAGGCTGTTGAGCTCGCTCGCCGAGAACCTGGAGGCGTTGCCGTAGTCGATCACCGTGAGGCGCGTTCCGTCGCACATCAGGTTGCCGGCGTGCACGTCGCCGTGGAAGAACCCGCCGTCGAAGATGGCCTCGAACGTCCACTTCTCGATGAAGCCGGTGAGCTGCTTCTGCCGCTGGAGGATGTCGTTGTAGGTGTCCAGGAGCGCCTCGCGCGTCGTGAGGATCTTGGTGGGGTCGCCGCTGAGGTAGTTTACGCTTCCGTCAGCGTTGCGGACCTTCTTCAGCTTGCCGAGGACCGTGTCGACCCTGGCCTTCGAGTCGGCGATGAAGCGGTCGTAGGTGACGCCGGGGGCCTTGCGGACGACAAGGGTGTTGGCGGTCGCCGCGATGAACGGGTAGAGCTCCATGCTGCGCACGCCCTCGATCTTGTCGTTGACGACGCCGGAGGTGTAGATCGAGCCCTGCTTGACGTTGTTGGCCTCAACCGTGAAGTCAAGCTCCTTGAAGATGCCCTCCAGCCGGACGTCGAACACGCCCGCCATTCCCTTCGTCCGCTTTGCGATGTCGAGGAAGAGGTCGCGCTCGCGGCGGGCGCGGGCCTGGACGTCCGGACGCAGGATCTTGACGACGCACTCCTCGCCGGCGGGGTTGTCGACCGTCACGATCTTGCAGAGGAACGCCTGGCCGACCGTCGCCGCGCCGAGGGACTTCGTCAGCTCGATAGACGTGATGCGTCCGTTGGAGCGCTCGACCATGTCGAGGAGCGTGGCGCGGACCATCTCCGGCGGTATGGACGGGAGGTTGCACTTGAGGTCCGCCACCGCCTGCCGGAGGTCTTGCGGTAGCGCGGTCTGCGGCAGGCCCTGCATGAGCTTCTGCAGCACCGGGCCCGCGCCCTTGATGAGTGCGCCCAGAATCTCGCCGGAGTTGGACTCGGAGCCGGCGTAGCGCAGCAGCGAGGACGCCATGCGGTGGCGGTCGATCGGCTCCATCTTGGAGAAGTAGGTCGAAAGCGCCTCCATGAGAAGCTGACCGTAGCCGGTGTCGACGTCGAGCGTGCCGGATCCCGCGATTTCATCCAGCGTCTTCTGCCAGAGCTGCTTGTTCTTGGCGGTCGCCGTGGACTGGCGGAACGCGGTGGCGAGCTTCTCGGTGAGGACGCCCTGCATCTTCGCGAGTACCTTGTCCGAGGCCGAGGCGAGGTCGGAGGAGAATCCATTGAGGAAGTCGGCGAGCCCGGGAACGCCCGCGCCGTCGTTCGTCTCCAGCGCCTGGAAGAAGGCGTCCAGCCCGCCCGCCGCGTCCACCATGGACTTCAGCTGGATCATGCGCGCCTTGAGGGTCGTGGTGATCTCATGGGTGCGCGGCACCACGCCGTTGACTTCGCCGCCGGTGGCCAGGCTGAAGGTGTCGAGGAGGTCCGAATCGGAGCCGAGCGAACGCAGCACGATGCCGAGTTCGTACTTGTGGGAGAGTATCGTCCGGCGCATGATGTCCGCGTCGGTCCTGCCGGCGTCGCGGTCGATGTCGTAGCGAGTCGTGTCGTCGGGCATTACGAGTTCGGCGATGAACTCGTGGACGCGGCGACGGCGCGACTGGACGAGCGTCTCGCCTTCGCGGGTCTTGTTTTCCACGGGCAGCTTGACCATCTCGTCGAGCTGGTTCCGGTCGGTCGCCTGCATCTTCCGGTAGAGTTCGAGCGTGGCCGCGCCGTTGAAGCGCGTCACGCCGTCGCCGTTGAGGCCGGCGAGCCTCTCCTTGAAGAACGCCTTCGGGTCGCCCTGGGTCTGCAGCATGCCGCGCGCGAGTTCCGTCAGGTCCGTGGTGGGCACGTGGCAGAGTTCAGTCGCGAGCGTGCCGGTGATGCCGGCGATCACGTTCAGCGCGAGCTGGCGGGCGCGGCTGGAGCCGGCGTCGAAGCCCTCCGCGTTGAAGAGCGCGAGCGCCGCCTCGCGTCCGTAGACCGTCGCGTTGGCCGCGATCTCGTCTTCGATCTGCGAGAGGAAGCCGCGCACGTCGAGGGGGCACACGATCGGGATTTCGACGTTCTTCCGGACCTTGTCGAGATGGTATTCGTGCGAATTCGACCCGTCGCGCAGCTGCCAGACGTCGATGTTCACCCGCTCCTTCGCGGTGAGGACGCCGTTCGCGACGCTGAGCGTGAACTGTACGCCGTTGTAGGTAACCTGCGACTCGGCCGGACCGTTCGGCGCGGACATCTGCTTGAGCACGTTGTAGACGGCCAGCGTCTCCGCAACATGGGCGGTCGTCGGGATCGCGGTGCGCTTGAAGAACATCGCGCCTTCCCGCTGCTCGGCGTTGAGCTGCGACATCGGATCCAGATCCTGCAGGCCTGCGGGCGGAGGGGTGTCGTCATTGGGATCTGGGTGATTGATGAGATCGACCACACCCTTGCGCATGAGGGAGAGCGTATTCGAGAAGTCGTTTGCGGTGGTCTCGTAGACGTGCTTGTGGAGGACTCGCAGGCACACCTCGTCGACGCTCCCCGCATCGCACCTGCCGATCACGTACAGGTAGGAGAGGATTGAAAAGAGCGAGGAGGCCTTCGAGTCCATACGGCTGTCCGCCAACCCTTGATTCGGTTCGTTTCCTACGTCGCAGAACTGGGCGATCCTCTCGGGAGTGAGCCCGTTTCTGAGGAGCATGATGTAGTTCTCGCCGGGATTGGGGTTCGCGAACCACTTGTTCGCTTCGATCAGCTCCTCGTTGGCTCGTTCGCCACCTAACTTCGAGAGCTTCTGCAGCAGAAGCACCGTCGGCAGATTGATGCTGCCGTCGAGCGGCAGATCGCCGTTGAGGAGCGACGCCTGAAGTCCCCTCAGCGCGGCGCCGTCGATCATCATGAGCGTTTTCAAATCGTCACCGAGGGGCTCCCGCTGGCTCAGCCACCGCTCCATCAGCTGGTTGGCGGCGGCGGGATTGCTGCGCTGGAGCTGCACGTATTCGAGGCGGGCGTTGGAAATCATCATTCCGAGGACTATCGTCTTCAGCGCTTCGAGCTTCCCCTGCTTGCGGACGTATTCAAGGTCGAGTCCGAAGATGTTGTTGCCGCGCTTCAGGACTTCGCCCGGAAGGAGTTCGCCGACGGGCCGTGCCTCCGCCCGGGCGACCACCGCGAAGCGGTTGATCTCGGCCGGGAAGGCATCCCTGATCGCCGCCTTGAGCGCCGTCATCCCGGCGGGTCCGGTGTACTTCTCGACATCGAGCGCGACGCCGTTCTGGAGCGTCGCCAGCTCGGCGACGCAGGCGGCGGTGCGCCTGGCGACCGCGGCCTTCAGCGCCGCGGCGACGATGAGCTCGCCGGTCTTCTCGCCGTTGATCTCCTTGAACCCCAGGATGTTGTTGTCATCGTCGATATCCAGGTACGGCCTCGCCTCCTCGAGTTCGTAGAAGACGTCGAGCGCCATCGTCTTGAGCTCGGGGTTGTCGGCGTTGATCGTCCTGCCGATCGCGGTCTGGGCGCGGATGGTGCGCGTCAGCTCGTCGAAGGACGCGAACCCGGCGCCGCCCTGTCCCGCAAAGGGATTCGCCGCGTTGGTGGCGGATGCGTTGTAGTCCGTCGGCACCGCCGGCAGGGCGATGCGGTAGTCGGCGTCGCCATCCAGCTTGCCGCCGAGGCCGCCGAACGCTCGGGCGAAGAGGTTCTGCTGCGGGGCGCGGCTCGGACCCGGATTCGCCAGCTTCTCCATGAACTTGCCGACGGCGCCGTCAAGTCTGGACATGAACGCCGCGAGCCCCTCGCGGGTGATCGGACGGTTGTCGCCCTGCACGTTCTGGAGGCCATCCTTGAGGGCGCCTATCCTGGCGATCGCGTCGTCCACGTCGGCGCGCTGGGCTTCGCTCAGCGGAACGCGGACGCCGTTGACCGACACGCCGTTGTTCCGGATGTCCTGGAGCGTGGCGATGTGCGCGTCGGCCTTCCGGGAGAACGTGTCCTGGATGTTCTGGCGCTCGTAGTTCGCGAAGGTGCCGAAGATGGGCGCAAGCTCTTCGGCGAGTACCCCGCCGATGCCCTGACTCAGGTCCGTCCCGCTGTCGATGCCCCTTACGACCGTCTGGATTATGCGACGGAGCCTGCCCTCGGCGAGGCTCATGAACTCCAGCGCCTGAGCGTTGTTCCCCCATCCGCGCGCCTGCAAGAGCAGATTGTTGACGACATCCGCGAAATCGGAAACCGCCTTGGCCACGGGACCGTACCCGGGCTTTCCGATCGCCGCCCGGTCGACGGCCTCGGTTGAGAGGAGTCCGCTCGCGGAAAGCATCGCGGTGCGGGCGCCCTCGGAGAACGTCCTGAACGCCAGCACCGGGAAGCGCAGCGACTTCAGTCCTGTCGCGAACGCCACGGCGTCCTCCGCCGTCGGCTTGTCATTGAGCGAGGTCAGGACGTCGATGGCGCGCCGGGCAAAGGCCTTCACCGCCGTCGTAAGCTCCTTGGCCGCCCTTTCGGACACCTCCCCCGAGAGGATGAAGTTGGACCGCAGGTCCGCGAGGTAGGTGTTGGTCCGCACCATGAAATCCCTCACGACGTACCCGAGAGCGTTCATTCCCGCCGCGTCCAGCCTGCCGGCAGCTGCGTTGCACTTCGCCGCAATGTCATTGAAGGACTTCTTGAAGTCGACCGCCAGGAAGAGGTTCGACTGGACGCGCGCGAGCGTGCGCTGGCGCAGGTTTTCGATCTGCGTGGCGAAGTCCCTTTCGTACTGGTCGGGCGTCTTCTCGAGACGCGCCGCGGGATCGTTCGCGAGGCGGCGCAGTTCGCCCATGAGTCCGTTGAAAAGCCCGGTGACGGACACCTGGAGGGAGTTCATGTTCTCTTCGCCGATGCGCGCGGACACGTTCGGCGCTTCGACATACTGCTTGATCTCGGCGAGCTTGGCGGCGGCCATCTTGGTGATGGAACCGGTCACAGGATCCATCTTGGCCGCGAAAAGACGGCGACGTTCGGCCTGCTCGACCTTGTCGGCGAAGGCGTTGCTCGTCTTCACGCCAGAGAACGAGACGAGCGAGCGCTCGCCCTCCGTCGAGATCCTGAGCGTCAGCGAGCATTCCACGCTGCTCTCCGGCTTGGTCGAGAGCGTGACGTCGATCGATCCGTCGTCGTTGAGCGTCAGGGTGCAGTCGCATCCCTGCTTGATGCCCTCACGGAGCTTGCCGTCGAGATGCAGATCCTCCGCGATGCCGCCCACGAGCCGGCTGAGGTCGAGCATCATCGCGGCCTTGACGGCGGTGGACTGCACGCCGGCCCCTCCGCAGACCGTGTCGACATGGGAGGCGACGCAGCGTTGAAGCGAAATGACCGATCCGTCTGGATTGACCACCTTGACGAGGGGCCTCGCTTCGCCGCGGGAACGCATGTTCGCGGTGAAACTCTCGTCCATGCTCCTGCTGTTGTCCGACGGCTTCGGCTGGCCCTTGAGGAACACGGTCGTGTCGAACTTGTCCGCGCCGATCGAGAAACTCGGCACGGACGTGAGGTTCGTCCCGTTCTGGACGAGCCTCTGTCCGTCCGCGACGGAACCCTGGAACTCGGCGCGGACGGCGTTCATCTTCTCCTGCGAAAGGCCCACGTCGGCGGGCTGCGGGACGCCGGGCTGCCTGGAGCTGAAGACGAGCGGGGAGGAGGCGTTCGCCCGTGCCTCATTGACGATTACGGGCAGTGCCTCGGCGATTTTCGCCTTGAATGCATCGTAGGTCATCCCCGGCTCGATCATGCCCATGGCGCGCTTGTGGAACTGCGCGCAGAATCCGGGACCGAGGAACTTCCCCGTCGAGTCCGTATATTCCTCGATAGCCAGCTCGACCGCAAAATCCGCCCCCGGCATCTCAGCATCGAGCTGCGAAGCCTCGCGGATGAACTTGTCGACCGTCGCGACGATCGACGCCTCCACCTTGGCGCGCGCCCTCTCCGTCGTCGCCGCCTCGAGCTTGGCGCCGCACTTGGCGAGGTCGATCTCGAGCTTCTCCACCATCCTCCGGACGGTGTCCGTCTTCCCGTGGAGGGACGCGTTGGCGCAGAGTTTGGCGATGAGCTTTTCGGCGTTGTCGATCTTCGCGCTCCCGGCCGGGAGCGCCTCGAGCGCAGCCTGCGCATGCGCCCTCTGGGCCTTTGTGATGAGCTGCTTCACCGTCCGCGCCGTAATCGGACGGTAGATTTCCATGTCCTTCCCGAAGTTGCCGGTTGCGTCCGTCGCACCGAACAGCGTCGTAAAAATCTCGTCCAGGGCCTTCTGCTGGGCCTGGCCGATCAATCCGCCGCCTTCGGACAGAATCTTCTTGAGGGAGTTCGCGAGCGCGCTCCTGATGATGGCGTTCTGCCTCCCCAGCTCCGTCGGCGTCTCGTTCTGGAAGTAGTTGTGGTCGCCGAGACCCATCTGGTCCGCATTGCGATTGACCGCGAACTTGCCGGTCTGCATGTCGAATACAACCCCCTTGTCGAGGTCGCTCTTGCCGACTTTGCTGGCGATGTTTACGAGGCTCTGCGAAATACCATCTAGCATGTCTTACTCTCCTTCCTTAGGATTGCGGATGACATTGTACCATTTTTTCACTTTGATGTGGTGGTTTGTTTGAAAGGTTCTGCTTTGTTTACACGCCGCGCGGCGAAAGGTTACCGCAGTCAGGGCAGATTCTCCGCCTCTATCATGATTTCATTGCCGAGGCGGTTCTCACTGCGCCCGCTCTTGTCGCCGATGTCCTTCCTGATTTCGGAAAGAAGGTAATTGATGTCCTCCAACCCCCTCTCGTTGAGATTGTCCGGATTCGCCAGGATTTTGCCGATATTGAACAGCACCATCCTTATTCCGCCGCCCTTGGCCGGATTGCCTGCGCCGTAGTCGGACAGCACCATCGCCTTCTTCACCGAGGCGGGGATCTTCGACTCGCCGCCGAACATGTCGGCAATCGCCTTCTTGAAGAGCGCGCGGGTGCGGTCGTTCACCGTCCACTCGTCCATGCCGCGCGTCCACTTGTGGACCTCGTCCGTGAGCGACTGGGTGATGGCGAGGGTCTTGCGGCCGACGAGCGGCTTCTGGACGTGCGCGTCGGCGATCGCGTTTTCGTCGTTCGCGTCCACACGCTGCTGCGCGAAGTCGACGAAGGTCTTGAAGACGTTGCTGTATCCGTTGATGTCAAGTGCCATGGTTTCCTCCTGTTTTTTGTCTCGTCTACACGCCACGCGGCGAAAAGTTACGGCATTTCTCCGCAAATCTCCTTTCTTTTGGACTGCGTTTCTCCGCGCTGTTCGCCTGTAGCGTGTGGTTCATGCAGTCGTCTTTTGGGCGGCAATGGGAATTATAGCATATCGGGTGGGGAAAAAGGAAGAGACAATTGCAAAACCCCTTGGGTACGCAGCTCTGTGATCTAGGAGCGCGGTCGAAGTGCGCTTGAAAGGTGAAACATCGACGGTAAGGGGCGAAAACATGGCTGACGAAGGCGAAACCAGCACAAAACCACGTTTTGCGAGCCATTGGCTGACAATCCAGCCCAGCCTC
>JAFRSR010000237.1 GCA_017427485.1 Kiritimatiellia bacterium
CAATTAGTCGGTCCCTAACCGACGGGGTATCGCTAATGCCCCTCAACGGGCGACGGGTCAATCCCCGCCGCCCGTTTCTTTTCCATAACGACAACACGGAGGAGTTCCATGAAGGCAGGTTGGATTTGTTTCGCGGGAATGGTGGCATGCGCTTGTTCGTCGGCCATCACGCTAGAGGAGGGTTTCCGCAACCCGCCCAACTCGGCGAAGCCGCACACGTGGTACCACATGATGAACGGCAACGTCACGAAGGAGGGCATCACCTGCGACTTCGAGGCGCTCGCGAAGGCCGGCATCGGCGGCGTGCAGATGTTCGACGCGGGCTGCAACATCCCGCCGGGTCCGCTCGACTTCAACTCCCCCGAATGGTTCGACATGTTCAAGCACGCCGCCTCGGAGGCGCGGCGTCTGGGCCTGGAGATCTGCATTCCGAACTGCTCCGGCTGGTCGTCCTCCGGCGGCCCCTGGAACATGCCCTCGAACGGCATGAAGGTCGTCACATGGCGCGAGGTGAAGACGACCGGTCCCTCGAAGTTCCACGCGCAGCTGCCGCGCGAGACGAAAGACAACGGCTTCTACGAGGACATCGCCGTCGTCGCCTTCCCCACGCCGCCGGTGGAGGCGCGCACCTTCCCCGACGTCAAGACCACGGTCTCCGGCAATTCGTTCCTCCTTTCCTCCGACAAGCCGTTCACCGCGCCCGCCGTGATGTTCCAGATCACCTACGGACACGCCTGGAGCGGCGACGCCGCGGTCCAGGTCGAGACGTCGGCGGACGGCACGTCGTTCACGCGCCTCGAATCGTTCCGCATCCCGATCGCGCGTTCCGGCGTGGGGAATCACGGGGAGCGTTTCCACACCTTCCCTGCACCCGTCACTGCGCGCGCCATCCGCCTGACGTTCTCGAAGAGCCCCGTCGCGCTCAAGTTGCTCGCCGCGCGTCTCGAAGCGCGGGCGATGCTCTCCAACCTCGCCGCCAAGACGTTCGCCGTGCGCCAGGAGTGCGCGCTCGACACGACGCCCGCGCAGACGGACCAGGTCGTCCCGAAGGGCGAGGTGCGCGACATCACCGCCCATCTCGCGGCGGACGGCACGCTTGACTGGAACGTGCCCGCCGGCAACTGGACGATCGTGCGCATCGGCCACATCTGCAACGGCCGCTGCAACCATCCCGCGTCCGACCACGGCAAGGGCCTGGAGGTGGACAAGCTCTCCGCCTCCGCGATGGACTACCATTTCAACCAGTACGTGACGCGACTCTGCGAGCACCTCGGGTCGCTTGCGGGAGCCGTCGAGAGCGGTTTCAACAACATTCTCGTGGATAGCTACGAGGTCGCCTCGCAGAACTGGACCCAGAACCTCGACAAGACCTTTGAGGCGCGCATGGGCTATTCGCTCCGTCCCTACCTGCCCGTCTTCGCGGGACGCATCGTGGGAAGCGTGGATGAAAGCGAGCGCTTCCTCGAAGATTTCCGCCGCGTGGTGGCCGACCTCTTCGCGGAGAACTACGCCGGACGCATGGCGGAACTTTGCCACAAGCACGGGCTTCTGCTTTCGATCGAACCCTACGGCAATGCGCCGTGCGACAATCTCCAGTACGGACAGGATGTCGACGTGCCGATGGGCGAGTTCTGGTCGCACGCCAAGTCGGGCGACCATGGCATGGGCTCTGGCAACGGCCGGTTCGCCTCCTATCTCGCGCATGTGTGGGGCCGCCGCTATGCCGCCACGGAATCCTTCACCGCCGACCCTGGCAGCGGCGGACGCTGGCTCACCACGCCGTTCTCCATCAAGGCGCAAGGCGACGGCGTCTACTGCGAGGGCGTCAACCGCATCATCTACCACCGCTTCACGCACCAGCCCTGGGCGGGGAACAAGTATCTCCCGGGCATGACGATGGGCCGTTGGGGCATGCATCTCGACCGCACGCAGACGTGGTGGGAGTTTTCCGGTCCGTGGTTCCTCTACCAGGCCCGGTGCCAGTGGATGCTCCAGGAAGGGAAGTTCGTGGCGGACGCGCTCTTCTTCTGCGGCGAGCAGGCGCCGAACCAGGGCGGCAACACGGACGGATTCGGCGGCACGAACGCGCGCGACATGACGCTGCCTGCCGGCTACAACTGGGACATCTGCGCCACCAAGGCGCTGAAGATGCTGAAAGTCGTGAACGGCTGCGTCGTGGCGCCCGGCGGCGTCGCGTACCGACTGCTCATCCTGCCGCCGCGCAAGACGATGTCCGAAGACCTGCTCCGCACGGTGGACGGCCTGCTCGACGCCGGCGCGAAGGTGTGCGGCATGGTCAAGCCCGTGCGCGCGCCCGGCCTGCGCGGGTATCCGTCGGCCGACGGGCGCGTCAGCGCGCTCGCCGAAAAGGTGTGGGCGAAGGGCGTTTTGACCTGCCGTCCCGCCGAGGCGCTCCAGAAGCTCGGCGTGGAACCCGACTTCGCCTCCGCCGCCACTGATCCGGCTCCCCAGTGGATCCACCGCCGCGGCGAGGGCGCGGACTGGTATTTCGTCGCGATGAACAACGTGCAGACGCGCACGTTCGAGGCGTCGTTCCGCCAGACCGGGCGCACGCCCGAGGTCTGGGACGCCGTGGCGGGCACGTCGCGTCCCGCCGACGTCTGGCGCGAGGCGGACGGGCGCACGTACGTGACGCTCACCTTCCCGCCGAGCGGCAGCGCGTTCGTGGTGTTCCGCGCGCCCGCGTCGGCTCAGCACGCGGTCAACGTGGCCGTCACGGCCACGCCGCGTCCAGACCCAGTGGAGCCCGAGGCGAAGCACTCGCTGAAGATCAAGAAGGCGCTGTATGGCGTCTTCGCCAAGCCGGGGCGCCCGGACTGTTCGGAAGTCTCCTCCTACCTGAAGCCGGGCGTGCGCGTGTCCGTGACGAACGGCGCGCTCGGCGGCGACCCCGCGTCGATGCAGCACAAGAAGCTGGAGGTCAAGTACGTGTTGGACGGACGCGAGAAGTGCGACGTTGTGAAGGAGCACGCCTCCTACACCTTGCCCGCCGGCGCGCAGCTGAAGAGCGCGTGGTATGGCGTGATCGATCCCGCGTGGAAGCCGGCTGAGGACGTCGTGGTCGACATCACGAAGAAGGTTGCCGCGAAGGTGAAGGACGGCAAGGTGTCCGTGAAGATCGACAACAAGCTCGCCGGCAGTGACCCGATGTACATGACGAAGAAGGTCGGGCACATCACGTATACGTATGACGGCGTGGAGCGGACTGTGACGGTCGAGGAGAACGCGACCTTTAATGTTCCGTCCTCTGTGGCGGCCATTGACGCGCCGCCCGTCTGGGAGTGGAGCGACGGCAAGATTCTCGCGTGGCAGCCGCTCGCCGCGGAGGTGACGCCCGCGTCCGGAACCGTGACGCGCTACACGGCCACCCCGCCCGCGCCCGTTCTCGTGGCCGGCGCCTGGAACGTGTCGTTCCCGGAGGGATGGGGCGCCCCGGCGTCCGTCACGTTCCCGCGCCTCGTCTCGTGGACGGAGCGTCCCGAGGACGGCGTGAAGTACTTCTCCGGCACCGCCACGTACACGAAGCGCGTGTCCGCGCCGCCGCTGCCGGCGGGGGCGCGTCTCGTGCTCGACCTCGGCAACGTGAAGAACTTCGCCGAGGTGACGGTGAACGGCAAGACGTATCCCGTCCTCTGGAAGCCGCCGTTCCGCGTGGACGTGACGGACGCGTTGGAAGGGGGGGCCACCCTCGATCTCTCCATCCGCGTCACGAACCTCTGGCCGAACCGCCTCATCGGAGACGACCGCCTCTACGCGGACGACTGCGAGTGGAAGGGCGTGGTACGCCGCGGCGTGAAGGAAATCGGCATCAAGGAACTGCCGCAGTGGGTGAAGGCGGGGATGCCGTCCCCGACGGGCCGCCACACGTTCACCACCTGGAAGCACTGGGACAAGGACGACGACCTGCTGCCGTCCGGTCTGCTCGGCCCCGTCCTCCTGCGCACTGGCGTCATCGCGAAATGAAAGGAAAATTAAGAAATGAAGCGTTTTGACGGAAAAGTGGTGCTGGTGACGGGCGGAAATCGCAACACCGGCATCGAGATCACGGACCTTTTCGTGCGCGAGGGCGCGCAGGTGTTCATGTGCGGGTCCACTCCCGCGTCCACGGCGAAGGGCGAGCAGATCCTCCGCGCGCGCGGCATCGGTGACTTCACGGCCGTGCCGTGCGACGTGTCGGACACCGCGCAGGTGGCGCATCTCTTCGACGTGATCGAGGAGAAGGCCGGCCGGCTCGACATCCTCGTGAACAACGCCGCCAACCAGGGCCTCGGGCACGGAGGCCCGCTGGAGATGACGACCGCGCAGCTGCTCGACGTCCTGAAGGTCAACCTCGTCGGCGGCTTCCAGGTGACGCAGGCGGCGTGCAACCGCTTTTTCATGAAGCAGGAGCCGAACCCCGTCACGCGCCAGAAGGGCGTGGTGGTGTTCCTCGGGTCGAACACCTCGATGCGCGCCATCCGCAACCGCACGGCGTACGTGGCCTCGAAGGGCGGCATCGACGCGCTCGTGCGCTCGCTTTCGCTCGACCTCGGACCGCTCGGCATCCGCGTGAACGAGGTCGCGCCCGGCTATATCTACACGGAGCGCTGGGACGTGCTCGACGAGAAGATCAAGGCGCGCCGCCGGCTGAACTGCCCGCTGCGCCATGAGGCGACGGGCGGCGACATCGCGGAGGCCGTGGCGTATCTCGCGTCGGACGCTGCGCGCAACGTCGGCGGCGAGCGCCTCGTGGTAGATGCCGGCTGCAGCGCCCAGCACATGCCGGAGGACGTGGATTTTTGATTCGTGGCTCGTGGTTCGTGATTCGTGGTTCGTGATTAGAGAGGACAAGAGATGGGAAAGTCATATAAGTGGTTTTTGATCGCGATGCTGAGCTTCGCCTTCTTCTTCCACCAGGCGGACCGGGCATTGTTTGGCCTGCTGACGATTCCGATCCAGGACGAACTCAACCTGACCGGCGGGCAGATGGGCTGGATCAACGGGGCGCTCTTCGCGACCCTTGCCGTCATGACGCCGATCGCCGGCTTCTGCGGAGACCGCTTCAGCCGCAAGTGGCTCATCACCGGCTCGCTCATCTTTTGGTCAATCACGACCGCGTGCATGGGATTCGTGGGCGATTTCCACGTATTGGGCCTCGTGATTCCCGCGTTCCTGAGCGTGATGTTCTTCAGGTCGATCGCGACGGGCGGCGGCGAGTCGTTCTACGCGCCGAGCGCCTACGCGCTCATCGCCGTCCACCACAAGGAGACGCGGTCCGTGGCGCTCTCGATCCACCAGGCCGCGCTCTACATCGGGCTCATGACGAGCGGCGCGCTCGTGGGCTGGATCCTCCACGCGCTGAAGGGGAGCGCGTGGGTGGCGAAGCACTTCGGCGAGCTCGGCTTCTGGCGGCCCGTGTTCATCATCTTCGGCTCGCTCGGATTTCTGCTCGGCGTGGGCTTCATTTTCTTCTTGAGGGAGAAGGGGGACGATGGGGACAAAGAGGACGATGGGGACAGGGGTGACAAAAGGGACGACTGCAAGGCGAAGGGGGAGAAACCGCCGCTGATCGAGGGATTGAAGGCCTTTTTCTGCAATCCCTCCGCGCTGCTTGCCTCGGGCGGGTTCATCGCCATCGTGATCGCGAACAACGTCTACATGTCGTGGGCGCCGAAGTTCGTGGCGGAGAAGTTCGCGGCGGAGCTGGGCGACAAGACGGCGGCCGTCGCCGCGGCCGGGAACGGCACGATGCTCTGGCACCACGTCTTTGCGTTCGCGGCGATCATGGCCGGCGGATTCCTGACCGACGCGTTCGTGAAACAATTCCCGCGTTTCCGTCTGCTCGTCCAGGGTGTGGCGCTTTTCCTTGGCGCGCCGATGCTCGTGTGGTTCGGGTTCGCCCCCAACCTCATCTCCACGTGGGTGGCCGTGGCCGCCTACGGCGTGTTCCGCGGGTTCTTCGAGGTCAACACGCACGCCTCGCTCTTCGACGTGGTGGCGCCGAAGTACCGTTCGACGGCGGTGGGGCTCATGACGATGCTCGCGTTCTTCCTCGGGGCGCTGGCGCCCGTGCTGATGGGATATCTCTACGATGCGTGGGGGCTCCGGGGTTTCGAGGTGGGCTTCGCGATCATCGGCGGCGTCTATGCCGTTGGGGGCGCGCTGATGCTCGTCTCGTTCTTCTTCACGTTCAAGCGCAACCGCGTGACAGAGTGACGGGCGTCACTTGAGGCGCCGCACGCGCTTCTCCAGGCGGGGGATGCGGACGGTGAAGGCCGTGCCCGCGCCGGGCTTCGACTCCACGTCGATCTCGCCGCCATGGGCGTGAACGATGCGGCGCGAGAGCATGAGTCCGAGCCCGCTGCCCTGTTCCTTGGAGGTCTGGTACGGCTCGAAGATGTGCGCGAGCGTCGCGGCGTCCATGCCGGTGCCGTTGTCGCGGAAGACGACGTGCACGTCGCGGTCGTCTGCCGCCACCTCGATGTCGAGGCTGCCGCCGTCCTTCATCGCCTCGATGGCGTTCTTGACGAGGTTGAAGAACACCTGCTCCATCTGGGCGTGGTCCACGAGCACCGTCGGCAGGGCGGTGGGCAGGTTGAGCTGCGTCTGGATGCGGCGGTCCTCGAACTGCGCCTTCATGGCGTCCAGCGTGTCCGTGAGCGGGTCGAGGATCGACCCCGGCACGAGGTTGAGCTTCGCGGGTCGGATGGCCGAGAGGAAGCCCTTGATGATCCCCTCCAGGCGCTTGACCTCGTTCTGGGAGGTCGCGATGTCGTGCAGCAGGCGGGTGCGGCGTTCCTCGTCCGGCTCGCGGCGGAACTCGCGCGCGAGGAGCTGGAGGTTGAGCGAAATGGCGTTGAGCGGGTTGCCGATCTCGTGCGCGACGCCGGCGGCGAGGTCGCGCACGGCGTCCGTGCGGCTCGACTCCCGCGCGCTCTCCTCCTGCGCGCGGGCGAGCGTCACGTCGCGCACGAGGAGGACGGTGCCGTTGACGGAGGGCGTGGCCTGGACTTCGAGGATGCGCCGTTCGGGGTAGGAGACCTCGATCTCGCAGGACGCCTGGCGCGTCCAGCCCTGTCCCTCGCCGGACGGCGCGAGCAGGTTGTCCCAGTCCCAGTCCGGCAGGATGTGGCGCACGGGACGCCCCTTTGCCTTCGCGCCGTCGAAGCCGGTGAGGCGCGCGACCGCCTCGTTCGCGTAGACCGTGGTGCCCGCGGCGTCGACCACGAGCACGCCCTCGCGCAGGGAGCTGAACACCGACTCGTAGAACGACAGTTCCTCCACGAGCAGGCGGTACTGCTTCCGCTGGCCTTCGGCGTCGAGCTTGTCGATGTGTTCGGCGACTTTGTTGAAGAAGCCTCTCATGGCGTTGATTCCTCTTGTCCGTGAAACACGTTGATTATAGCATAAAATCCGTGCTTTGAAACGCCGCCGTTTTTTGGTAGAATATCGCCTAACCCAAAAGCCGGTATAGCGTAGTGGTAGCGCAGCGGTTTTGTAAACCGCTGGTCGGGGGTTCGAATCCCTCTGCCGGCTCCAAAGAAATACCGAGGAAAATCCATGAAGCGTTTGGCTCTTCTGGTCGTGGCGGCCGCATGTGCCGCCCAGTTTGCGTTTGGCGCGCCGGAGAAGATCATCTTCGACACGGATATGTACACCGACTTCGACGACGTGGGCGCGCTCGCGACGCTCCACGCGCTCGCCGACGCCGGCGAATGCGAGATCCTCGGCACCGTCGCCAGCACGCGCGGCACGCCGTCGGTCGGCGTCGTCGAGATCGTCAACGCCTTCTACGGGCGCCCCGACATCCCCGTGGGCGCGAACCGCGAGATCGGGCTCGGCCCGATCGCGTTTCGGCAGAAGGCGTACGACATGTACCGCGACATGGTCAAGTCCAACCCCGCGGCGAAGCACCCCACGAGCGACCTCGCGCCGGACGCGAACGAGGTCTACCGGCGGATCCTCGCCGCCCAGCCGGACGGCAGCGTGACGATCTGCTCCGTCGGCTTCACCACGAACCTCCGCCGCCTGCTGGAGACGAAGGGCGACGCCGTCTCGCCGCTCGACGGCCGCGCGCTCGTGGCGAAGAAGGTGAAGGCCTGGTACGCGATGGCGTGCCGCTTCCCGGACGGCTACGAGTACAATTCGAAGGAGGACGGCGAGTCGTCGAAGATCGCGTTCCGCGACTGGCCCACGCCGATCTACTTCCTCGACTGGTGCTACGGCGTGGAGGTGAAGTGCGGCGTGCCGGTCTCGAAGGTGACGGCGGCCGTCAATCCCGTCCGCGACGTGTTCAAGCGCGCCCTGCGGGAGTACAAAGAGTCTGAGAAGGGGCATGCGGCGTGGGACGAAGTGACCGCGCTCGCGGCGGTGCGCGGCTGGCAGCGCTACTTCAACGTGACGCGCGGCAGGTTCGACATCGTGGACGCGAAGGGCAAGAACGCCTGGACGCCCGACCCCAACGGCAACCACTACGTGCTGACCGTCAAGACGCCCAAGGCCGAGGTCGGCAGGATCGTGGACGAGCTGATGGCGCGCGCGCCGAAGTCCCGCGCCGCCGATTTCAAGGCGGGGTTCGCGCGCGCGGACATCACGCCGCCGCTCGGGTCGTTCATGCCCGGCTACTTCAAGGACCGCCGCGCGAAGGAGGTCCTGGATCCGCTTCAGATGAACTGCGTGGCCTTCTCCGACGGCAAGACGACGGCGCTCGTGATCCAGGTCGACACCGAGGGGATCTCCGATTCGGTGGCGGACCTGATGCGCGACGCGATCGTGAAGTCCACGGGCGTCAACCGCAACGCGATCCTCGTGCACGCCTCCCACACGCACGACGGCGGCTACCTCGCCATGCACATCGGCAAGGACGCCTCCGGAAAGCCGACCTACCCGGGCAACGCCACGGACGTCGACCGCATCTACGTCGACATGTGCGTGACGCGCGCCGCCGACGTGGCGCTGTCGGCCGTCCGCGACCTCAAGCCCGCCACGCTCTCCTACCAGCGCTCCGAGGCGAAGCGCATCTCCTTCGGCCGCCGCTACCTCATGAAGGACGGCAAGGTGCGCACCAATCCGGGCCGCGACAACCCCGACATCGTGCGTCCCGCCGGCACGCCGCCGGACGAGACGGTGCAGGTGCTGCGCATCGACCGCACGGGCGCGCCGGCGATCTGCGTCATCAACTTCCAGACCCATCCGGACGTCGTGGGCGGCGAGACGATCACCGCCGACTGGCCCGGCCTTACGCGCACCGTGTTCGAGGCCGCCACCCTCGGGCGCGCCCGCTGCATGGTCATCAACGGCACGCAGGGCGACGTGAACCACTGCAACCTGATGCCGCGTCCCGGCGAGCTCAACGGCCTGAAGCGCGACTTCGACGCCGTCGACCGCGGCTACGACCACGCCTGGCACATGGCCAACGTTGTCGCCTCCGCCGCGCTGCGCGTGTGGCTGAAGTACATCCCGCTGGAGGCGGGCGAAATCGGCTTCGCGACGACGACCGTGCGCGTGCCCGCGCAGAAGGCGAAGGATTCGGACGAGAAGAACCTCGCCTGGGCGAAGGAGGTGTGCGCCAAGCACGCGGCCGGACACGACGCCGAGCTGCCGTGGAAGGAAATGGAGCTTACCACCGAGGTGGCCCGCGCCGCGCGCATCTGCAACATGGCGAACCACGCCGACTACCATGTCCTGCCCATCTACGCCATCTCCGTCGGCAAGTCCCTCGCCTTCGGCGGGTTCCCCGGCGAACCGTTCAACGACATCGGCAAGGCCGTGAAGAAGGCGTCGCCGTTCACGCTCACGATCCTCTCCTGCCTCACCAACGGAAGCCGCGGCTACTTCCCGTTCTCCGACTCGTTCAAGGAGGGCGGCTACGAGGCGGCGACCTCGCCGTTCGGCGAAACGGTGGCCGACGACCTGATCAAGGGCCAGACCCAGCTCCTGAACTCGCTCCACAAGTGACCCGAAGGTCATTTCGGGCTTGATTCGGGGGGCGGAGAAATGTTAGACTGTGCGCATGGAAAACATGCACAGAAGATCGTTTCTCAAGCTCTCGGCGGGCGCGGCTGCGCTTCCGCTCTTCTCCATCGGCGGTACGGCCGCGAAGGCGGTGACTGACCGCAAGATACGGCTCGGCCTCATCGGCTGCGGCGGGCGCATGGGACTCTCCACGCGCTACGGCATCCTCAACGGCTTCTGCGACGACTGCGAGATCGTCTGCATGGCCGAGCCCGACCCTTCGCGCTGGAACAAGATCCGCGCCGTGGTGAAGGCGCACCAGCCCGCGACGGACGTCTCGAAGATCGCCGCGTTCTACGACTACCGCGAGATGCTGGAGAAGCTGGGCGGCTCGCTTGACGCCGTGGCGATCGCCACGCCCAACCACCACCACGCCTCGGCTGCGCTGCTCGCGATGCGGAAGGGTCTGCACGTGTACGTGGAGAAGCCGATGGCGCTCACCGTGTCGGAGGTGAAGCTCATGCGCGCCGCCGCGCGGAAGTACGGCGTGATCGGGCAGGTGGGCAACCACGGGCATTCCGAGGAGGGCATGCGCCGTCTCGTGGAGTACATCCGCGCGGGCGCGATCGGGCAGGTGCGCGAGGTGTGGAGCTTCGACGACCGCCTCAACGCGATGCTGGAGCGTCCCCCGAAGGCGACGCCGCCCGCGGGCATGGACTGGGACGCCTGGTGCGGCCCCGCGCCCGTGTGCGACTACTATGCGCCTGACGCGCACCACAACGGGATGCACCCGCACGACTGGCATGACTGGATCGGCTACGGCAACGGGTCGATCGGCAACATGGGCACGCACATCATCGACCCCGTGTTCTGGGCGCTCGCCCTCGATACGGTCCATCCCGAGAGCGTCGAGGCGAAGCGCGCGGAGTGGGGCTGCGCGGGTAGCTGGACGTGGTCCACCGAGGTGGAGTGGAAGTACCCCGCGCGTCCCGGCATGGACCCCGTGACGCTCCACTGGTACGACGGCACGAAGCCGGGCATCCCGTACGACAACAAGCACGTCAACAAGATCGGCGTGTGCCTCAAACGCGAGTTCCAGCACCTGCCGCCGATAGTCGAGGAGATGGAGCGCAAGTACGGCCAGAACCTCGGCTGCCTCGGCTCGCTCTTCATCGGCGAGAAGGGGATGATCCGCATCGGGCCGCACGGCGACGGGCTCGTGTTCGGTCCGAAGGAGATCTACAAGCACCGTCCGCCGAAGCTCTTCCCGCGCGAGAAGGGGATGACGCACCAGGCGGACTGGATCCGCGCGATCCGCAACCCCGCCCGGAACTGCGGCTGCAACTTCGAGTATTCCGCACCGCTCGCGGAGACGGTCCTTCTCGGCAACGTCGCGCCCCGCGCGGGCGTGGGCAAGAAGCTTCTCTGGGACGGCACGCGCATAACGAACGACGACGCGGCGAACGCCTTCCTCACGACGACCTACCGCAAGGGCTGGGAACTGACAGTTTAGATTGTGAAACAGAATGCGCGCCGCGAAATGGTAGGGCGCGGCCTCCGGACGCGCCGCAGTGAAATACCAAATGGCAATATTTTACCCATTGAATTAATTGCCACCGATTAAAAGGCAATATTTTGTCAGTTGACTGGCTTGGTAACATTTGGTAGACTTTTCGCGTTCGGTACGGAGAGGTTTGGCCGTGTTACGAGGTACCAAGAAGGAAATCTTGAAAAAAATGGGCGAGTCGTTGCGGGCGCGGCGGCTCTTTCTGAACCTCACGCGCGAGGTCGCCGCCGCGCAGAGCGGCATTTCCGTTTCAACGGTCAAGAACATTGAAAGCGGGCGCGGTGGTTCCATGTGGGCATTGGTGTCGTTGTGCCGCACGTACGGACACACTAACTGGGTCCATGAACTTGCGCCCGAAGAGCAGATCGACCATCAGATTGCGCTCATCACGCACACGGAACGCAAGCGGGCGTCGCGTGTCAAAAAGAAGGGAAGCCATGTATAAGCGCGTGATGGCCGTGGACGTATTTCTGTGGGGACGGCACGTCGGCAGGATTGCGCCCGACTTCGGTTCGTACTACCAGTTCCAGTATGATGCCGATTTCGTCCGCTCCGGCATCCAAATCGCGCCCCTCATGATGCCATTGTCCACCGACATTTACAAAGCCTCTCTTTTTGACCTCCCCAAAGGAACCTTTAACGGATTGCCTGGTGTGTTCGCCGACTCGCTTCCGGATTCGTTTGGAAATGCGCTCATCGACAAGTGGATGGACGAGCAGAAGATTCCGAAATCCATCGTCTCGACGCTTGACCGTCTGGCCTACGTGGGGAAACGCGGCATGGGTGCCTTGACTTACGAGCCCAGCAAGGGACCGGATGCGGACAAACCCTCTGTCATCGAAATGCGTCAGCTCGTCGAGGAGGCCCGAAGGGCGCTGAACGGTCGGCTGCTGGCGGATACAGGACCAGATGCCTTGCGGCAGATACTTCGGATTGGCACATCCGCCGGCGGTGCGCAGGCGAAGGCCGTCGTTGGCTGGAATAGGGATGCCGACTCGTTCCTGACAGGAGACGGCGGGCTCCCGTCTGGTTACGAACACTGGCTCATCAAGTTCACGCCGCGCGCCATCCCCTCCGCCGGCGAAGAGGAGTATGCGGTCTACCTCAAGGCGTGCGCCGCCGGCATCCAGATGAGCGAGTGCCGCCTTTACGAGTTGGACGGCGTGAGGCATTTCATGACGCGCCGGTTCGACCGTAACGGAGACCAACGGCATCTGGTGCAGACGCTGTGCGCCCTCCAGCACCTGCCGTCGGGCGGACCGCGCGAGCTCTACTCGTATGACGTCCTGTTTGAGACAGCGGACGCGCTGGGGCTGGGCTACGAGGCGAGGGAGGAGATCTTCAGGCGGATGGCGTTCAACGTGTACAACAAGGAGATGGACGACCACACGAAGAACTTCTCGTTCATGATGCGTGAGGGCGGTCGGTGGGAACTGGCACCTGCCTATGACTTGACGGGCTGCCATTTCTCCGTAGACGATCCGAATTGGAACGACTGGCAGAACCAGCACGCGCTGTCCGTCAACGGCAAGTTCTCCCGCATTACGGACGATGACATCCTCACCGTCGGCGAGCGCTATGGCGTCGGCACGGCCCCCAAGGTGCTCGCGCGCGTAAAAGAGGTATTCCGCGAACAACTTAAAATCACGCATCTTACGAAAGAAAAATAACGGAGTAAAAGAGAAATGAAAAAAACACTTTGCCTTTGCGCGGCGCTTGCCGCAACGGTTGCCCTCGCCGATCCTGCGGCGGGCGTGCATGTCGGGCTTGACCTGCCGCCGGGGCCGAACAACCCGCGCAACAGCGAGGGCGCGTTCATGCCGCTCAAGGACGGACGCATCCTCTTCGCCTACTCGCGCTACTACGGGAAGTCGAGCTCCGACCACGCGACGGCGGACATCGCCGCGCGCTATTCGTCCGACAAGGGCAAGACTTGGACGACGAATGACGAGATCATCGTGAAGAACGAGGGCGGCATGAACGTGATGAGCGTGAGTCTCCTGCGTCTCCAGAGCGGCGAGATCGCGCTCTTCTACCTGCGCAAGAACAGCACGGAGGACTGCCGCCCCGTGCTGCGCCGCTCCTTCGACGAGGGCAAGACGTGGGGCGAGCCGACGGTCTGCATCACGGACGAGGTCGCCTACTTCGTCCTCAACAACGACCGCGTGATCCAGCTGAAGGACGGACGTCTGCTCTTCGCCGTCTCGAAGCACGGCTTCCACGGCTCGAAGTTCGACAACCTCGGCCGCGTGACGACGTATACCTCCGACGACAACGGCAAGACCTGGCAGCGCGGCAAGAACATGCTGGAAGTCCACGACGCGAAGGGCAATTTCAAGGCCGCGCAGGAGCCGGGCGTGGTGGAGCTGAAGGACGGCACCATCCTCATGTGGATCCGCACGAACGCGGGGTGCCAGTACATGTGCCGCTCGACGGACCGCGGCGAGTCGTGGTCCACGCCCGAGCCCTCCATGCTCGTCGCGCCGCTTTCGCCGGCCACGATCAAGCGCCTCCCCACGGGCGACCTGCTCGCCGTGTGGAACGACCACACGAAGCGTCCCGACGAGGCGGCGAAGGGGCCGAAGTGGGCGCACGGACGCCGCACGCCGCTCACGACGGCGATCTCGCGCGACGAGGGCCGTACGTGGACGCACGTCAAGGACCTTGAAGATGACCCGACGGGCTGGTTCTGCTACATCGCGCTCCAGCCGCTTGACGACGGCACGGCGCTCCTCGGCTACTGCGCCTACAAGGGACTCGCGCAGTCGCGTCTCGTGAAGGTGCCGATCGACTGGTTCTACAAATGATGCCGTAATCGTCGCGCGCGCGTGTTAATTCGCTTGTAATGCGTCACTGAACAGCGGCGTTGCGCGGTGAAGAAACTCCGAGGGCTGGCAAAGGGGCTCCGCTACCGCTTCGCCTGACGCTCCGCGCATCCAGCCGCTACCACGAGGACCGTCGTTTCATTTTTTCCAACTCTTTC
>JAFRSR010000238.1 GCA_017427485.1 Kiritimatiellia bacterium
ATCGCGGCCGCGATAACCGCCGCCAGAGCGGGCAGACGCGTGAAGCTGTTCGAGAGCCATGGCGCGCTCGGCGGCATCTGGACGAGCGGCCTGCTCGCCTGCCTCATCGATTTCGACGCCACGGACTTCGACCGCGAGATCCTCGCGCGGCTCGACCGCTACGGCGCGCGTTCGGCGCGCCGTCCCGCGAAGAAGAACAGGTGCTTCATCTACGAACCCGAATACATGAAGCTCGTCTGCGAGGAGCTGTGCGCCGAGGCGGGCGTGCGGATCCGCCTGCACACGTCGGTGGTCGACGCGGTGCGCGACGCGTCGGGGAGGAACGTGGCGGCCGCGGTGACGGAATCGAAGAGCGGACGCGAGGCGTGGCGCGCCAGGACGTTCGTCGACTGCACGGGCGACGGGGACCTCGGCGCGCGCGCCGGCTGCGGGTTCGACGTCGGCGCGGAATCGTCCGCCGACCCCGAACAGCCCGCCTCCCTCATCGCGCTGCTCACGATCCCGGACGAAAGCGGCATCCTGAAGTGCATCGCCAACGAGCCGTCCAACTTCACGGCGGACGGCGCACGCGTCCGCGATCCGAAGGCCGTGCTGCGCGACGAGCTGAAACGCGCGGGCGTCGCGCCGTCCTACGGCGGCCCCACGCTCTTCCGCATCCACCCGCACCTGTACGCGTTCATGGCGAACCACGAGTACGACGTGCCCGTTGACGATGCGGACGCCATCACGGCGGCGACGATCCGGGCGCGGCGCGAGATATTCGACCTGACCGACGCACTCGCGCGGAAGGGCGGCGCCGCCTGGAAGGGGCTCCGGCTCGTCTCGACCGCCGAGCAGCTGGGACACAGGCGCGCGCGGCGTCTGCACGGACGCTACACGATCACGCTGGAGGACTGCCTCGCCGGGCGTTCCTTCCCCGACGGGATCTGCACGTGCTCGTTCGGGCTCGACGTCCACGCCGTCTCGAAGGCGATGAACGCGATACGCCCCGCGGGTTCGCCGCTGTCGCAGCGGGTGCGTCCGTACCAGATCCCGCTCCGCGCCTGCCGCGCCAAGGACGTGGACAACCTCTACATGGCCGGACGCTGCATCTCGGGCGCGTTCCTGCCGCAGGCAAGCTACCGGATCACCGGCACGGCCGTCGCGATGGGCGTCGGCGTGGGCCGGGCCGTCGGCAATTTGAGATTGGCAAGATAGCGCGTCCATGATAAGATATACGCGTTTTTCAAAAGGGCAAACTATGAAGAAGATTCTGATGACGGTTGCGGCGATGGCGGCGGCGTGCGCGTTCGGCGGCGTGTACGACGACTGCGTCTATTGGTTCTGCGGCGGACGCGACTCGAACGGCGACGGTTTCCTGCAGTCCGGCGAGCCGATCGACACGATGCACGCGAACGACACTTCGCACAACGCCCACAAGTGTACCATCTACGGTTGGAGCAACGTGTCGGGAATGCAGTCGCTCGGCGCACAGCTGCGCGAGGAAGACGTGTTCTGTCCCGCGCAGGGCGTGACGAACAGGACGATGTGCATCTTCCTGCCGCAGAGCCAGGAATACGCGGACAACGGCGACGGCACGGTGACGACCAACTACTGCAATAACGCCGTTCTCTTCAACAATCAGCTGATCTCACTTCTGCCAACGAACGTGTTCACGTGCGTAATGCGTCTGCGGCGCGAACGGAAGATCGGCAACGAGTGGTTTTTCAACTGTTATCAGGGAAACACGATCGCTTCGCACAGAGGTTTTCTTGTCGGGTTTACTGCCAACGGCGACTTCACGTCTCATGCACCCGGAGGTTCGCTTGGCGTCGCCACCCCAGAAAGCCTTCCGACGAACTGCTGGGCGGACATCGCCATCGTCGTCTCGAACAACACGGTCCGCCTCGGCATCTGGAGAGACAAGCAGCTGCCGAGCTCAAGCCGTGGCAGCACCATTCGCTATAACTTCGCGTCCGCCGATTCCAAGACCGTTGACGGCCGTCGTCCGAACTTGACACCGTACAAGTTCCTGATCGGCACGCAGGAAACCATGACGAAACGGACTCTCAAAACCACGAACACGGCCAAGATGTTCTCCGGCTCCTATCAGCAAATCGCGTTCTGGAACCGGGCGCTCTCGGACGAGGAGGTGCTGGAGGCGTGGCACACGCCGATGGCGGACGTGTGGCGCCTGGGCCTCGTGAACAACTCGGCCGTGGAGATGGGCGGCACGGCGTCCGCCACGACCACGGTGGACATCGATGCGATCACGGCGGACGGCCGCTGGCAGGACGTGCCGGGCACGCTCCCGGCGGGCGGTACGCTGAACCTCGACTTCACCTTCCGCAAGACGCGATTCGGCGCGGCGTCTTCTGCGGCAAACATCGTCACTCTGCCGCAGCTTCTGTGTGTACGTACGCTTTCGACGTCGGCCGAGGGTACGGCAACCGTGAGGGTGAACGGCACGTCGGCCGGGACGATCCGCCTGAGGCCAAGCGCGACGAATACGCTCTTCCTCGCGGCGAAGCTGTTCAACGCGACGGCCGCTAACCGCATTTCGCTCACGCGGACGGACGGTGAATCGGCGGCGATCGGCCTCGATCAGATCAAACTGACGGGCTCCTTCCAAGCCGGGTTGCAAAACAACGGCGCAGGCGAGTTCTCGAAAACGCCCGGATGCTCCGCCGAGCATATCTGGGGACAGCAGAGCGACTGGTACGAACTCCGAAACGCGATGAACTCGGCCAAAAATTCCAACACCACGAACTACTGGATGCACGTCGAGGTGCCGGACGAGGCCGCCGAGCATGGCTGTACGTACACGATTAGGATGAACCAGACCAACGCCGGCGCAGCAAATACGAACATCGTGAAGCTCTGCGTGAACGGCGTGGAAAAGATCGCGTACACGAATGACGCTGGGGTGGCGTTACAGCAGCTGCCGAACTCCTGGCAAAACTATGTCATCACATTCGAGCCGGGCGAGCTGAAAGCCGGCGACAACGTGTTCTGGTGGAACCAGTACACGGCGAACAGGGACGGCAGTCCGCCCTGCACCTACATCGACTTCCACCGATTCGAGGTGGTTGACAAGCCGCGTGGCACAATTCTTATCATCCGGTGAGCGTCGCAAGGAAATGACAATCAGAAGACGAGACTTCATCAAGACGGCGGCGGCGTTCGGCGCGGCCGGACCGGCTCTTGCCCAAGACTCCGCCGCGCCCAACCTGCGCGTCGGGATTCTTTCGGACATCCACGTCACGGCACTTTCGAACGCCGACTGGTTCGAGTAGGCCCTGCGATTCTTCGACGGACGGAAGGTAGACGCCGTGCTCGTCACCGGCGACCTCACCACCTGGAACAAGTTGCCGGAGTTCGAGGCCGTCGCGACCACCTGGTTCAAGGTGTTTCCCGGCGACCGGCGCTCGGACGGCGGCACGGTGACGCGCCTCTTCCTCACCGGCAACCACGACGTGGACGGCTTCTCCTACGCCGGCGCCAAGTTCAAGACGAGCGAGGAGGCCGAGCCGGAGAGCTTCTTCTTCCACCGCGACGAGTTCTGGCGGCGCCTCTTCCACGAGGGCTACGAGCCGATTCGCGCGCGGACGGTCAAGGGCTACACGTTCATCCTCCGCAACTGGCACTCCCAGGTCGGCCATCCCAGCCCCAAGGCGGGCGACAAGTTCCCCCTTGCGGTCGGAATGCCCGTCGAGGCGAACCCCGCCCCGGAGTTTGTCGCGAAGGTGGCGCCCACGCTCCCGGGCGACCGTCCGTTCTTCTACGCCCAGCACGATCCTCTGCCCGGCACGGTGAACCTGTCGTCCGGCCGTCCGTTCGACGAGACGGCGAAGGCCCTTGCCGCGTTCCCGAACGCCCTTGCGCTTTCGGGCCACAGCCACTATTCGCTGACGGACGAGCGCTCGATCTGGCAGGGGGCGTTCACGGCGGTCAACTGCTCCTGCGCGCGCGGCTACGCCTTCACGCCGCCCGGCCGCGAGAACGGGCACTCCACGGCCGACGCCAACCGCGATCCGCCGTACGAGATGGACATGATCGACATCAAGCGCGTGAAGCAGGGGATGGTGATGGAGGTCTACGACGACCGCATCACGTTCCATCGGCGCGAGTTCGTCTGCGACCGGCAGCTCGGCCCCGACTGGACGGTGCCGCTCTTCGGCGGGCGCACGGTGCCGCCGAATGGAACGCCGAAGTACGATTTTGCCGCGCGTGCCGCAGCCGCCAAGGCTCCTGCGTTCCCAGCGGATGCCGAAGTCATCGTGGCGGAGATCGACGACGGCCATCGCCGCGACAAGAGCGGCAGGAAGATCGATCCGAAGCCGCGGAAACAGGTCGTTGTGTCCTTTCCGCCGATCGTCACGGGTGCCGCGTCGCCCAGCCGCGGGTTCGACTTCTCTGTGACGGCTGAGATGCGCGTCGCCGACATGACGCAGGTGGTCCAGGAAAAGCGCGTGTTCTCCCCGAACGTCTACATGGCCGAGGAGGAGGACGTGGAGCCGGTCACGTGCGCGTTCGCGCGCGCCGACATCCCCAAACGGCGCGACGTGCGCTTCGTGGTGCGCCCAATCGACTGCTGGGGCAAGAAGGGCTCCCCGATCGCCTCGCCGTGGCGGCGTTTCGCCTCGTCTACGTAAAAGGAAAGAAGAAATGGTGCGCCAAGCGAAGCTCGGCAGAACTAACAGAATGAAAGGAATCTGTACGGCAAAGAAAACGACATGCCGATAGGAAGATTGGCTGCGCGGAGGGCGACCGACGCGCAGAAGCCCAATCCTACAAAGGAATGAGC
>JAFRSR010000239.1 GCA_017427485.1 Kiritimatiellia bacterium
ATGCCAGCGCCCTCGCGATCCTCCGCCAGCGTTCCGCCGTGATCAGCTTTTCCGGCAACTCGATCACCGTTCAGCTGAGCGGCGAGGGCGTCGACACGAGCGAGGTCGGGGAGCCGGCCCCGCCCATCTACCAGGAGGTGAACGGCGAGGTGGTCGCGCAACCCGTTGATGACGTCGCATCTCCCGGCGAGGAGCCGGACGAGGGGGGGGGCAAGGACGAGAAGAAGAAGTCCGGCTACTTGTACACGGAAAATTTCCTCGATTTGGAGGAACTGGCCAAGGAGGACTCCACGCGGTCGTACGAGGGCATCCTTTTCCGCGTCGAGCTGGTGGACGAAGAGGGAAAGGCGCTGGATACGGCGACGTCCACCCAGCTCCGGAGCGAGGCCGACGCCCTGATCGCGAAGCGCGGCCCGGCCGGCGCGGCCTGGTCCAATACGTCCGGGGAGATCGACCTCGGCGCGGACGACGACGCGGAGAAGCCCGAAGTCCGACCCGAGAACGAGGGCCGCGTCATCTACGAGACGAACGGCAACTGCGCACCTTATCGCGTCACCCTCTTCGCGGCGACGGGCGACAACGAGGAAGGCGATGAGCTGATGACCGTGAACGTGTCGCGCTCGGGCAAGGTCACGATCGGAGACGAAGAGGACGAGAGGCGGCGATGAGCGTGCGGATGGACAGGCGCGGGTTCACGCTCCTGGAGGTGATGATCGCCACGATCATCCTCTCCATTGGACTCGTCGTGCTTCTGACGAGCTTCGCGAACTGCCAGAAGGTCATGAAGGCCTCGCAGGACCACGAGACGGCCCAGTACGTGCTGGTGTTGGGCGAGACGGTCTACCCCATTCCGTCGCCCGACCTCGTGACGGGCGATCCACTGGACGACGATCGGCTGAACATCGAGGAGACGAAGGCCGAGGACCTGCTTGACTACCTGGAAATCTCGTCGTCCGACCTGCCGAAAGACCGCCGCGACGAATTGTCCTCGTACACATTCGAGCGCACCGTGGACGAAATCGACGACGAGGAGCTCAAGCGCGCCGGCTACCTCTACACGCTCCGCACGCGCGTCCGCTGGGGCAGCACGCGCCTGCGCGACGAAGACAGACCCAAGCTGGAGGTGCTGACGCTCTGGAGGAAGCAGCAGTGAGGCGCGGGTTCACCATGATCGAGATGCTGCTCGCCGTCATGATCCTCTCGATCATGACGATCGTCAGCACGATGGTGTTCCACACGGTCGTGCGCAACTGGACGCTTGCGACGGAGATGGCCGACAACATGCAGCGCGTGGACTATATCACCGCGCAGGTCGTCTACGCCCTCCGCAGCGCCTACTTCCCCACGGGCGGCCAGACGTCCAATGCGGACGGCTTCATGCTTCTCGACGAGAACGAGCGCAACGAGCCCGACGTGTCAGACGTCATCAGCTGGACGAAGCTTGGCCCGTCCATCGTCGGACGCAACTCCCGTTTCGCCCACTCGCCGCACAAGGTGACGCTGTTCGTGCGGTCCGAGAAGGACGCCGACGAAGACCACCCCGCCGGCCTGATCGCCCAGGTGATCGGCGAAGACAAGTTCCGGCCGGAGGACTTCGACGAGGACGACGAGACGAACTGGGACTGGTTCCTGCTCGGTCCCCAGGTGCAGGGGTTCAACTGCCGCGTGCTGGACAAGGACGAGCCCTTCGAGAACGACATGGCGAACTGGCAGGACACGTGGGACACCTCGAACAGCATCCCCCGGCGCGTGCAGCTGACGTTCTGGATGAAGCCGATCGACGACGGCAAAGAGCCCTATCCCATCGTGCGTGTAGTTGAAATTCCGCTGTGGGACATCTCCCAGAATCCGCTGAAGACCGATTCCACCGCAAGCGACGGCGGCGGCAAGGGCGGCAAGAAGACAGGTGACGGCAAGGGCGGTTCCGGGGGCAGCAAGGGCGGAAGCGGCGCAGGCGGCGGCAAGGGCGGACGTTCCGGCGGCGGCGGAAGAATGCCGCCGGCGGGTGGCGGCGCGCCGCCGGGCGGTGGAGGGCCGAGGCGATGAAAAGGCATTCCAGAAAGGGCAGCGCGCTTGTGAGCGTGATCTGGCTGCTGGCGGTGTTGTCCATCCTCATCGCGAGCTATGCGGTGGACGCGCACCTGCAGACGCGCATCAACATCTACCTGCGCGAGCGCGTGGCGGTGGACCATCTGACGGACGCCGGACTCGCCATCGCCGAGGTCATTCTGACGGACTACCAGAACGTGTCGGAGGCGAGTTCGGATGCGGATCTGGAGAAGTTGCAGGAGGATGATCGCTGGTACAACGAGAAACGGCTGCTCAAGTCGCAGGGCGGCAAGGAGGTGTCGACCGGCGCAGTCCCCGTTGACGCGTTGAATCCAGAAGGCGGGACCGTGACCGTGACGATCCGCCCGATCGAGTCCAAATTCAACATCAACAACCTCTACGCCGGCGGCGACGCGAACTTCGCCGAGATCTGGATGAACATCCTCGCGATCAGCGGCGTCCCGAAGGACTACTGGGACGGCATTGTCGACGGCTGGTGCGACTGGCGCGACCCGGACGGCACGCAGACGGGCGACGACGGTGCGGAGAGCGACTTCTACTCCGAAGCCTACCAGGATTTCGTCGACGGGCGCGACGAGGAGAAGAACAAGAACTACAAGCCAAAGGCGCGCGACGGCGAGATCGTGGACCTTGAGGAACTGAAGTCCATCAAGGGATTCAACGAGTACAAGGAGCAGCCCATCAACGCCGATGCCATCTTGAACGGCGGCGTGCTGAATCCGGACGAGGATCCGGAAAACCAGATTGTCATCACGAACGGCATCAGCCGGTTTTTCTCCGTGTACGGCAGCGGCAAGATCAACGTGAACGCGGTCAAGGACCCTCTTGTCCTCGCCGCCATTCCCGGCATCTACGCGGGCAATCCAGACGATCCGCGGGCCGAAGACGCTTCGGCTGCGATAGCCATCGCCGAGAAGATCATCGAGCGCCGCGAGATGGAGCCGACGGACGGGAGAAACCCCTTGCTCACTTTGGACGACGACGCGAACGAAACGGGCGCCTACAAGGACATGAACAGCCTCCAGGAACGTCTTCAGGAGCTGGAGCACCTCGATGTCCAGAACGAGGCGTCAACCTATTTCGCGTTCCAGCCGGAAAAGTTTTTCGAGATCACGATCGTCGGCAAGTCGTTCGGCATCGTCCACAAGATCGTGGCCATCGCGCTTGTCAACGAGGACGGAAAGGTGCGCTACCTCCGCTGGCAGGAAGACCCGTAAGAAGGGAATAGGTAATAGGTTATAGTGAATAGTTAAAAGTTAAGGTTAGAGTGAATAGCGAACAGTTAAGGAGGATGAGATGAGAGGCAAGAACCAGAAGGTCGTTTTCGCGGCGCTGATTGTCGTCTTGGCGGGAATAGGCTATTTCCTGCACACGCTGGCGCAGGAGAGCCTGCGCCGAGAGCTCACGGAGAAACGCAGGAAAGTGGAAGTCGAGTTGAATCGCCTGCGTGAATCGAACGCCGGGGCGCGCGCAGCCGCTGACGAGGCCGCCGCAAAGGAGAAGACGACGCGGAACGAGGCAAAGAAGGCCGAGGCCGAAAAGGCCAGAAGCGAGAACGAGCGTGCGGCCGCCGAGGCGAAGGCCGCAGCCGAGAAACAGGAGAAGGAGAACCTCGAGGAGAAGCGTAAGCTCGCCAAAGAAGAGACCGAGCGCGCCGAGAAGGCCGCCGTGGCCGCCGAAGCCGAGAAGAAGCGGCTCGAAGCCGAGAAGGTCGCCTCCGAGGCGAAGGAGAAGGAACTTGTCGCGCAACGCGCGAAGGACGAGGTGTCGCTCAAGATTGCGGCCGCGGCGCGCGCACAGTCTGAGGCAGACGCCGCGCGGGCGCTGGCGAAGCAGAAAACAGCCGAAGCCGAAAAGGAGAAGAGCGAGAACGACCTCAAGACTGCCGAGAAGCTCGCGAGTGCGCGCCGCGACGAGCGGCTGCTCATGTACAAACGCGGCGGCGAGAGCGGTGCCGAACGAAAGGAGATTCAGCACGCCGAAAAGCTGCTCAAGGCGATGGAGGCCTGGGAGTCCGGGGTGTTCTCGCCTGAGAATCTCGCAGAAAATGCACCGCCTCCCGTTGAAGAGCCCTATCAGGCCCCTGCCGAAGAAGACCTCGCCCCTGCAGAGGAGAGGAACATGCTCGAGGAGGATGCCCCCCCGCCGCCAAATCCGCGGGACGAAAAACTCAAGAAGCTTACGACCGAGCGCAGTCAGTTGCTGGACGATAAGCGCCGTCGCGTGGCGGAGTCTTTCCTGGCGCATGTCGCACCTCGTTACCACGCCGCAAGGGACACAGGCAACACGCACGACGCAGACTACTACTTCTCGGTTCTGAAGACGCATTTCGAGTCCTGTTACGTTACCGCGAGGAAGGAAGGCAACTTTCGTGACATGGAGTACTATTTCTCGGTGCTGAAGTCACTGATTGAGCCCCGTTACTTTGCCGAGGAGAGCCAAGGGCGTTTGCGCTCTGCAAAACACTACCTTTCCATGTTGACTTCGCTGGATAAAGACTATAAGCCGCCGAAGAAGGACGCGCAGAAGAAAGACGCCTCCCCAAAAGAGGCTTCGAAAAGCGACGCTTCGAAACCTTGAGTTGCCCGCCTTCCGAAAAGTGAAAATACCCCCTTGCATGCAGAGGGGTGTTTTGATATACTACTTCCGTTTTCACCTCTATGGGCTCATCGTTCATCGGTTAGGACCTCGGACTGTCGATCCGAAGAGGGGAGTTCGATTCTCCCTGAGCCCGCCACTTTAAAACGCCGGAAGGCGTCTTTTTTTTATCCTCCGCGCGAACCACGAACCGCGAACCACGAACCGCGAACCGCGAAACTGTGGTATAATGTTCGCCATGGAAAAACTCAAGATGGCGATGGTCGGTGGCGGCGTCGGTGCCTTCATCGGCAAGGTTCACCGCGCGGCCGCGCGGTTCAACGGCGACGTGGAGTTCGTGGCGGGCGCGTTCAGCTCGGATCCCGTCCGCAGCCGCGAGCAGGGCGTGCAGCTGGGGCTCGACCCCGCGCGCGCGTACGGCTCCTGGCAGGAGATGCTTGCCGGCGAGACGGCGCGCCCGGCGGGTGAGCGCGCGGATTTCGTGAGCATCTGCACGCCGCCGGGCTCGCATTTCGAAATCGCGAAGGCGTGCCTGGAGGCTGGCTTCCACGTGATGTGCGAGAAGCCGATGACGCGTAACGCCGCCGAGGCCGAGGAACTGGCCGCCTGCGTGGCGCGCACGCGGCGCGTGTTCGGCCTCATGCACCCGTACGTGGGCTATCCCACCGTGAAGCTCGCGCGCGACCTCGTCGCCCGTGGGGACCTCGGTCCCGTGGCGAAGGTCGTGGTGCAGTACCCGCAGGGCTCCTTCCGCCGCATCGACTGGACGAAGCCGCTCACCCCGCGCCAGAAATGGCAGCGTGATCCGCGCGTGCACGGCATCTCCGGCTGCATGTCCGACATCGGCGTGCACGCCGCGAACCTCCTGGAGTACGTGACGGGATGAAGATCCGCGCGGTGCTGAGCGACCTCGCGCGCTTCACCCACGGGCCGCTCGACGACGACGGCGTGGCGCTTCTGCGCCTGGAGAAAGGCGCGCGCGGCGTGCTGCTCGCCTCGAAGATCGCGACGGGCGAGGACAACGGCCTGCGCATCCGCGTGTACGGCGAGAAGAAGGCGCTTGCCTGGCGGGAGGACGCCCCCGAGACGCTGACGATCACGAGCCCCTTCGCGCCGGCGGAGACCTGGCGCCGCGGGGCCGCCTACGTGGCGGCGGCCTCCGCCGCGGCCGCGCGCGGCACGCATCTGCCCGCCGCCCATCCCGAAGGCCTGCACGAGGCGTTCGCGAACACCTACCGCAATTTCTGCGACACGATCCGCGCGCGGCAGGCGCGTCGCCGCCCGACCGCCCTGGAACTGGACTTCCCCAACGAGAAGTCCGGCGTGCGCGGCATGCGGTTTGTGGAGGCGATGGTCGCCTCCGCCCGCGACGGCAATACATGGAAAAAAGTCTGAGGAGGTACGAAATGAAGATGAGAATCGGCATCGTGGCGTGCGCGCTTGCGGCGTGCGCATGGACGGCGACGGCGGCCCAGCCCTGGCGGGACGACCTGTGGCTCGGGCGCGGCGGGTTCTGGCGTGCGCGCGTGCGCGTGACGGTGGAGAACCCCTCCGACGTGGCGTGGGAGGGACGGAGCATCTCCGTGCCCCTTGCCTCCCTTCCGTTCGCCGGCGCGCGCGTGGAGGAACTCCGCCTCGTCGACGCGCGCGGCGTGCAGCTGGAGTACGGCGTGTGGTCAGACCATTCCGAGTTCATCACCGAGGGCCCCGTGCCGGCCAACGGCATGTTCGTGATCCCCGTGGTCTGCCCCGCGCACGGCACCGCCGACTTCCATGTCTACTACGACAACCCGTCGGCGTGGGGTCTCGCGGACTTCTGGAAGGAGCGTCCCGCCAAGTTGCTGAACGGAAGTTTCGAGGCGATGGGGAAGGACTGCCCCGAGGGCTGGCGGTTGTGTATACCGGATGCGCAGCATCGCCTTTCGGTTGACACGGCTGCCTACGCAGGTGCGCGTTGCATCAAGGCGGAGGCGGACGCAGGGGCGACGCCGTCGTGGTTCAGTTTCTCGCAGGACAACATCCCCGTGCGTCCCGGCGAACGCCTTACGCTCCGCGTGATGGTGCGCGCGCAGGACGTGAAGGGGCAGGCGGGATGGTACGTCCACGCCGGACATGAGAAGAAGAGCGACGTGCTCAACCGCGTGTTCAGCGCCGGGAACGGCACCTTCGGCTGGAAGAAGCTGGAGATGAAGGTGACGATTCCGACCAACTGCACGAAGATGACGGTGGGCAGCGTGCTGCGCGGCACGGGCACGGCGTGGTACGACGCCTTCGAGATCGAGCGCGAGACGCCCCTGCCGGAGCCGAAGGTGTCGGTGGCCGCGGTGGAGCGTCTGGACGCGCGCGAGATCGGCGCGGACGCGCCGTGGCTCGCCGCGGAGCCGGGCGAGGGCATGTGGCAGTACCGCGTGCCCGTGCGCGCGGCGAACTTCACGGACGAGGCGCAGCCCCAAACGCTGAGCGCGTGCGCGCTCTCCGAGGCGCTGCGCGCGACGCGGTCGGCGGAGTTCGCGCTTACGTTCAACGGACGCGAACTGCGCACCTGCCAGCTCGGCAACCAATTGCTTTTCAGCTGCGAGCTGCCGGCGCGGAGCATCTCCACGTTCTATCTCTACGTGCGGAGCGGGCGCGGCGGCGCGGAGGAGAAGCCCGAAGAGCTGAAGAGCGCGCTCGGCAGCGCGATCCCCTCCGACCAGATTCTCGTGAAGCGGCCGCGCCTCGGCGACGCCAAGACGTTCGAGGCGTTGCTGAACGGCCCGGCGAACCTCGTGCGGAACCCGAGCTGGGAAGCGGACAGGGCAGGATGGAGCACCGGCCCGGGCAAGCCCGACGGCATCTCGTACGAGGTGGTGACGACGGGCGGGCGCTTCGGGAATGCGTTCGCGAAGGTCGAGATCCCGCGCACGGTGCGTCCGAACTGGAACGGCTGGCGTCAGCAGGTAAAGGTGAAGCCCGGCCACATGTACCTCTACGGCGCGTTCATCAGCGGCGACGACCTGCAGACCTACGCGACCGTGCACATGCACCAGCGTACGGCGCGCGGGGCGCTCGCGCAGGGCGGGATGATGAGCTCGGGACGCGGCGTGAACGGCACGGCGCCGTGGACGCCCGTGTTCGGCACCGCGCGCGCGTCGACGGACGCGGCGACCTTCGACCTGCAGCTGACGATGAACGGCACGGGCACGGTGGCGTATGACGGCGTGCTGGTGGCCGAATACGCGGCGGCACGGACGGGCGACCCCGAGTTCCCCGCACCGGAGGCGGGCGCGCCCGCGTTGCGCGTCGTCCAGGTCGACCCCGTGGTGAAGGTGTTCCGCGAGACCCCCGTGAGTCCTGTGCGCGGCGATACTATCGCGGGTTCTGTGCGCGGCGATACTATCGCCGCGTTCCGAATCTCCCTCGCGCGCAACGAAACCGAGCCGCTTCAGCTTGCCGTGCGCACGTCGCGCGCTGCGGCGGACCTCACGGCGCAGGTGGAGCTCCCCGCGCCGTTGAAGGTCGAGGTGGGGCGCGTGCGCCATGTGCCCGTGGACCATCCGACATCGTACTACAGCTGCACGACGCCCGCGTGGGAGCTGCGCTATCCGCGGAACGGCGGTTCTTCTGACGGCTGGTGCGGCTGGTGGCCGGACCCGATCGACCCGGTGGTTGGCGGACCCGCCCCGGCGAACGAAACGCAGGTCTTCTGGATCAACGTGACGGCGGGCACCGACGTGCAGCCTGGCACGTACACGGGAAAGATCACGTGGAAGGTGGATGGCGCGACGGTTCGCACCGACGCGTTTACGGTGAAGGTGTGGAACTTCACGCTGGACGCGCCGCCGTACTTCCCCGCGATCTACGACCTGCGCGTCGGTTGGCAGTGGAAAGGCCTCGGCGCGACATCCGACGAACGGCGTGAGAAGCTGTGGGCGTTCCTCGCCGAGAAGAAGTGCTGTCCGGACAGGCTGGGCCGCGAGTTGAAGTTCAAGAAGGGCGCGGACGGCACGGTGACGGCCGACTTCACGGAGTACGACGCGGCCGCCACGCGCTACTTCGACCACTACCGCTTTCCCGTCTCCTACATGCCCGGCTGCTTCTACTGCTTCGGCTGGGCGATGCCGCCGAAGCCGTTCCTCGGCGAGAATCCCTACGAGGGCGAGTGGCCGTACGAGGGCGCGGACTGGACGAAGCTGCGTCCGGCCTACAAGAACCTCTACCAGCAGGCGCTGCGCCTCTACTGGAACCACGTGAAGGAGAAGGGCTGGGCGGACAAGCTCGTCCTCTACATCTCCGACGAGCCGCACTTCAGCCGTTCGAACGTGGTCCAGCAGATGAAGGCGTGCTGCGCGATGATCCACGAAGTCGATTCGAAGATCCCGATCTACTCGAGCACGTGGCGGCACTGCCCCGAGTGGAACGACTCGCTCGACGTGTGGGGCATCGGCCACTACGGCTGCTTCCCCGTGGACGAGATGAAGGCGCGCGTGAAGGCGGGGAACCGGATCTGGTGGACGACGGACGGGCAGATGTGCACGGACACGCCGTACTGCGCGGTGGAGCGCCTGCTGCCGCACTACGCGCGCGCGTTCGGTGCGGACGCCTACGAGTTCTGGGGCTGCACGTGGCTCACCTACGATCCGTGGAAGTTCGGCTGGCATTCCTACATCCGCCAGTCGGACACGCCCGGCCGGACGTACTGGGTGCGCTACCCGGCGGGCGACGGCTTCCTCATCTACCCGCCGCGCGACGGCGGCACGGAGCCCGTCTCGACCATCCGCCTCGAGGCGGCGCGCGACGGCGTGGAGGACTACAACTACCTCGTGCTGCTGGAGCGCCTGGCGGCGGGGAAGGGACCGCGCGCGGCGGAGGCGGCGCGGCTCGTGGACGAGTTCCGCGCGCTCGTCTCCATCCCGAACGCGGGCGGACGCTACTCCACGCGCATCCTGCCCGAGCCCGAAAAGCTCGCCGCCCTGCGCCTCCGCGCCGGCGAACTGCTCGGCGCACGATGAAGAAGTCTGCTCGAAGAGGCGTGCCGTCTCCGGCGTGAAGCTCGTCCGGGAAGCCGAGCGTACGGCGGGAACGAGGATGTCGAGACACGCGACCACGCATCAGCGACGGTTCTGCTTCCGCCATTCGCTGGGGGTTGTGCCTAGGTGCTGTCGGAAGAGCTTCTGCAGAAAGACGGCGCTCCCGTACCCGCACATGTTGGCAATGGCTTCGACGGTGCGCTCCGTGTTGGCCAGCATTTCGCGGGCGCATTCAAGTCGGCGCAAGTGGATTGCCTCCAGCGGGGACTGGCCCGTTGCGGAACGGAACCGTAGCTCCGCAAGACGGCGCGAACATTCCATTCCGTTTAGCACATCGCGTGCACGCAGCCCCTCGCATGCCTTTACGCGAATCATCTCAAGTGCCTTTGAGACGTCTGAATCGCTTCGCAAAAGACGGCGTGTAGACGCCCTGCGGGTCAAGCCGAGAACGCCGAACGTACGGACTGAAGGCGTCTCGGAGGGCGAGTGGATCAGCTCTTTCAGGAGCCTTGCGCTGATGCGGCCAGCGCCCGTGAAATCGAGTGCCACGCTGGAAAGCGTCGGCATTGTGTTTTCGCAGATTGCCGCATGGTCGTCCACTCCGACCACGGCAATGTCGTCCGGAACGGAACAGCCGATGTCGGCGCAGGCCACGAGGACCGTCTCGGCCACGGGATCATTTGCGGCGAAGACCCCGCACGGTTTGGGAAGCCCCTTCAGGAATCTTCTGAGATTCGCATGCCAGGTTGCATGATCCTCGACGCTTTGCCGGAAACGGAAGCGGCTGAGGCTTTTCCCGTGGAGCTCTAATACGGCCCTGAATGCCCGTTCCCTGCTGTCGCTCCAGGAGATGGGGACGAAGTTCGGGACGAAGGCGTAGGCCGCGCAGTCGAGCGACAGCAGTTCTTTCGCGGCCGCACGTGCCGTGGACACCGGGTCGTGTTCCACGCATCCGATCCGTCCCTTTGTGTACGAAAGGGTTTTCCAGTCTCGGTCGAGATAGACAACGGGAAGTCGCGAAAAAAGGGAGGCGGGATAGTGATTCGTGCCGGAACCCGATTCGATGATCACGCCTCGCGGATGCCAGAGATCGAGCAGGGAGGCGATCTTGTCGCCGTCAGGCGAGTCTACTGTCTGCACGCGCCAACCGCGTTCATGCGCATAATCCATGACCCCTGACAACCGTTCCTGGTAGGTCGGACGGGGTGCGTGGACGCGTATGAACAAAATGGTATCCATAAAGTTTGGGTTCAGTATATCACTTTTGCGCTGTCTGCGCAATCGTTTGTATTTTTCGTGCGTAAAAGTATGTGCAACGGTCGGGACGATCTGGTATACTGTTGCTGAAAGTTTCATTGGATCAAACGAGGTTTGCGATGAAGAAAACATTTCTTGTGATAACCATGGCGTGCGGTGCGGTTGCAGCGCACGCGGCCGTGTATACTTTCACAAACGCGAACGGCGACGATGATCTGGCGACGCCCGCCAACTGGGGGCTTGAGACGTGGAGCGCCTCCGATTCGGGGACGCTTTCGTCCGCGAGCGTCATGCCAAACCTGACCAAGATCTCTACCGACTGGGCGGTCGACTCGCTTTACTACAACAGTTCACAGAAGACGGCCAAGACGTGTACGCTCGATCTGTGCGGCAACACGCTGAACGCGAACACGCTGAAGATCGCCCACGCCGCGAGCGGCAACAGGTGTCTCCTGGTGGTGACGAACGGCCGAGTGGTCGTCAGCGGAAAACTCACGACTACCGTTAACACCGCATCCATGGGCTTCATTTTCCGCGACGGCGCGGATGTCTCCATCGGCGGTATCTCGCTTGCGGCGGCATCCGGGAACACATCCCCTCACTCCGTGGAGGTCGGGAAGGGGGCGTCGCTGACGTTCACTGGCAACGGATACATCTTGGGCAGTGCTGGAGATTGCCGTCCCAACTCCACGTTCACCGTCAACGGCGGCACGGTGTACGCAACTGGGATGTCCGGGCTGATGAGCAGCGGCAGCAACGGAAAGACCCCTCACTTCAATGTTGTCAACGGCGGTCGGTTCTTCGGCGATGAATCGGAGACATTTCTCGTGCATGCCAACAGCGGGCCTGCCACAGTCGCCGTGACGAACGGCGCAGTCGCCACGTTCGGGAAGGGCCTGAAAATCGAAAACGTCAGCAAGCACGAGATTGTGTTCCGCGATAGCGTCGTGACGGGCGCCGTCACGTTCGCCACGTCGCTGAACACGCTCACCGTGATGGGCGGCGTACATGTCGGCACGCTGTCGTTCGGCGACGCAACGAGGAGCAACGCGGTGACTGTCGCAGACTGCACGTCGTCCGGCGGTGTCTCGTTCGGCTCGAAGGGCGTCGGCCACACGGTCGTGCTCTCCGGCGGATCGCGGACGGCCAGCGGCGACAACGCGATCTCCTTTGGTGCCAACACCACGAACGCGACGCTCGTGATCGACAACATGACGTTCACCTTCAACGGGCAGTTCAACAAGGATCAGTCCAGCAACGGCTCCCCGTATTCGACGTGTCCCGGCTCGGCCATCGAGTTCCGCGGCGCGGCTCCGCGTCTCTACGTCACCGGAAGCGGAAAGACCTACGCCGACTGGATCAGTGGCACGATGACGGACGCAGACGTGGCAGCTCCCGTCCGCCTCCGCTACGTCCTGCCGGCAACCCCGTATGCCTCCGCGCCGCTGTACCACAGTAACAGCAGTTTCCCAACCGGGCATTTCATGCAGCTTGGATTCAACACCGTGTTCGAGTTCGACCTGACAGACCTCGTCAGGACTCGCGGCACGCGGAAAATACCGATCGTCTATAGCGGCAACGGCACGGCAACCAACGGAAACCGTTTGGGTGGCAAGCTCAATCTCGACGGGCTCACCAGGCGTATGGTCGTGAAGGGCGCATACTGGAGCGACGATCCCTCGCTCGAGCTTTCCGGCGACAACAAGACCCTCTATCTCGTGATAAAGGGAATGGCGCGCGGCACGAACGTCATTTTCCGGTGATCCAAGGGCCAAGACGATGAACAAGGCCGTATTCATTCCGCTTGTGTTCGTGTCGATGGCGTCGTATGCCGCGTGTCGTCCGGCGGACGTTTCGTTCGTTAATGACCCGGCGACCGGGGGCATGACCAACCTGTGCGTGGGGGCTGACACTTTCGGGATGAATTTCGTCCATCAGGCGAACGGCAGGGATTTCCCGGCTTCGCTCGGGCCACGCTTCCGCTGGGGACTCGGCAGCGTGAAGGTGGACGGTCGCCCGTGCGCATGGGAAAAGCCGTCCGGCGCGGACGGCGGGCGGCTGGTCTACCGTCCGGCTGAAGGGTTGGAGGTGCGCGTGGAACGCAGGGCGGACGGGGGCGATCTCGTGGAACGCTACGAGTTCGCGAACGTGTCGTCGCGGACGCTTGCGCTTTCCGAGATAGACGTGTACACGACCTTCAACGACAACTACAAGCCAGTGGAGAAGCTTCGCACACGGCGATGCCATGCCCACGTGTGGGCGGGTGAAAACGCCGGCTGGTTGGCCGCCATGCGAATGGGCGGCCGGCCGCCGCATCTTGGACTGATGGCGACGGAAGGCCGGATATCGGCGTATGAACTGAAAGAGCGCGGACTGGACAAGGGAGGGAGCGACACGCGCGGCGTCATCTGCCTTTCTCCGCCGGACGTCGTCCTCAAGCCCGGCGAGTCGACGGCGATCGGGTGGCGCATCTTCGCCCATGACGGATGGGACGGGTTCAAGGCGGGAATCCTGGCGCGCGGCGGCATCTGGGCAGACGCGTCCACATACGTCGTCTCGCGCGGCGAGACGAGCCGCATCACCTTCGAGGCAGCCGACGCCGGCCTGTTCGACGATGTCTCGGCGCATGCCGACGGTAGGGAGCTGCCCGTCGCGCGGAAGGGCAAGACGTGCGCCGTTGATTATGCCTATGTGCGCGATGGCAACGTGCGCGTCGAGTTCCGCTACGGAAACGGCAAGATGACGCATGTGGAGATTTTGGGAGTGGGGGACGAACGGGCACTGGTGGACGCGCGCGTGCGCTATCTGCTGAAGCACCAGATATACCATGCGCCGGGGGAGCCGCAGGATGGGGCGTTCCTGCCGTACGATCCCGAGACGGACTCGCTCGTGCAGGAATGGCGCGTGCCGAAGGCCAGCCGCCGCGTGGATCTCTCCGAGGGATCGGAACGACTGGGCATCGGCGTGTTCCTCGCCCGCTACGCGCAGCTTGGCGCGGCGGAAAAGGCGCTCGTGATGCCGGCGCTGCGGGCTTATGCCCGGTTCGTGCAGACGGCGCTGATCGACGGCGACGGCACAATCTGGGGATCGACGGCGCGCCCGTGGCGGTATCGGAGGTACGACTTCCCGTGGGCGGCGCTCTTCTTCGCGGAGATGTTCAGGGTGACTGGCGACGTAGCGTTCGCCAAGGAGGCCGGACGGCAGCAGCGCAACGCCTATCGCGACATCGGAACGCTCAATCTCGTCGCCTCGTCCGAGAAGGACGTCGCGCTCGCGGTGAGGGACGCGGGGATGGGGCGGGAGTTCGAGGAGCTGGTGGGCCTGTATCGCGCGCACAAGGACGCCATCATGCGGAGTTCCGAGTTGACGACGCGCGAGGTCGGCACGGCACCGGAGTGCTGCAGCGGAATCATGATGCAGTTCCTGCAGACGGGTGAGCTGACGGGCGAGTCGGCGTACGGCCGATACGTCCTTTCGGAGTGGTTGCCGGAATTCGAGGCGTGCCTCGGCCGCCAGCCTTCCTGGTGTTCGCACGACATCGGCCTTCACCATTGGGACGGCTACTGGTTCGGCAAGCTGAGGATGTGGGGCGATACGCTGCCGCAGGACTGGAACGGAACGGAGGCCGAGTCGTTCCGCGAGATCGCGCGCGCGACGGGTGACAGGCGATACGAAGCCCGCGCCCCCGCGGTCGTCCGCCAGACGCTCGGGCTGTTCGAGCCGGACGGTCGCGCGCACTGCGTGTTCATCTGCCCCGACCGTGTGGACGGCAGGCCCGGCAAGGTGTTCGACCCGCTGATGAACGACCAAGACTGGGCGCTCGCGTTCTACCTGAAGGAAATGCAGGTCGGCGGAGGGAAATGAGCGGCGACCGTCCATATTCTGCCGCCGTTGCGCTGAAGCGCGTTCGCCTTGCGGTCTCTGCGGCGTGCGTCTTGGCAACGGCGTCAGCAACGGGGATGCGCGTGGACAGGGGGCTGGTCTGGCTCGAGGGCATGGACGGACGCCCGCTCGTGGGCGTCGGTCCGGTCAAATTCAACGGGCAGGGAAACGTCCGCGCGACGGTGTCGCATGTGTCCACGAACGACTCGCGGACGCTGACGCTTGCGTTGGACGTGGAGCGGAACCCTGAGGCGCGCCTGGGACTGCGCGTGCGCGACCTGGGCGACAGGTACGAGCTGGACTATCGCCTGGCGGCTCCGTCGAACTTCAGCGTGTGGGGTGTGCAGGGTACGCTTCGGTGCGCACGCGGCGTGGCGAAGGGCGAAGCGGTTGAGAAGCATGGCATCTGGAACCGCTGTGCGGTCGATCCGTTGAACGGCGAGCCATACGAGGCGCCGAACGTCAAGATCAAGCGCATAGGCGATCCGCGGGGGGCGCTATGGTATGTCGTCGGCGGCGACGAGAACTGGTGCGGAGGGGCCAGCGAGCATTTCCCGTTCAACGCGGCGTCAGGCGGCGTACGGCGCTGCCGCGTGACATTGCACAAGGCGCGCGGGGACGAAGAGGGATGGGAGGTCGCCGCGCGTCACGCAGGGCGTCCCTTCGCCCTTTCGCTGACGACGGAGAGGCGCAACAACCTCTTCGATTCCGGCGTGCCTCAGGCGGTGTTCCGCGTGGCAAACGTCGGCCCGACAAACGCGACGGCGGACGCACGGCTGATCGCCCGCGACTGGGATGGAAACACGCCGTTCGACAAAACAGAGAGAATTTCGCTTCGGACAGGGGAACGCCATTCGTCCGCAGCCCGGCTTCCGGCGGGCGAAAGGGGCATCTGGTTCATCGAGGGTGCAGTTGGGGTCGGCCTTTTCGCGCGTACGACCGTCGCCTTTCTGCCGCCACACGAGTTCAGGTGCCGAGACAAGTCCATTTTCGGCATGGTCAACGGGACAGACAGGCGGTTCAAGCGCGAGAAGGCGGAAGAGATGGCGCTCCTGGCCCGGATGGGCGTACACTGGCTGCGAGGCGGCCACGACTGGGACCTGATGACGCGCCACGGTATCGAGTCGATCGGGAAGGTCGCGTTTTCGCCCAAGCTCAAGCGCGCGTACGACCCGGCGTCCGAAAGTGACCGCCAGATGGTGTCGAACTGCGTTGACGCGTTGATCGGACGCCATGTCAGGTACGCCGAGATGGGCAACGAGATCGGACATTTCGCGGACAACGCGACGCGCCGCGACCTGTTTGCGAAGTATGTCACCTGGCTGGACGCATATCGCGCCGAGCGCGCGCGGCGCGGCGGTACGTTCAAGATCGTGTACGGGACAAGCTCGTACCGCCCGGAACTGATGCGCGTCATGGAGGAATTCGGCGTGTGGCGCAAGCTCGACGAGTACGTGATCCATCCTGCGCGCGGGTACTGGACGGCGGACAAGGACGCTGGCGGATGGCGTTATCTCGGCCTCATACGCGGCACGCGCCGCATTCTGCGGGACGAGATGGGCATCTCGGAACCCCATTTCCACCTCACTGAGGTATACGCGAAGACGAAGCCGAACGACGGTTGGGCGGACTCGTACAGGCAGTCCGCCGAGAACATTCTGCTCACGGCCGCGCTCGCCGTTTCCGAGCCGGGCGTGCGGTCGTTTACGGTCCACAAACTGCACGAGGGCATCAGCTTCGACGACAACGGCATCGATCCGGGAAACATGGAATACCACTACGGGCTGCTGCATCGCGACAACGCCCCCAAGCCGTCCTTCATGGGCTATGTGACGGCGGCAGAGGAGTTGGACGGCGCGACGTTCAACAGGTGGATCTTCCGCGACGCAAGGGACGACAAGCTGCGTGGACTCGTCTACAACACCCCGCGCGGGCCGTTGGCGCTGCTGTGGGATCGTGCCGAAGGGTTCAAACTGACGGACCACGCCCCCGTGAAGCGCGTGTGCGGCGCGCCGTTCTTCCACTGGGAGCCGTGGCACGACCACTGGCGGGTGAAGAAACCGCGCACGTTCAAGGCGGCAGGACCGTCGGTCACAGTCGTGGATTGCATCGGACGCCGACGGACCGTGCCGGCACGGGAGGGGCGGGTGACGCTCGTCCTCGATGGCGGGCCGCGCTTCGTCTGGGGCCTGGACCTTTCCGAGTTTGCGGACGAAGGTCCGCACGAGCGCCAGCATGCCGCAGGCGACATCGACAGCAACGACAAGGCAAATCGAGAGTAGGAAAATGAAAAACACGTCAATGACCGTTTCCGTCTTCGCGCTGTGCGCGGCCGCCCTCGGTGGCGAGTTCCACGACCTGATCCCGCGCCTGGACCTCTCCGACCCGCTGACGTGCGCGAAGGCGTATTCCGTGGAGATCGACGAGCACGTCAACGGCACGGACGGCTTCTTCCCCCTTGGCGTGCTGGGCGAGAGGTTCACGCAGGGATTCAACGTGGCGGTGGGCGGCAACTACGTGTGCCACGGAATCCGGTCCGACGCGCCGATCGAGCTCGCGCCGCAGGGCGTGTACGGCATCTCCATCTGGGCGGCCATACGGGCGCGCACGTTCAAGTCCACGCCGAAGATCAAGGACCAGGACGGCAAGGAGGTGCGCGAGGCGTGCCTGTTCGTGCCGGAGGTGCGCGAGATGATCTTCGACTACGCCCGCCACTGCGTGTCCAACGCCGTCGCCGCGTGCGACGACAGGATCTTCAAGTGGGAGATCGACAACGAGTACATCCCCGCCCTCGACTACTCCGAGCCGGCCGTGGCCGCGTTCCGCCAGTGGCTGGAGACGAAGGCGTACCGGGGCGACCTCGCGAAGATGAACCGCGCGTGGGGCACGCGGTACGCCTCGTTCGCGGAGGCGGAGCCGTGCCGCCTGGACGACTACGCGAAGCGGCCCGGCGCGTTCATGGACTGGAGCCGCTTCCAGCAGGAGACGTTCGCCGAGTTCCTGCGCGACTACTACAAGGTCATCCACGACGCCGACCCCCGCCACCGGGGCGTGAACGGCAAGGACACGCAGTCCTCGCTCGAGATGCAGCGCATCGCCCGCACGAAGCGCGCCGACCATGAGCTCATCGGCAAGATGATCGCGCCCTACACCGGCGGCGTGCGCGGCATGGACCACTACGGCCACGGCGACCGCAACGCCTACGAGATGAACTTCTACACGCACACCGTCGCGCCCGACGACTGGCGCCCGGGCCGGCGCACGGGCATGCTCTACGGCGAGAACAACAACCACAACGGGCCGGGATGGCAGTTCGCGCAGACGGTCTGGCGCATGATCCCCAACGGCCTGCGCGGCGGGACGTTCTTCTGCAACGGCTGGTTCGGCTGCTGGGGCGACTGGGCCAGCTTCGGGTTCATCAACCCGGACGGCACGAACCGCGAGAAGCTGTTCTACCTCCCCCGCTTCTACTCGGCCGTCCACCGCACCGAACGCCTGTTCACCACGTGCGCGCCCGCGAAGGGCACCCCCACGCTCGCCATCCTCCTCGCCAAGCGCGACATCCCGTTCGGCATCGACGACAACATGGAGCCGTGGGGCTACCCGATCAACTCGCGGCTGCGCGTGTATTCCCATCTCCGCGACGCCGGCTACCACGTGGACGTGATCACCTACGACAAACTGAACCCCGTCTACATGAAGAACATCGACGGACTCTTCCTCGTGGCCGCCGAACACCTCTCCGACGCGGACGTGGCCAACGTCCGCGCCTACGTGAAGGGCGGTGGACGCCTCTTCTGCGACGCACGCTGCGGCGGCTTCGACGAGCACAACCTCCCGCGCGAGAAGGACAACCTCTCGGACGTGCTCGGCGTGCGCTTCGACGGCGTGTGGGAGTCGCACGACGTGGTGGTGGACCAGGGCGACGTGTGGTTCTCCTCGCCTTGGGGCAACCTGGTGCGGGCCGACGGCAAGGTGAAATGGACGCCGCTCACGGCCGAGGTCGTCAACGCCCGCCACGCGTTCCACTACTCCAACAAGGCGGCCGTCTTCACGCGCAACCTGTACGGCAAGGGCCGGGCGTACTGGACGAACACGCAGATGGGCACGGTCCGCAGCGAGTCGGCCGACGACGAGGTGCCCGCGCGCGAAATGTTCCGCGCCCTTCTCGCGGACGCGGGCATCGCGCCGTCGTACCGGGTGCAGCCCGACCAGACCTGCAATTTCCGCGTGGAGAAGCCCGTCGTGGACGCGAAGGGCAACTGCATGGTGGCCGTGGCGGCGCGTACGTACCGGCCCATGCCCGCCGCAAGACTCGACCTGCGGCTGCCGGAAGGGCTCCGCTTCAAGACGGCCTTCTACTGTCTGGCCGAGGAGAACGAACTGCATCCGCTCCGCTTCGCGCGCACCGCGGCGGGGGCCGTGTTCGAGCTGCCGCAGCTGCGCTCCGCCGCGTGGCTGTACCTGCTGCACGACCATGCGCCGCTCCTGGGCACGTCGTTCGGCGGCGTAGGCCGCTTCGCGGCGCCGGACGAGAAGACGCCGCTTCTGAAGCCCGGCGCAACTTTCCGCCTGAACGTCCAGGCGGTCAACCCGTCGGCGGAGGCGCCGTTCGCCGGCGGACGCATCCGCGTGAACGCGCTGAAGGGGTGGACGGTCGCGCCGGAACAGACCGTCGGGGCGCTCGCCCCCGGGGAGTCGGTAACGTGCACGTTCGACGTGACCGTGCCTGCGGAAGGATGCTCCGAACTCTATCCGAACCGAATCTATCCTCTGACGGCAGATCTCTTCGACGTGGACGGAAAGCGCGTGGCCGTGACGCACACGGTCGTGACCGTTGACGTGTCCATCCGGGGACGCGAGGTGCTGCTGACCGACAACTGGGTCTCCGACAACATGCCGTGGGCCGAGTGGACGGGCGCCACGTACCGCCACGTCACCGAACCCGACGCGGCGAAGCGGCAGTCGATCGCGGACGCGCTGTGGACCAAGCTCGGCGACGGCACCGAGGTGTACGCCCTCCAGAGCGGCGACCGGGCCGGACGCCGCCGCGCCGCCACGTGGCGGAACGTGCCGGAGGGCGAGGTGGAGTTCGACTTGAAGAAGCCGCGCGACCTCACGCGCATCTTCCTGTGGGAGGCGCGCACGCGCAACCGCACCGAGGCGCCGGTCTCCGTGCGCGTTTCGTATTCCGTGGACGGCAGGGAATTCACGGCTCCTCGGGAGATCGGGATCCCGTGGGGCGAGAAGGTCAGGGACGACTCGCGCCAGGCGGAGATCGCGTCTCCGGTCCGCGCCAGGTACGTGCGCCTCGCCTTCAGGCCCAACCCCGCCAACCGCCAGAAGGTGATGAAGCTGGACGAAGTGTGGATCCTCGGCCGCGGCGAGTGACGGTTGGGGGGGGCGATATTACGGCTGCGCCGGGCATGCCGGGGACCTTGAGGTCGTGGCCCCTGAAGCCGCCGGCCGATCCGCTGATGTTCGCGCAATCGACCACTTTCATCTCACGCGCGCCGCCGCAAAGTTCACAGGGGGCGCATCTCCGTTTTTCACCGAGCCCCCTTTGTAATGAAAACAACTTGAACAACCGAAAAACAACTTTTCATTGGCGCGCGGGCTAACTCGCCCGCGCCCATTTGTCGATCCTTAGGCTCTAACGATTCCGGGAGCGAGAACGTTCAAGGTATGCCCGTAGGACAAAGTTGTTTTTGAAAGTTGTTCTGGTTGTTTCCAAAACTCAATACGCATGGGTGAATTACGGAGATGCACCCGTTCACAGGCGTCACGTGTAATTGCCCTTGCTTGGATACGTGGGTATGGGGTATAATACCGGCCGTGAAAACTCACGGAGATGAAATCTGCTCGCTGCGCGCGGGCGCACGCCGAAGGGAAGGAACGCAGGAGATGGAAAAGAAAATGCTTGCATGCATGGTTGCCGCGTGTGGCCTTGTGGCGTGTACGGTCCAGGCAGAATCCGTGCGCGTGGAGTTGAACGAGGGCTGGCGGTTCGTCCGCGACGAACCTCTCGCCGCGATGCGCGAGTTCGGCATCCCCGCCATGTTGGACTGGCTGGACGACATGGGCCGCGACCTCCTCGAGACGCCGCGCGCGTCCCGGCGTCCGACCGGCACGGAACCCACATGCACCTACGTGAAGCCCGATTTCAACGACCGGGACTGGAAACCCGTCCGCGTGCCCCACGACGCCGGCATCGCCTGCGCCTTCTCCTACGACCGCGCGCCGTTCGACGGCTATCTCGCGGGAACCGGCGCCGCCTGGTACCGCTATTCGTTCACGAACGTCTGCGGGCGGCTCTCCCTCCCCGACGGCAGTGCGCTTGCGTTGCCGGAGAAGGGCAAACTTCTCTTCACGTGCGACGGCGCGACGGCGTACCCGATGCTCTGGCTCAACGGGCGTTTCGTGGGCGGCTGGCCGAACGGCTACATGCACTGGCGCGTGGACCTCACGCCGTACCTCGTTGAAGGACGCAACGTGATCGCGGTACGCACCTACCGTCCGGACGGCTACGCGCGCTGGCACACGGGCCTCGGCCTCACGCGCCGCTGCCGGCTCGTGGCGCTGCCGGAGGACCACGTGGTGCCGGACAGCGTGTTCATCACCACGCCCGAAGTGACGCGGGCGCGGGCAACCGTGCACGTCACCTACACGATGTCCCGGAGCGGCCCGAAGGAAAAGACGTTCACCGTGGAGAAGCCGCGCCTGTGGGACGTCGACGATCCCCACCTCTACACCCTCGAGATCGAAGGAGAACCGTTTCGCTACGGCATCCGCACGATCAAGTGGACGGCGGACGACGGCTTCCACCTCAACGGGCGCCGCGTGCAGCTGCGCGGCTTCTGCTTCCACCAGGACCTCTGCTCGCTCGGATCCGTCGCCAACCGCGCGGCCATTCGCCGCCGCCTCCTGAAGGCGAAGGAAGCGGGAATGAACGCGGTGCGCATGAGCCACTACCCGCATGCGCAGGAATGGTACGAACTTTGCGACGAGCTCGGCCTCCTCGTGATGGACGAGCTGACGGACGCGTGGAGCCTCGCGAAATTGCCCAATGACTATCACGTCCTCTTTGAACGGTGGCACGAGCGCGACCTGCGGTCGTGGATCCGCTACAACCGCAACCATCCCTCGATCGTCATCTGGAGCCTCGGCAACGAAATCTGGGAGTCGCGTTCGGGAGCGTCCCGGTGGCCGCTCTACCAGCGCAACGGCGTGGAGATGGTGCGCCTCGCGCATCAGGAGGACCCCACGCGGCCCACGACGACCGCGAACGACAACGCGGCCGTGTGGCGCTCGCCCTACGCGCAGTTCACGGACGTTTTCGGCTTCAACTACCGTCCGGACTGCTACGCCGAATACCACACGAACAACCCCGCGAAGCCCATCGTGGCCACCGAGACGGTCTGCACGCTCTCCTCGCGCGGCGAATACCAGCTCGACAACTTCGGCAAGGAGAATGCGCGCTTCGGCGTGCCGTCCGCGAAGCAACAGTTCCGCGACTACCATTCGATCTCTTACGGCCTGCATGCGATCATCCTCGCCGACTACGAGTTTGCGAAGGAAGATGCCGCGCCGTACGTGGCGGGTTGCTTCGTATGGACCGCGTTCGACTACTTCGGATCCCCGGCGGTGCTTGCGGTGGGCACGCAGAAGCCGCTGTTCAGCGATCCGGAACGACAGGCGCGCGCCGTTGCCGAGCAGGTGCGCTTCGGCCGTCCCCGCGCGGCGATCCATTCGTGCTCCACGGGAATCTTCGACCTCGCCGGCTTCCCCAAGGACGAGTTCTGGCTGTACCAGTCGAAGTGGCGTCCGGACGTGCCCAGCGCCCATATCCTGCCGCACTGGACGTGGCCGGGATGCGAGGGGCAGAAGGTCCCCGTGTACGTCTACTCCTCCGGCGACGAGGTGGAGCTGTTCGTGAACGGCGCGTCGCAGGGGCGGCGTCGGCGCGCGCAAAACCTCTGGCGCTTCGTGTTCGACGGCGTCGTCTACCAGCCGGGCGAGCTGAAGGCCGTCGCCTACCGCAACGGGAGGGCCTGGTGCGAGGAGACGGTGCTGACGGCCGGCGCGCCCGCGAAGCTGGAGCTTACGCCGGAACGCACGGACGTGGCGGCGGACGGCGAAGACGTGGGGTACGTGACCGTGCGCGTGTGCGATGCGCAGGGACGGACGTGTCCGACGGCGAAGATTCCCCTGAAGGTGACGGTGCGCGGCGGCGGGGAGTTCATTTCGATGGAGAACGGCGACGAGGCCGATTTCTCGTGGTTCCGCGACCCGGCGCGCAAGACGTTCAACGGCTATCTTTCCGTGCTCGTGCGGAGGCGGCCGAACGGCAAAGAGCCGATCGTCGTGGAAGCCTCGGGCAACGGCGTCACCGGAACATGCTCGTTCTGAAGAAGGGCATGAGATGAAGGTAATCACTAAAATCCCCATTGGAGGAAAAAGATGAACGCACGAATCAAAGCGCTGCTTTGCGGCGTCGGCGCGGTGCTGCTGGCGGCGGGTGTCGCCACGGTCGCGGCGGCGGACGTCGTGCCGCGCGAGGGATGGCGGATGCTGAACGGCGCGGACGCGCTCGCGCTCGCGGGCGAGAAGGTGTCCGTTGCCGGATTCGACGCCGCCGCGTGGATGCCCGCGAAGGTGCCGGGAACCGTGCTTGACAACCTGGTGCGGAACGGCAAGCTTCCGGAGCCCTACTGGGGGCTCAACAACCGCAAGGCCGAGGGGCTCATCCCCGATCTCGGGGACGGCAACCGCACGTACTACACGGCGTGGTTCCGCACCGAGTTCGATCTCCCGGCGGACTGGAAGGGCCGCGGCATCTGGTTGCGTCCCGAGGGAATCAACTACCGTGCGGAGATTTGGCTCAATGGCAAGATGGTGGCGTTTCCGTCCGGCATGTTCGCGTGCCAGACGGTGGACGTGAGCCTCTTCGCCAATCCGGGCGCGCGCAACGCGCTGGCCGTGAAGGTGTATCCGCTCGACATCCCCGGCGACACGCGCCAGTGGAGGACGAAGGGGATGATGGAGTACGCCAACGGCGGCGACGGGCTGATCGGACGCAACGTCACGATGCTGATGAGCATCGGGTGGGACTTCACGTTCCGCGACGGCATCCGCGACCGCAACACCGGCATCTGGAAGGACATGGTGTTCTTCGCGACGGGCGACGTGCGCCTGGACGCGCCGTTCGTGCGCACGAAGCTGTCGGACGACCTGAAGTCGGCGGAGCTCGACATCTCCGTCGAGGCAATCAACTCGAACTGCGACCGCTGGCTGTTCCGCGGCAAGGCGAAGGGAACGCTGGAGATCGAGGTGGAGGGAACGCCGCTCCGGTTCACGCAGGACGTGACGCTGCACCGCGGCGAGCGGCGCGAGCTGCACTTCAAGGGGACGCTCGCCAACCCGCGCCTCTGGTGGCCGGTGAACAAGGGCCGTCCGGAGCTGTACACGCTCGTCTGCCGCGCGAAGACCGCACACGGCGAGCAGGTGGTGCGCCGGCGCTTCGGCGTGCGCGAGGCGTACAGCGACCAGTCGGGGAAGGACGGTGCGCGCCAGTTCTGGATCAACAAGCGGCGCATCTTCATCCGCGGGACGAACTGGATCCCCGAGGCGATGCTGCGGACGGACGACTCGCGCATGGAGGCGGAGCTGCGGCTCACGCGCCAGCAGGGCGTGAACATGGTGCGCCTGTGGGGCGGCGGCATCGTGGAGAGCGACCGCTTCTACGACCTCTGCGACGAGATGGGTCTGCTCGTGTGGCAGGAGTTCTTCATGACGGGCGACACGGCGCATCCCGACGATGCGGCGCTCTACCTCTCGTGCGTGTCTGACCAGGTGAAGCGCATCCGCCACCACGCCTCGATCTGCCACTACGTCTGCTCCAACGAGTCGACGGAGGTGGACGGAATCCGCGAGCTGCTGGAGAGGCTTGACGGTACGCGCAGCTACATGATGCAGAGCGAGTGCGACGGCGTGCACGACGGCTCGCCCTACTTCTCGCTCAACCCGATGCGCTACTACGACGACACGGCCTCGCCGCGCGGCAGCCGCGTCTACGGCTTCAACCCCGAATACGGCACGGCCGTGCTGCCGACGGCGGAATGCCTGCGGGAGGTGTTGCCGGAGAAGGACCTGTGGCCGATCAACCGCGAGGCGTGGGCCTACCGCGACGGCAACAACTTCTACAAGTCGGTCACCGTGCACGACGACCTCGTGAAGTGCTACGGCGTGGCGACGTCGCTCGAGGACTACTGCCGCCGCTCGCAGGCGCTCGACTACCACGCCACGCGCGCGATCTGGGAGGTGTGGAACCGCGTACGGAACGAGAAGGGGACGGGCGTCCTGTACTGGTACAACAACGTGCCGTTGCCGAAGGTGGTGGCCTACGGGTGGGACTATTCGCTGGAGCCCACGCCCGCGCTCTTCGCCACGCAGAACGCGCTGGAGCCCCTGCACGCGCAGTACGACTACCTGGACGACATGGTGTGCCTCGCGAACGACCTGACCGAGCCGCGCGCCGTGGGGGTGGCGGCGGCCGTCTACGACTTCGAGTCCCGCAAGGTGTGGGAGAAGTCCGCGTCCGTCACGGTGCCCGCCGAGCGGTGCGTGGAGGCGTTCAAGGTCGAGTTCCCGTCGCTCGACAGGCCGCACTTCATCCGCCTTTCCGTGCGGGAGGCGGGCCGCGAGATCGCGTCCACGTTCTACTGGCGCTCGCCGGAGAAGTACAATCCGAAGACGCCGGACGCGCTGACGGGTCCGTGCACGGCGGGGTTCGAGTCGCTGTCCGCGCTGCCCAGGACGACGCTGGCCGTCCAGACGTCCGACGCGGTGGGCACGCTGCGCGTCACCGTGGCGAACACGGGCGACAAGATCGCGTTCCTCACGCGGCTGGCCCTGACCGGCGAGGACGGAAAGCCGCTGCGTCCGTCCTTCTATTCCGACAACTGGTTCTCGCTGCTGCCCGGCGAGTCGAAGACGGTGACGGTGTCGCATCCCGCCAAGCCGTTCAAGCTGTCGGTTTCCGCCTGGAACGCGGAAGCCCCGGCGGGAAAGGCGCCCGTGAAGATCATCTTCGACACGGACATGATCGGCGACTATGACGATGTGGGCGCGATGGCCGTGCTGCACAAGCTGGCGGACGCGGGGGAGTGCGAGATCCTCGCGACGGTCTCATCCACGCACTCAAACGCGTCGGCCGGCACGGTCGAGCTGATCAACAGGTGGTACGGGCGGCCCGACATCCCCGTCGGCGCCGTGAAGGGCGAGGGCGTGGGCGGCGGATCGGAAAAACACCGCTCGCACATCAAGTACGAGCGCCTGCTCGCCAAGTATCCGGGGCGCTGGCGCCACCGGAACGCGAACGACGCGCCGGACGCGAACGAGGTCTACCGACAGGTCCTTGCCGCCCAGCCGGACGGCAGCGTGACGATCTGCACCGTCGGGTTCCTCACGAACCTGAAGCGGTTGCTGCAGACGCCCCCCGACGTACATTCGCCGCTCGACGGTCGCGCGCTCGTGAAGCGGAAGGTGAAGGCGTGGTATGCGATGGGCTGGAAGATCCCGCAGGGACGCGAGTGCAACATCCAGAACGATCCGGCCAGCGCGCGGTACGTGCTGGAGAACTGGCCGACGCCGATCGTTATCGACGACTTCAACTACAGCCAGTACATCTACGCGGGGCGCAAGGTGGCGGCATTGCCCGACAACGGCAACCCGATACGCGACATCTTTGCGTGGTGCGTGCCGCCCGTCGAGAAGTGTCCGGCGGCGGCGGAGATCATCCCCACCGGAAAGTTCAAGGACAACGTGAAGGAGGGCCACAACTGCTTCGACCAGTCGTGCGTGCTCGCGGCGGTGCGCGGCGTCGGCTCGTTCTTCGACGTGGAGAAGGGGCGCATGACGATGGTCGGAGACAAGGGCGACAACCTCTGGACGCCCGATCCGAACGGCCCGCATGCGCGCATGGTGGACAAATGGCCGCGCGAACGCATCGCCGCCCTGATCGACGACCTGATGGCCGCCCCTCCCGCGAAATAAAAATGCGGGCAGATGGATCTTGGTTTCGCGGCCCGGTTTGGGGGCTTGTGCGATTCAGGGGCTTTTGCTAAACTACAGCCATGAAAACATGGATGAAGTGCATGGCGGCGACGGGAATCGCCGGAGTGGTGGTTGCGCTTGATTGCGCGGCGGGGACGCTGCTGCTGCCGGTCGGCGTGACGACGAACTTCAACGTGGCGGCGGACACGACGCTCACGGACGCCGTGACGCTGGCCGACCGGTCGGCGATCGAGAAGATCGGCGCGGGCAAACTGACGCTGTCGGGCGGACAGTTCACGCAGGACAAGGCCGTCGACCTGCGCGTGCGCGAGGGCGCGACCGCCTTCACGGCCTCGCCGCAGACGCTTGCCGCCTACCCGCAGCCGACGGAGACGATGAACAAGGCTGCGTTCTGGCTGGAGAGCCGCACGAACCTCGTCAAGGACGGCGACGACATCGTTGAATGGCGCGACGTGCGCGACGTCGATCCGACGGCGACCAACCACTACTACGCCGTGACAGACAACACGGTTTCAGACCTTTGTCCTCAGGAGGCGACCTACACCAACAAGGCGGCCGTCTATTTCCAGGGGTACGAATCCGGCTGCTGGATGAATTGGCAGAACCCCGCTGGCGGGCAGGCGACGGTCGGCAACCTCCATCATGTCTTCCTCGTGCATGGCGCGAACTCGAGGTGGGGATATGCGTTGGGGCAAAGAAACGGTCAATCGCCCTATTTCCAGCCGGCGAGTCCGGGCGGTGGCATCTTCGCCGTCATGTGGATAGCCCACAACTTCGAGAACAGGCCGATGCATTCCTCGCGCACGTTCCGCGACGGCATCGAGGTGGATCCGTTTTCGACGGCGCAGGGGAAGGGCATTCACGTGATCGAGGTGGACTGCCTCGAGATGCGGCAGTCGGCGCAGTGCTTCTTCAACGACCGCGACATGTGGCAGCCCGACGGTGGGGGCTCGAACCCGCTGGGTGGAAATGCGGCTGCGGGCAAGCGCGTGGGCGGCGAGTACATCTGCGAGATGCTGCTCTTCACGAACCGTCTCTCGGAAGTGGAGCGCGTGTCCGTCTCGAACTGGTTGCTCGCGAAGTGGCGCGATGCCGTCCCGCCGCAGAAGCCGGCCGTTGTCGTGACGCTTGCCACCAATGCCGTTTTCGAGGTGGCGGATGACGCGTTCGCGTCGCTCTCGACGAGAGGCGACGGCACGCTTGCGAAGACGGGCGCAGGCACGCTCGTGATGCCGTCCCTCACGCAGCCCGAGTCGCGTACGGTGCACGTGCGCGTGGACGAAGGATCGGTCACGCTCGGCCAGCCGCTGCCGGTCGTCTGCGCCGTCGGCGACACCGTGACCTCGGCCATCACCTACGCCGGACCGCAGGTGACGAAGGCGTCGTCCGCAGGCGCGGGACGGCTCGTCAAGGCGGGGAACGGCCCGTTGCTGCTGGACGAGGTGCCGGACGGCGTGACGAACCTCGTCGTCTCCGGCGGCCTGCTGACGCTTGCCGATCCCGACCGCAAGGCCGATCTGCTGCCGGGCCCCGACCGCAACGTGACGGCCACGATCCCCGAATGGAGCTTTGAGACATATAATGCGTCCAACTTGGATAGCGCCTACAAATACATCTATAACGGTGCTGAATACCAGGGATGGCACGCCATTGTGCCGAGCGACAGCGGTGCCAGCGCCGTGTTCATTTTTGACAACACGTATGGGGCGAAACAATACTGGAACCTTGCATTGAACGCGCCTGACGGGAAGAACTGCCTCGTCGTGAAAAAAGACGCCGCGGCCTGGTGTGCGTTCACCGTGCCCGAGACGGGGGACTACGAACTTGAATTTTGGGCGGCGCCGCGCACGGGGTACGCGGGAACGCATCTGGACGTGATGATCGGCACGGGCGAGTCGGACTTGGTGTCCGTTGGCGATTTTGGTTTTGCTTCGGGTCAGACCGGATGGTGGCACCATAGTTTCAACGCCGTTTCGCTTCAGGCCGGCGTGACCTATCAACTGTGGTTCAAGTCCAAGGACCTGGGCGTTGACCGCTGTACGCAGTTCGACGCCATCAAGTTGAAGAAAACCGAGGCCGTCGTGGGACGATGGGCGATTCCGAACGGCGATTTCGAAAGGCATCTCAACGGTTTCGCGAACAGTTTTACGCTCGACAACACGAACCACGTGGAGGGATTCGCGGTGGAGCAATGCACGAGCTTCGCGACGACGGCGAGCGGCGAGATTACGGGTGCCCATGCCTACACGACTTTCTCTGTTGCAGGCACGGACAGCTGGGCGCACTACAACCGCCCGTGGTCAACGGGCGGAATGACGCAGTTCTACATGACCGGCAACGGATCGAAGCTCGTCACCACGTTCACGCCGCCGGCCGGGAGGTGGAGACTGCAGGCGGACTTCAGCGTATGGGCAGTCACAGCGTCTTACGGCTCCTCGTATCGTATTTCGGCGGAAGTGTCCACAGGAGACGGGACGACGTTGCTGGGCGAGTATACGGCGACTGACCGTCGGCTGGTGGCGCGGCAGTGGCCAAACGCCTTTACGTCCGACGGCACGACGCCCGTCACGCTCACGCTGACGGGGTCGGCGATCAGCGGCGGCAGCCACGCCATCCTCGACAACCTCGTGCTGGTGTCGGTGCGGGCGTCGGACGAGAACCTGCTGGCCGATCCGGGCATCGATGGGGCGGGCGGCTGGCAGATCATGAAAACGCCCAAGCCTGGTACGATCAGCGGATCGGCCTTTGGGGCTTGGGACAGCTTCTACACGAGCAATTTCGGCCTGAGCAAATTTGAAGGAACGGGGTACTGCCGGCTTGTGAACGACGACTGTCTCTACCAGTCCGTGACATTCCCGACGGGCGGGCTGTACCGTCTCACCGTCAACCTGAAGTCGCGTGGCACGACGTCGCCGCACGCGACGTTGGGACTCAACCCGGTCCTTGCGTATCTGGCGCGTGATGGCGTGACGAACGTCGTGGGACAGTCGGACAACGCCGCGACGACAAACTACAACGAGTATGCGTTCATGTTCACGCTGCCGCCGGCGGGCGGCACGTACGACGTGGGCTTCCGCGGCACGAGCGTGTGGGGCGGCGGTGAGGCGCCGTCGGTCGACCGCACGACGCTCCTTGACGCGGCGTGGCTCTGCCGCGTGGAAACGGACCGCGACATTGACCTGCCCGAGCATCTGAACATCGAGGTGGCGGACGGCGCGCGCCTGCACTTGGATTTTGCGGGCACGAACGTCGTCAATTCGCTCCGCATCGCCGGGCGGTCCTACGTGGGCGACGTGTCGCAGGCGACCCATCCCGAACTTTATCCGGTGCTCTCCGGCCCGGGCACGCTCTCGATCATGCCCAAGGGCACCACGATCCTGTTCCGTTGATTTGCGGAAGGAAAGAAGCCATGAAGAGATTGGTACTGGGATGTCTTGCGGCGCTTGCGGCGTTGCCGTTGTCCGCCGCTGTACATGAATTCTCGCCGACGGACAAGATCCAGATACGGTCGGAGCCGAAGGGCTATGAAAGCCTGGTGGTCGTGTCGCAGGAGACGGGGCGCGTGGTGTTCGACTGCCGCGCCGCGTTCGCGAAGGGCATGCAGAACCTCGTCTGCGAACTGCCGGCTTTCGAGGATCCGGCGCTTGCGGGGGACGACGTGCTCTTTGAGGCTCTGGCCGGCAGCCTTGACGTGCAGGGGCGGGTGCGGATCTACGTGCAGATGTGGAAGGAGCTTGACGGAAGGCGTCTGTTCCACGTGCTCAAGACGAAAAACCCGTTCGTTACGGTCGGTCGGGGCGGCGCGCTGACGAGGTGCGTCGGCGCCGACGCCCTTCCGGCGAAATCCGGCGGCTACAGGCTGCGGTTCGATTTCAACAAGCCGTCCGGCAAGGGTGGAATCTACTGCTTTGCGGGCGGCCGCGTGGCGAGGATGGCCGACGTGCGCGTGAGCGTCACGCCGAAGAAGGTGAAGCCGGAGCTCACGATGTACCTGCCGTTCGACGGTACGGCGAAGGCCGCCGTCGCCAGGGGACGGGCGGAGCCTCTCGCCGCCAGCGGCGTCACGTACGCGCCGGGCCTCAAGGGGAGCGCGGCGCGCATCTCCCGCGCGGACAAGACGTTCCTCGAGTACGCGTTCACGTCGAACGTCTCCCAGGTGAGGGGGTCTATCTCGATGTGGGTCAAGCGCGACGATTGGCAGGCCGGGGGCGGGCGCGGCCGCGAGTGGCTTTTCACCACGCCGACGCCGTTCGACCTCCGCATGGGGACGGGCGCGCTGTACCTGTGGTTCTGGGAGCCCCACCGCGTGCGGCTGGACACGTCGGACGACTGCGACGCCTTTGTCTACAACACCGTACTCCTGGACGGCGAATGGCACCATATCGTGTCCACGTGGAACGAGGCCGGCGGGAGCCTGTTCGTGGACGGCGCACCCTGCTACGACGACGTGGGCGGCTCGACGTTCATCTCGCCCCTGGCGCGCGCGCGCCAGCCGTACGGTTTCAGGCGCAGGGGCGACTTGGACGCGGCGCGCAGCTTCTTCGTCGGTTCGTGGCGCGGCACCGGGCAGTTCAGCGGGCTGATCGACGAAGTGAAGATCTATTCCGCCGCCCTGACGCGCGACGAGGCGAGGGCCCTGTACCGGGAGGGGGGCGTCTCCGCGAAGCCCCGGCCCGACTACGCGGCGCTCTCCGCGGCCCGCGGCGGCAACCCCTACGAAGGGCCCGAACTCGGTCCGGGCGGCGCGCCGGGGGAGATGGAGCTGGTCAGGGAAGTGCGGTTCGACGAGGCCGGACTCGCCGCCCTGCGCAGGCCCGGCGTGAAATTCGAGGTCGTGGGGCCGAGCGCCTCCCGCCGCACGGCCGACGGCACGGGCTACGTCGAGCTTGGCGGCACGCCGTTCCACAGGATGGCGGTGGGGTTTGAACTCACGGAGGGCGAGCCGCTCTACGTGTTCGAGATCGACTACCCCGACGACGCCAAGCGCACGATGGACTTCATCGTGCAGGACGCGTTCAGCCCGCTTTACGAGACCAAGCTCCTGCAGGACTACGAAATGCAGGTTGGAATCTTCACGGGAGGCGACTACCCCCTCTCCGGGAAGGTCCGCACGCACCGCTGCATCTACTGGGCGAGCACGACCAACGTGGTGTTTGAGGCGATGACCCTGCGCCAGGACGAGCCGGCGGCGGTGGCGGCGGTTCGCCTGTACCGGCTGAAGGGACGGACCCTGCCGAAGGCGAAAATCCGCACCCCGAAGCCGAAGGCCGGATGGGGGCGGTCGATGGGCTGGTACTACGAGGATCCGTCCATCAACTACGAATTCGCGGTGAAGGACTACGCCGCCACGCCCGAGCTCTGCCTGGAGATGATCGACAAGATCGCCGCGACCATGAAGTACCAGGGACTCGACCTGTTCGCCTATCCCGGCTCGTGGTACGACGGATACATCAGCGATTCATACAACGTGCACGGGCACGCCCCGGACTTCCTGCGCGCCTTCTACGAGCGTTTCGACAAAGAGGGCCTTGGCGTGGTGCCTCTGATCAACCAGGAGAACCATCCGGTCCCCCCCGGCTCGCTCACATACGACATGATCACCTCCGGCGAGGTGCATTCCACGATGTACAACGTGACCGCCACGGGGCTCCCGGACTGCGGCATCGTCCGCAAGCCATCCCTCTTCAACATCTGCCATCCGGACGCGCAGCGCTACCTGGAGGGCATGATCGACCTGTTCGTGGCGGAAGGCGTGAAGCACCCCTCGTTCCGCGGCGTCGGCCTGCACGTGAAACACGCCTCCCTCTGCTGGCTCGGCCTTATCACGAGCGGGTACAACGACTACATGATCGACGGCTTCACGCGCGACACGGGGATCAAGGTTCCCGTGGACCGCCGCGACCCGAAGCGCGGCAAGGCGTATGCCGACTGGCTTCTCGCCAACGCCTACGAGCCGTGGGTGCAGTGGCGCTGCCGCCAGGTGAGCGGCTTCTGGGTCAAGATCGCGCGGAAGCTCGCGGCAGCCCGCCCGGACCTCAAGCTGTGGATCAACAACATCGCGGATCTCGATCCGATCATGGACAGGTTCGCCTCTCCGGACTACATGCGCCGCATCGCCCGCGAAGGCGGGCTTGACCGCGACATCTTCGCCCGCGAGGCACCGAACGTGATCATGAGCCAGACCTGCCTCCCCGCGGACTACCGCTACGCCCGTCCGGGATGGTACTACGCGTCCGAGGCGGACTTCGAATGCCAGCGCACGTACCACACGAAGCCTTACTACTGGGACTTCCTGGAGGGGGCGGCCTACCCGCTCGTCCACCTGCACGACCGGTACTGGGAGTCGCACGCGGGCGACGCGAACCGCAACAAGGACCCCGCCCTGCGCTTCAAGTCCACATGGTTCAAGGAGGTCAAGTGGCGCGTGACGACGCTGAACGCCCCGGGGCCGTATGCGATGGAACACTACGCCGTGCCGATGCGCTTCCGCGACATCCTCGGCTTCACGAAGGGCGGATACCTGGTGGGCACGTACGGCATGGAGGACCACCTCGTTCCGTTCGCACAGGCGTTCAGGGCCCTGCCGGCGGTCAACATGGAGACCTTGCCCGGCGGGGGCGAGTTCGTGCGCCTGCGGCATGTGGACTACGACGGCCGCAGCTGGTTCTACGTCGTGAACACGGGGGTGGAACCGGCGTGCGTACGCGTCCGTTTCCCGGAAGGGTCGAAAGACCTCGTGTCGGACGCGTCCTGCGGCGGCGATTCGACAATCAACCTGGGGCCGTACGAATTGCGTTCGTTCTGCGCTCCTTCGGGCAGGCCGGCGCTGCTCGGGACAAAGTGATCAAGGTCGTTTGAGGGAAATCAGCAATGAAGAAAATGATATTCGCCATGTCGCTGATCGCGGCATCTGTTTTGTCGGGATCTCCGACGCCGCCGGACGGCGGAACGGGAATGCGCCTCGCATGCCAGATGTGGGGCGTCAAGGACTTCTGGGAGAAGGATCCGGAAAGGGGGTTCGCCGAGGTCTTCCCCAAGCTGCGCGCCATGGGCTACGAGGGCGTGCAGTCCATGGCGTTCTGGAAGATCGACCCCGACCGTCTTGAGGCGTTGCTCAAGGCGAACGGACTTGCGTTGGCGGACATGCCCGTATCCTTCGACCACATCGAGGGCGCGAACGTCGACAAGACCGTTGCGTTCTGCCGGCGGTTCGGCGTGGACTTCGTGTACGTTCCGTGGTTCAAGGGCAAGACCTCGGCGGAATGGCGCGAATTCTGCAAGCGGCTCTCCGTTGCGGGGAGGCGCCTGAGGCCCTACGGCATACGCGTGGGATACCACAACCACCTGCACGAGTTCACCGTGCAGCTGCAGAACGAGTTCCCGGCCGACATCCTGAAGTCCGACCGCGAGGTCAATCTCGAGCTGGACATCGGTCCGGTCGCGGAGTCCGGCCGCGACGCCCCCACCTGGATAGCCGATCTCTCCGGGCGCGTCCCCGGCCTGCACGCCAAGCCGTACGGGGCGTCCGCCGTCGGCGCGCCCGGCGACGTCCAGAACTGGCCGAAGGTCATCGACGCGGCGCGGAGGGCCGGCGTCAAGTGGTTTGTCGTGGAGTGCGAGCAGCGGAAGAACACGTATGACGACGTGGCCGCGAGCGCCGCCTACCTGAAGGGCGTCTGGAACGCCGCCCCTCCGCCGGAGAGGAAGCCCCGCGTGGTGATGAACCTGGTCAATTTCGTCCGCGGCTGCGAACCGCGCCGCCCCATGGACCTCGTCACGCCCGTGGCGGAGCAGATCCGGTGCAACCGGCGCTATGGCATGCCGAGCACGATCCTCATGCAGTACGACGCGATGCTGCGCGACGACATCATGGCCGCCGCGGCGACGGCCGACCGCTCGAATACGGAGTTCGGCGTGTGGATCGAGATCGTCAAGCCGCTCTGCGAGGCCGTGGGCATCGCGTGGAGGGGCCGGAAGGACTGGGCGTGGGACTGGTGGGTGTGCCCCGGCTTCCTCGAGGCCTACACGCAGGAACAGCGGGCGAAGCTGATCGACGAGCTGTTTCGCCTGTTCAAGGAGAAGTTCGGCGCCACGCCGAAGAGCGTCGGGTCCTGGGTGATGGACGCCTGGTCCATCGCCTACATGAAGGAGAAATACGGAATCGTCGCGGTGTGCGTCTGCCGCGAGGAGGACGTCACCGACGCATACGGGCTGCGCGGCGGCTACTCCAACGGCGGATACTATCCGTCAAGGCTCAACATGCTTTCCGCGGCAAGCGACATGGCGAACGCCGTCAAGGTGCCGGTGTTCAAGATGCTCACCCCCGACCCGATCTACAACTACGGATTCAAGTTCGTCTACCACGACTCGCGCACCGGCAAGGAGCGGCGCCACGTGGTCACGCTCGAGCCGGCGGGCCTCGGCAAGGAGCCGTACATCGTCGACTGGTACTTCCGCGCGTACACCGAGCCGCGCGGCATGCTCAACCTCTCCTACATGCAGACCGGGCAGGAGAACAGCTTCGGCTGGACCGAATACGGCGTGAACGTCGGCTACAACTGCCAGCTCGAGGAGCTGAAGCGCTACGTGGACAGGGGACAGGTCGAGGTGGAGACGCTCGGCGACACGGGCCGCAGGTTCCTGGCCGACCACGCCGAGAACTGCGCCCAGACGCAGGTGGCGCTCGACGACTGGATGGGACAGGGCCGCCGCAGCGTGTGGTACAACTGCAAGAACTACCGCGCCAACCTCTACCAGGAGGGGAACCGTTTCTACATACGCGACATCCACAAGATGTGCGACGGATTCGCCGAAGACCACATCTCGACGGCAAGCACCAACTGGAACGAGCTTCTGTTCACCCCGCCTGTCGTGGACGCGTACCTTTTCCGCACCAACGACGCGCCGGGAATGCTGGCGTTCACGGGCCAGGCGACGGGGATGACGCCGCGCGCGACGGGTCCGAACGAGCTGGAGGTCGCGTGCGCCTACGCCGACGGCACCTTCACGCTCGTCCGGTTCGACGAAGGCGGGATCACGGTATTCGGCATGCCGCTCGAGATCAAGATGAACGACGAGTGGCGGCGCAACCACGGCTTCTCGCCGGGCAGGATCAATCTCGTGTTCAAGGACTTCCGCTATGCCGTCGGATACGAAGGGCGGCTCACGCAGACCCGGGACGGTTACCGCATCGAGCCCGAGAACGGCCGTATCCGCTTCGACCTTTCAATCAAGGACGGACGGTAGATGACCGCATTCTTCATTGCCGCGCTCTGCGGACAGGTCGTGCCCGCGCCGTCCGGCCTCACATGCGAATATCGTGCGGACCCCTTCGGCATCGTGCCCCGGGATAGATTGGCCGCCGCACGGGCGAGGCTCGTTGCGTCCGTAAACGAGGCGGACGGGAAGACCCGCATGGGCGTACTGGGAATGAAGCATGCCTTCCGTGCGCTGAGCGAGGCCGGGCGGAGCGATCTTGCGTTTGCGATGATCACGCATCCCGGATCCCCGTCGCCGGCGGACTGGGCGAGGAAGGGCGGAACGGCGCTTTGGGAGGACTGGTCCGACGGCGCGTCGCGCAACCATGTCATGTTCGGCGACTTCGCCTGCTGGGCATACCAGTGGCTGGCCGGCATCCGCCTGCCGGATGGCGGAACGGCGGCGACGCCCGACCCCGCGGCGCGGGCGTTCAAGGAGGTGCTGATTGCGCCGGCGTTTGTGCCGCAGCTGAGCCACGTGAAGGCGCACGTCGACGGCATTTACGGAAGAGTCGCGGTGGAATGGCGACGTGCCGGCGGAAAGATCGCGCTCAACGTGACGGTGCCTCCCAACACAACGGCAACGCTTCGCCTGCCGGGCGAACCGGACCGCAGGCTCTCCAGCGGTGAACACGGCGTTCAGATATCCCGGCAATAACGGTTTTGTGCGTTGCTTGACAAGGAAACGCAGAATGACGAAAGCGAGAAAAAGAAACGGATGTCGGGCGAACCGTTGCTAGAACCGCTTGTTATATTCCCAAACATGAGCATGACGAGTCAGCTTTGGGAAAAAATAATAAAAAATGCCTTCTATATTTTCCCAAAGTAAGCATAATATGATATACTTTGGGAAAAAATAAAGAGGACACTAGGCTATGATTGGAAGAATAAAAGAAAAAAAGGCGGTTAAATGATGTTTTCTCATCGAGCCAGTCTGAATTCGTTGCCGTTTATGGGAGACGGCGTATCGGAAAAACATATCTGATAACAGAAACTTTTGAAAACAGGTTTGCGTTTCACCATACCGGATTGAAGGAACAGGGAACAAGGAGGCAGCTAGAACATTTCCGTTTGTCTCTCCGCCAACAAGGGCATTACGATTGCCCACGCATCACGGATTGGCTAGAGGCGTTCTTCGAGTTGGAACACCTGTTGGAAATGAATCAGTCGGAACGTAAAGTGGTTTTTCTTGACGAAGCGCGAGTAGCTGCACGCCGCACCCGACTTGTACTTGAGCCACCGCAGGACGAGATGGGTCAGGAGCGCAGCCCATATCTGCCACTCGACCGCGTTTTCGTTCTCGCCGTAGAAGTCCTGGAGCTGGAGCGCCTGCTTGAGTTCCTTGAACAGCAGCTCGACCTGCCATCTGGCCTTGTAGAGTTCGGCGATGGTCGACGCCGACCACTCGAAGTTGTTCGTCAGGAACACCATCGTGCGCCACATGCCGTCCACCTTCACGCGGGCCTTCAC
>JAFRSR010000240.1 GCA_017427485.1 Kiritimatiellia bacterium
CCTACGCGGCGGGACACGAGGTCTTCTTCGACGCCGACCACCATCCAAGCGCCTACGGCATCTGGCTTCTGTACGACTGCCTCAACCGGCGTCTAGCCGAACTCTTTCCCGGCCGCGTCGGCGCAACGCCCCCCTGGTACGACGACCCGCCCGAGGAGGTCAGGTCCGGCCGTGCGCCCGGATGCTGGCCGTCGCACGCCGGCGACCAGGCCGACGTCCGGCTCGGCATCTGCCTGGCCGTCTCCTCCCCCGGCGAAGCCGTGACCAACCTGGACGAGCCGCCCAAGCCGAGGCGCTATCCCTTCTGCAATGTCGAGACGACCCGGTCCGGAACCGAAGACGGCCTCGACGTCCTCATGGGCCACGACTCCTATATGCGCTTCTCGTTAGCCTCCTGGCATGGGCCGCGCGACAGCGTGCGCTTCCCCTTCGCGGAGGGGGTCGGCCACGTCGCGGCCTTCATTTTCAAGCGCTTCACCATCGGATTCCTCGAAAGCGCCACCCAGGACGCCGTTCCGGACGTGATCATCGAACAGTTTGCCGAATGCCGGCTGAACCGCACGGTCCGCCGCTATCTTGACCCGCTCACGCGCTCCGCCGCCCTCTTCGGCCGGGCCGTCGACCCCGCCCCCGGACGCCTCCCGCAACCCGGGGACCGGATTGCCGTCCGCGTGGTCTACGAAAATCTCCGCCCCGACGACGGCAAGACGCCGTCCGTCGTCCCTCTCTGGAACGGCGGAAGGATCGCGCTGTCCGGCGGCAAGAGCCTCCGCTACAAGCCCGTGCCCGGCGTCAGACGCGCCGTCTTCTTCGACTTCACGGTGCCGGAGGGCCAGACGTCCGACACGTCCGGCCTCACCGTGTCGCTCGAAGACGGCTCCGCCACGTCAACGAACCTCGTCTGGCGCCTCCTCCCATGAAAAGGGAGGACCCCTTAACCGCTTAACCACCAACCACTAGCCACAAGGCACCAACCACCATGAAGATACAGACCGACAGCTACATGTTCGAGATGATCCGGACCGAGCTCACGGACGCCGTAGGCGACGCCAACGTCGACGTCAAGTTCGCCGACAAGTTCGGGCACTCGATCGACTACTACTGGATTCCCGAGATGTGGCACGACCGCGGCAAGCCGTGCCCCAAGGCGGACTTCATCGTCCACCCCGGCTCGACCGAGGAGGTCGCCAAGGTGATGAAGATCGCCAACCAGTACAAGATCCCCGTCGTCCCCTGGGGCGGCGGCTCGGGCTCGCAGGGCGGCGCCCTCCCGATCTACGGCGGCATCGTCCTCGACATGAAGCGCATGGACAAGTTCTACGGCGTCGACCGCGAGAGCCTGACCGTCCGCTGCCAGACCGGCATCATCGCCCAGCACCTCGAGTGGAACTGCAACAAGGAGGGCTTCTCCACGATGCACCTGCCCGCCTCGATCGCCTGCGCGACGATCGGCGGCTTCCTCGCGCACCGCGGCACGGGCGTCCTCTCCACGAAGTACGGCAAGATCGAGGACATGGTGATGTCGCTCGAGGTGGTCACGCCCACGGGCGAGATCATCCGCACGCTCCCCGTGCCGCGCCACGCCTCCGGCCCCGACCTCACGATGCTCTTCCTCGGCAGCGAGGGCACGCTCGGCGTGATCACCGAGGTGACGCTGAAGGTCCACCCGCAGCCCGAGGCCCGCGAGTTCCGCGCCTACATCTTCAAGGACTTCCACACGGCGATGCAGGCCGGCGCCACGCTCATGCGCTCGCGCCTCGGCCCGTGCGCGATGCGCCTCTACGACGAGACGGAGACGAAGACGCACGTTTCGAAGGTGTTCGGCATCAATCTCGACAAGGGCGCGTACCTCGTGTTCGGCTTTGACGGCCGCACCGACATCGTCGCCAACCAGATGAAGTACGCCCGCGAGATCATGGAGAAGCAGTTCAAGGGCAAGGACCTCGGCGCGAAGGGCGGCGAGTGGTGGTGGGAGAACAAGTACAAGTTCTTCTACCCGGGCTACATGTTCCACGTGCCGCAGGCGTTCGGCACGCTCGACACGGTGGCCGACTTCTCCCACATCGAGAAGGTGTACTGGGCGATGAAGAACGTCGTGAACAAGGAGTTCCCCGACGCGCGCTTCATCGGGCACTTCTCGCACTGGTACGAGTGGGGCTGCATGCTCTACGCGCGCTTCATCTTCCCCGGCGACAAGGTGCCGCCGAACGAACGCGAGGCCGCGGCGCTCTACAACGCCGTCTGGGACAAGGCCATCCGCGCCGCGATCGCGAACGGCGGCGTGATCAACGAGCACCACGGCGTGGGCCTCAAGCTCGGCCGCTACGTGAAGGACCTCTACGGCACGGCCATGCCCGTCCTCGAGGGCCTCAAGAAGCAGCTCGACCCCAACGGCATCATGAACCCCGGCAAGCTCGGCTTCGCAGGCTGCTGAGAAAGGAATCTTAAAATGCATATCGACAAATTTGAAGAAGCGATCATGAACTGCCGGTTCTGCTTCATGTGCCGGCACCTCTCCGCCATCGGGAACGTGCGGTTCACCGAGGTGGACACGCCCCGCATCCGCGCGGCGATGCTCTACGGCCTCCGGACGGGCACCAACTCGTTCGACGACGAGGACTTCGTGGACGCCCTCTACCGCCAGGACCTCTCGGCCTGCTGCGTGCACCACTGCGTGAACCACTACGACGAGAACGGACTCGCCCTTGCGGCGCGCGCCGACGTCGTCGAGGCCGGCAAGGCCCCTGAAGCCGTCAAGAAGCTCGCCGCGAAGTTCGTGAAGTCTGTCGGCTGGAAGGCTGAGGGCGCGGGCGACGTGGCGTGGTTCCTCGACGAGACGACCGCCGCCGACAAGGCCGTGGTCACCGCCACGAAGAAGCTCTTCGCTGCCGCCAAGATCTCGCCCAAGATCATCACGGGCGGCTCGATCGGCAAGGCGCTCAAGGTGCTCGGCTTCCTGCCGGAGGCGAAGGCCGCCGCCGAGCAGTTCGCCGCGTTCCTGAGGGCCGAGGGCGTGAAGACTCTCTTCGTCTCCAATCCCGCCGCCGTCAACGCGCTGAAGCAGGACTACCCCGAGTTCGGCGTGAAGCTGCCCTGCGACGTGAAGTGCACGGCCGCGCTCGTCGTCCAGTGCAAGATCAAGTTCGCGAAGGCCGCCGGCGAGGTGTACCCGCTCGCGGACGACTTCAAGAAGAACTACGAGAACTGCGGTTGCATGGAGAAGGCGCTCGCCGCGCTCAAGGCGACGTGCAAGCCGTTCGGCACGAACGACGAGGAGACGTACTGCTGCGGCGAAGGCGCGGTGGTGCTGGACAAGCTCCACCCCGAGCTCGTCAAGGCGCTCGCCGAATACGTGGCCGCGCGCGCGGACGATCCGAAGAAGGACAAGATCGTGGTCGCCTCGGCCTACACGAAGCGCGTGCTCGTGAAGTACGGCAAGCTCAACGTCGTCACGCTCGAGGAGCTCGCCGCGTCCTGTCTGTGAGGAAAAGTTGAGGATTCACCACCCAAACGGCCTGCGGCGCAAACACGGAGGTCGTGAGAATCCGCGGAGACACGGAGATCATTTTGGAGTTTTGCTTCGCACAGCTGAATGACAGAATTTCTCAATTAGTTAGATGGTGTTGTTCGTGTGAAACACTTTCTCCATAACAATCTCCGTGCCTCCGTGCTATCTCCGTGAACTCCGTGTTGCCGTCGGCAGACAGAAAAGAGTCACAAATACCAATTTGAAATGAACAAGAAGAAGTTAGCCTTTTTTTCTCTACTCGCTGTCTGCGCACATGTGGCCGCTTTCGGCGGCGTGCAGCGTGAGCGCCTGACGGACGGTTGGGAGTTCATGCGCGCGGACGGCTCCGCGACCGAGACCAACTCCGCCGCGTGGCGCGCCGTGCGCGTGCCGCACGATTGGGGCGTGGAGAAGTCGTTCGACCCCGCGAAGCCGTACGGCGACGCCTACCTCGAGCCGACCGGCATCGGCTGGTACCGGCGCACGTTCCGTCTCGACCCCGCGCGCGTGGCGTTTATCAAGTCCGGCGGACTCCTCTTCTTCGAGTCGAACGGCATGATGAGCCACTCGAAGGTGTGGGTGAACGGCGCGTACGTGGGCGGCTGGCCCTATGGTTACACGGCGTTCCGCTGCGACCTCACGCCGCACCTGAGGCTTGACGGCGACAACACACTCGTCGTGCGCTGCCACAACCACGTGGACTCCTCGCGCTGGTACACGGGCGGCGGCATGTACCGCGAGTGCCGCTTCGCGTTCTGTCCAGCCGACTACCTCATCCCCGGCTCCGTCGCGATCACCACGTCGGAAGTCACGAAGGAGCGGGCGACCGTCCACGTGGAGTGGGAGATGTCGCAGTCCGGCAAGAAGTCGCGCACGTTCACCGTCGACTCCCCTCGTTTCTGGGACGTCGACGATCCCCATCTCTACACGCTCGACATCGAGGGCGAGACGTTCCGCTACGGCATCCGCACGATCGCGTTCTATCCCGACGCGCGCGGGTTCCAGCTGAACGGACGCCGCGTGCCGCTGAACGGCGTGTGCATCCACCACGACCTCGGCGTGCTCGGCGCGGCCTACAATCGCGCCGCGATGAAGCGTCGTTTTCTCAAGCTGAAGGAAGCCGGCGTGAACGCCATCCGCTGCTCGCACAACCCCGAGGACCCCGACTTCCTCGACCTCTGCGACGAGCTCGGCCTGCTCGTGAAGGACGAGGTGTTCGACGAGTGGCGCCACATCGGCGCGTCGGGCAAGCGCAAGGACGGCTACTCGAATCTCTTCGAGGCCTGGCACGAGCGCGACGTGCGCGCGTGGGTGCGCGCCGACCGCAACCACCCCTCGGTGATCATGTGGTCGCTCGGCAACGAGATCTGCGACGGTCATCCGCGCATCGCCCCCACGAGCGAGTTCATCGCGACGGCGAAGATGCTCGACGCGATCGTCAAGAGCGAGGACCCGACGCGTCCCACCACGAACGCGAACAACGAAAAGGCCAACTCGACGAACGAGTACGGACAGGTGCTCGACGTCTACGGCTTCAACTATTCGTGCTACATGTTCGACGCGTTCAAGAAGAAGAACCCGAACAAACCGTTCTTCGGCTCCGAGACGCAGTGCGCGATCTCGAGCCGCGGCGCATACACTTTCCCGGTCAAATGGGGTTGGACGCAGCAGAAGACTGGCGCGCTCCACGTCTCCGGCTACGGCGTGGAGGCATGCGGCTGGCCGGGCGTTCCCGAGAAAGGCTGGGCCTGCGCGCCCGACGCGCAGTGGTTCAACATGGACGCCCATCCCGAGTGCATGGGCGAGTTCGTGTGGACGGGCTGGGACTACCTCGGCGGTCCCTACTGGGCCGACGACATGGTCAAGAAGTTCAAGATCAAGGGCATCCATTCCTGCGCGACGGGCTTCATCGATCTCGCCGGATTCCCGAAGGACACGTTCTGGCTCTTCCAGTCGCGGTGGCGTCCCGACCTGCCGATGGCGCACATCGTGCCGCACTGGAACTGGCCGGGCCGCGTGGGGAAGGTAACGCCCGTGCACGTGTTCACCTCGGGCGACGAAGGCGAGCTGTTCCTCAACGGGCGCTCGCTCGGCCGTCAGAAGAAGGATCCCAAGAATTGGAAGAAGGCCTACCGCCTCACATGGGACGATGTCGTCTACGAACCGGGTACGCTCAAGGTCGTCACGTACAAGAAGGGCGCCCCGTGGGCCGAGGCCACCATCTCCACCACCGGCCCGGCTGCCCAGCTCAAGCTGGAGGTCGAGGACGGCGCGGAAGCGGGTTCTGACCTCATGTTCGTGAACCTCGAGGTCCAGGACGCGGAAGGGCGCTTCGTGCCGGATGCCGCCGTGGACGTCACGTTCGCGGTGAAGGGCCCGTGCGAACTTGTCGCGACGGACAATGGCGACGAAGCCGACTTCACGTCGTTCCACTCGCCGATGCGTCGCACTTTCGCCGGCCGCCTCCAGGCCATCGTACGCCGTCAGCCCGGCACTACGGGCGCTACCGTCACGGCGTCATCGCCCAACCTGAAATCCTGCGAACTCCCCCTGCGAGCCCCTTAATCCCCACCCCCTAGGGGAAGCGGCGTCCCGCCGCTTCAGACAGGCCCCCTAGGAGAAGCGGCGTCTCGCCGCTTCAGGCGGATTTTGCGGCCTGCGACAGCTTGAATTTCCCTGTTGCGCGGGCGGCGGGGATTGTGGTATACTTTTGCGCGTCTGAGGAAAAAAGACATGAACGGAACCTTTAAGTTTGCGTGGTACTATTACTTCGGCTTTACGGCCGGAGCGGCGCGCGCATGCTGAAAAGGTGAATCGCAGATGAAACCTATCGGATGACGGCCCCGCTCCAGAACGAGCGAGGCCGTTTTTGCTAGAGAGAGATTTCAAGGAGAAAGAAAAATGATCATCACGCTGAAGAAGAACGCGGACAAGAAGCAGGTGGACTGCCTGCTCGGCTGGCTGCGCGACCACAAGGTGACGCCGCACGTGAGCGCGGGCGAATCGGAGACCATCATCGGGTGTGTGGGCGACGTGGCCCGCCTCGACATCGGCCTCGTCCAGGCGCTCAGCGTCGTGGAGGCCGTGCAACGCATCCAGGAGCCGTACAAGGAGGCGAACCGTAAGTTCCATCCCGAGGACACGGTGGTGGACTGCAGCGGCTTCAAGGTCGGCGGCGGCAACTTCCAGGTGATCGCGGGCCCGTGCAGCGTGGAGAGCGAGGAGCAGGTGATCGCCATCGCGAAGGCCGTGAAGGCCGCCGGCGCCACGCTCCTGCGCGGCGGCGCGTTCAAGCCGCGCACGTCCCCCTACTCGTTCCAGGGGCTCGGCAAGCGCGGCCTCGAGATCCTCCTCCAGGCGAAACGCGAGACGGGCCTCCCCATTGTGACCGAGCTCATGCGCATCGAGCACCTCGAGCTGTTCAACGACGTGGACGTGATCCAGATCGGCGCGCGCAACATGCAGAACTTCGACCTCCTGAAGGAGGTGGGCGCGCACTCGAAGAAGCCCGTCCTCCTCAAGCGCGGCATGAGCGCCACCCTCCAGGAGCTGCTCATGAGCGCCGAGTACGTGATGGCGAGCGGCAACCCGAACGTGATGCTCTGCGAGCGCGGCATCCGCACCTACGAGACGGCCACGCGCAACACGATCGACCTCACGGTGATCCCCGTCCTGCACCGCCTCACGCACCTGCCCGTGATCGTCGACCCGAGCCATTCGACCGGCGTGGCCCGACTCGTGGAGCCGTGCGCGATGGGCGCCGTGGCGATGGGCGCGGATGGCCTCATCATCGAGGTGCACAACGACCCGCCGCACGCGCGGTGCGACGGCGCGCAGAGCCAGACGCCCGAGATGTTCGCCGAGACGATGCGCCGCGTGGACGCGCTCCGCCCCCTCGCTTACACGCTGCACGACTAACAGCAAGTTGATTTATGCAGAATGAATCTAGACAGGATTACAGGATTTACAAGATTAACAGGATTGTGTTCAGAATTATAAAACTATAAAATCCTGTAAATCCTGATAATCCTGTAATCCTGTTTAAACTCACGAGTAGGTCATAACAATTAAGGCACAGGAAAGTAGAAGGAAAGAAAAACATGAAGGAACTGGATGACATCCGCAAGGAAATCAACGAGATCGACGAGAGCATGCGCGAGCTCTTCGTGCGCCGCCTCGCGGTGGCCGCCGAGGTGGCCGAGGCGAAGCGCGCGAGCGGTACGCCGATCCTCAACCCGGCGCGCGAGCGCGAGATCCTCGCGCGCGTCGCGAAGGAGGTGGGGCCCGACATGGAGAACGAGGCGCGCCTCTTTTTCACCACGCTCTTCTCCATCTCGCGCGGACGCCAGCGCACGGCCATCCAGGGCGAGAACGCGCTCGTGGCGCAGATCGCCGAGGCGATCAAGAACACGCCCGACCAGTTCCCGTCGTCGGCCACCGTGGCGTGCCCCGGCACGGAGGGCGCCTACTCGCAGCAGGCCACGAGCCGCCTCTTCTCCTTCCCCACGATCCTCTATTTCCGCGGCTTCGAAGACGTGTGCCGAGCCGTCGAGACGGGCATGTGCGACTACGGCGTGCTGCCGATCGAGAACTCCGCCGTGGGGTCCGTGCCCGCCATCTACGACGCTATGGCGCAGCACGAGTTCAAGATCGTGCGCGCGATGCGCATGCGCATCCGGCACGTCCTGCTCGCGAAGCGCGGCGTGAAGCTGTCGGATGTCAAGGAGGTGACGAGCCACCCGCACGCGATCGCGCAGTGCTCGGCGTTCCTCCTCTCGCACCCCGAGATGCGCACGATCCCCGCGTCGAACACGGCCGCCGCCGCCGCGGACCTCGCGTCGTCCGACCGCATGGACGAGGCCGTGATCGCCTCCCGCGCGTGCGCGGAGCTGTACGGGCTCGACGTGCTCGCGGAGGACATCTCGAACGTCGCCTCCAACTACACGCGCTTCATCTGCATTTCCAAGGACCTCCAGATCTACCCCGACGCGAGCAAGATGACGCTCCTGATGAGCCTCGCGCACCACCCGGGCGCGCTGAGCGGCGTGCTCGCGAAGTTCGCGTCGATCGGCGTGAACCTCTCGAAGCTCGAGTCGCGTCCCGTACCGGGAAGCGACTTCGAGTTCCGCTTTACGCTCGACATCGAGGCCTCGCCGCGCGACCCGCGCGTGGTGAAGCTCCTGGACGGACTCGCCTCCGATCCCGAGGTCGAGCATTTCACCTACCTCGGCGCCTACGACGAAAAGTGAGGTCGCGATGAGCAGCAGCTACGGCGAAAACATCCGGATCACCATCTTCGGCCAGTCCCATGCGCCGGCCATCGGCGTGACGATCGAGGGTCTGCCCGCAGGCTTCACGATCGACCGCGCGGCGCTGCAGGCGTTCCTCGACCGCCGCGCGCCGGGACGCGATCCCACGGCCACCGCGCGCCGCGAGGCCGACGCGCCGGAGTTCCTCTCGGGACTCGTCGGCGACGTCACGTGCGGCGCGCCGCTCACGGCGATTATCCGCAACGCGAACACGCGCTCGCAGGACTACGAGGAGCTGCGTGCGGTGCCGCGTCCCGGCCACGCCGACTGGCCCGCGCAGGTGCGCTTCGGCGGTTTCCAGGACGTGGCCGGCGGCGGGCACTTCTCGGGACGCCTCACGGCGCCGCTTTGCATCGCGGGCGGCATCGTGCTGCAGATCCTCGCGCAGAAGGGCGTGTCCGTGCAGGCGCGCGCCGAGCGCATCGGCGGCGAGACAGATCCCGAACGCCAATGCGCGGCGATCCTCGCGGCGAAGGCGGCGGGCGACTCCGTGGGCGGCGTGATCGCCGCCGAGGTACGCGGGCTGCCCGTGGGCGTGGGCGATCCGATGTTCGGCGGCCTCGAGAACCGTATCGCGCAGGCCGTGTTCGGCATTCCCGCCGTGAAGGGCATCGAGTTCGGCGACGGCTTTGCCGCGAGCGAGCGGAAGGGCAGCGAGAACAACGACCCCTACCGCATGGTGGACGGCAAGGTGAAGCCCGTCACGAACCATGCGGGCGGCATCCTCGGCGGACTTTCCACGGGCGAGCCGATCACGTTCCGCGTGGCGGTGAAGCCCACGTCGTCAATCGCGATCGAGCAGGATTCGGTGAATCTCCAGACCGGTGAAAACGCGCGACTGCGCGTGCACGGCCGCCACGACCCCTGCATCGTCCCGCGTGCCGTCCCCTGCGTGGAGGCAGCTGCCGCCCTCGCGGTCTATGATGCCTATTTGGCTTGTACGGCCAATTAGGTCAAGTTCAGAATGTCGGAGAAGCCGGTGATGTCGAGTACCTCTCGGACGGTGCTCTGCACATTGGCAATCAGGAGTTCGCCGCCTTTCCCGAGCATCTGCTTGTGGGCGGCGAGCAGGAGTCGCAGCCCCGCCGAGCTCATGTACGGGACGTTCGCAAGGTCTATCACCACGCACGTCGCATCACCGAACTTGAGGCCCGCCTCGAGTTCGGGGGCCGTCACCGTGTCAACCCGTCCGCTGACTGCAATGGTCAGCCGGGTTCCTTCAGTTGTTGATTTAATTTCCATAGTCTTTTCCCATTGTGAGGATGTTGTTGCCGTTGCGTCGCCTGTACGTGACGGGCGACATCGTTTTTTTGACGATCAGAATGCCGAGTCCGCCGATGGCGCGCTCCGCCGCGCTGAGCGTCGTGTCGGGGTCGCGTTGTGCGAGAGGATCGAACGGCTTTCCGTCATCGGAAATGACTAGTCGTACCCCATCCGGGTAGTGTGTCAGCACGACCGTCAGCGACCAGCGCGTGGCGCCGGAGTACCGTACGATGTTGGCGAATATCTCGTCGGCTGCGATAAGGAGCTTGTTCTTGGCATTGTCTGGTACCTGCTCGAGTGCGGCGGTGAGGTCGGCTGTGGCCCGCGCGAGATCCTCCATCGTCGGCGCATATTCGTACGAGACGACATCCGGCTCGCCTCGGTAGCGCATCGCGAGCTGGGTGCAGTCGTCCGCCTGCTCCGCGCCCGCAGCGAACCGGCGAACGTCCGCGAGCACCGCGTCGAGCAGGTCCTTCTGCTGACGCTCCGGGCCGGAAAGGACCTTCAGCAGGCGGTCTTCGCCGTAGGGCTTGCCGGACGGATCCGGCTGTTCGACAATGCCGTCCGTGTAGAGGTAGATCTCGTCGCCCGGCTCAAGCTGCAGCTCGCCGACGCGGTAGTGGACTTCCGGCATGGCGCCGAGCGCAAGCGAGGGACGCGACTTCAGGAGCTCCGCCTTGCTGCCGCGAAGCAGGGCCGGGGGATTGTGCCCCGCGTTCACGAAGGTCATGTGGCCTGTCCGCGTGTTGAGCTCGCCGGCCCACGCGGTGACGAACGTGCAGGACGTGTTGCCCTCGCCGAGCGCGTTGTTCACTTCCTCGAACACCTGCGCAATCGGCTTGCCCGTCTGCGCGGCGCTCTTGATGAGCGTCTTCGCCCGCATCATGAACATCGCCGCCGGAATGCCCTTCCCGCTTACGTCGGCGACAAGGAAGAGCACGCGGTCCTGTCCCATGAAATAGAAGTCGTAGAAGTCGCCGCCGACCTCCTTCGCCGTCGCCATTGACGCCCAGATGTCGAAGTGCGTCTCGTCCGGGAACGGCGGGAACACGTTCGGCAGTGCCGAAAGCTGGATGTCCGTCGCCATCTTCATCTCCTTTGCCGCCTGCGCGCGGATCTGCTGGCGGACGAAAGCCGAGATGACGAAACCGACGAGCAACGCCACGAACACGAACGCCACGCCGTTCAGCGCCGCGGTCGCGCCGACGAGGACGTCGCGCTGCACCGTCGCCGCGCTCTTCGGTATCATCACGTACACGGGGAAGGTCTCGATCTCCTTGCGCTTCCAGTAGAACGTGTCGTGCGGCTCCTCGAACTGCGTGCCCTCGCGGTTCGGCTCGTCGTAGTCGGAAAGGACCAGCCCCGAAACGGTGGTGACGACGATGCCGCCCGTGCCGCCGACGTGCCAGTTGCGGAAGAGGTCCACGCAGGTGGAGCGCGCGAGGGACTGCAGGGCCTTGGCGTCGAGCCCGATTTCGAAGAATCCGCCGTCGTGCCGCCAGACGCCGATGAACTTGCGCCAGTTGCTGTAACCGTCGTTGCTGCGGTACGGCTGGCAATACTCGGTGTAGCGTCCATCGACGAGTCCCATCATGTTGGTGGCCTCGCCGCCGGCCTCGGCGAAGTTGAAGGCTTTCCTCCCGGGGCCGGACAGGTAGTCCGTCACCGACGAGCGGATGATGTCGCCCTTGTCGTCCGCGACGCTGATCTCGGTGACGCGCAGTTCGTGCGCCAGTTTCTGCAGCGAGGCCGGATCGTCGGGGTGTCCGTCCTCAAGCTGCTCGCGCGCCGCCATGCACACGAGGACGAGCCGTTCGTTGATGCAGTCGGTGAGCTCGTCCTGGACGTTTTCGAAGGTGCGGTCGATGAGCGCGTAGGCGTCGCGCTCGGAGAGCCGGTCGTGCAGGAGCCACGAGAAGGCCAGCGACAGCAGGAACGCCGCCAGCACGCTGACTATGAGCTTGAGGTTCAGGCTACGGCGGGCTGTCATTTCGCACCCCCTTCCGCGATCACGGCGTTGGCGGCGGCAAGCACGTCGGGCCGCCGCTTGTCAACGGCGACGCCATATCCGTCCCGGGTCACGAGCGGCGTGACGGAGAAGCGTCCGTGCGAATCCTCGGCGACCTTCTTGAGCGGCAGGTCGTCGAAGAGCACGACGTCTATTTCCTTGTTTTCGAGCGCGGCCACCGCCTCTCCCAACTGGCTGAACCGCTTGGGGTCGCCTCCGTGGTAACAGAGGTAGACGTCCTCGATCGTGTCGGCCTCAACCCCGACGAGGAGTTTGGCGATCTGCGACATGCGCGGCTTCGGATCGCCGGTTCTGTACAGGAAGCATGCTCCGCCGAAGGCGTACGGCGCCGAGAAGTCGACGTCGCGGCTCCTCGCCTCGGTGATGGTGATGGTGGCGATGCCGAAATCCGCCGAACCCGCCTTGAGCAGCGGCAGTATCTCGGAGAACCTGACCGACTTCACGACAAGTTCGCGCCCCATCTTCGCCGCGATCCGCCTTGCGAGGTCGACGTCCGTGCCGACGATGGCTCCGGCTTCGTTCGTGTAGGAGCACGGAGGCTCCGTCGGGTGTGTGAGGAACACGAGCGGACGCGACGCGTCGGAGATGCGCGGATCGACATCTTGCGTGGATCGGTCTGAACAGCCTGTAAGGACGACGAGCGCCAGAACGGCTAATGTTTTCATAGCTTGAACAAGTTTCTGTTGAATCCGGTGGTTGTGAGGTTGCGGCGGCCCGGAATCGCCGTCATCAGGTTGGAGACGAGGTAGCTGCGGAGCGAGGAGACGCGCGCGTCGGCGTCCGTGATGTCGAAGATCACGCCGTCGTCGCGGAGGACGAGCATGAGCCCGTCGTTGAGGTCCACCGTGACCTCGGCCTTGATGTGCTTCCCGGAATTGCGGTCGTACACGACCATCAGCGCCTCCTCCACGAGAAGCGCAGCCTTGGACGCACGATGGCCGTCAACTCCCATTGCCTTGAGATGCACCCCCACGGACGCCGACGCCCCGCAGATGCCCGCCGGATCAAGCTCAAGGTCGAAGACGCGCAGCGCCGCCTCGCGTTCCGTGGGCAGGAGAAACGGGAATCCCCTGCGCCCTCCGCATGCCAGTACGTACAGGGCGACGAACCCGAGCGCCAGGGCCGGCGACAGGCCGAGCGCGAACCAGACGCCATGCGCCCCCCAGACGGAACCGAATAATGGGAAGGTCGCGACGGGCAGCCCCAACACGGCGAGAAGCGTCATGATGGACGCAAGCTTTTCGCGCCCGATGAACACGTAATAGGAATTGAACAGAAGGAGGATCGCAAGTCCAAGCAGGGCTACAGAGACGAGCCGTACCGCAAAGCGGGCCTCTAGAACCGTCGCGGGACTGTCGATGCCCGCCAAGGAGAGCATAAGCTCGGGGAAGGCGAGCAACAGCAGCATGACACCTCCGCCCTCGGCCAGCGTCGTCCACAGCGCCGCGTGCATGACCCGTTTCGTCAGGAGAGGATTCTTCTCGCCGATATAGACGCTCGCAAGCGGCTGGGCGGCGTTTGCCACGCCGTCGAACATCTCGGAGATGCCGATCGTCATCACGACCACCGCGAGGACCGGCAGCATGTCCGAGCCGAACTTCGCGATCACGTAGGCGTTGAGGGCGAACATGAGCACCGCCTTGCCGATGTTCTTGCTGGCGTCGCCGAACGACGTGCGGGATATCTTCAGCAGGTCGGAAAAGACGAAATGCCGCGAAAGGCCCAGCATGCACCCCTTCTTGCGGAAATGGAACAGGAGCACGACGACGGCGGCGAGCGAGCCGAGCCCCGTGCCGACCGCGCAGCCGGCCGCGCCAAAGGCCATGGTCAGCGGCACGGACAGGAGGCAGTTCCCGAGTAGCTGCGCGAGGTAGGAGCAGAACGACAGCCGCGCGTCGCCGTCGGTGTAGCACATCGTGCCGAGGAAGAACGCCACTGGCTGCAGGGTTGCCGCAGGAAGGAACCACAGCCAGTAGGAGGCGGCCATGTCCGAGACCTCCTGCGAGGCGCCGAAGGCGGCGATGACCGGCGTGCGCACAACGGCGAGCACGGCGGCAAAAAGCAGGCCGAACGCGACCGCCGCGAACAGGCCGAGCGTGAAAAAGCCTTTCGCTCGGCGCACGTGCAGGGCGCCAAGTTCCGTCGCGAACAGGACGCTCGTGCCGACTGTTACCATCAGGCTGACGAACGTGACGACCTCGAACACGCCCTGCATCAGGTTGATGGCCGAAAGCCCCGTCTCCCCGAGGATGTGCCCGCAGATGACCGAATCCGACAGCCCCATGAGGAACTCGGCCGCCATCGCAAACGTCGCGGCGGGCAGAAAAGACCGGAATTTGGATGTGGCGAAGGTCATCTGACTACAGAGCCCCGTAAATGCGCTCGTTGACGAGCTGACGGTTGGTTATTGCGTACATGGCTCCAGTTTACCACAATCGCCCTGCGCATGAAAGCCTAAATGTCCTTCTGCGGATTTTGCAGATGACAGACGGGGGGTAATCGTGTACAATACGGCCATGCACGAATTCATAGGCATTGGTTTCTGTTCGAACGACCACCTTGCGGTGCTGCCGTTCATCCCGATGGACACGAAGGTGCGGATGCTCTCGCACCGCATCATGGGCGGCGGCCCCGCCGCGAACGCCACGGCCGGCGCGGCGGCGCTTGGTTTGGACGCGGCGTTCGTCGGCACCGTCGGCGACGACGCGGACGGCGAGATGATCCTGCGCGATTTCCGCGCCCAGGGCGTCGACACCACGATGATGAAGGTGCGCCCCGGCGCGACGAGCGCGATCGCCTACCTCTGGATCGAGGAGAAGACCGGCAACCGGTCCTGCGCCTGGACGCGCGAGGGACTCGACGAGCTGACGGCGGACGAGATCAACCCCGCGGCGATTGCGTCCGCGAAGATCCTGCACGTGGACGGCCACAACGCGGCGGGCGCCATCGCGGCGGCGAAGGTTGCACGCGAGGCGGGCGTGCTCGTGAACTACGACGCCGGCACGCACCGTGACGGCATGGAGGACCTGCTCGGCCTCGCCGACCTGATGATCTGCTCCGAGGAGTTCATCCTCAAGCTGACCGGTCTGAAGGATGCCGAGGAGGCCGTGCGGCAGGTATGGGCGAAGTACCGTCCGAAAGTCTGCGGCGCGACGATGGGCATTCGCGGGTCGATGGCGTTCGACGGCAAGGACTTCGTGCGCTGCCCCGCGTTCAAGGTCGAGAAGGTGGTGGACACCACGGGCTGCGGCGACCTTTTCCACGCGGGCTTCGCGATCCGCTACCTCGAGACCCAAGACCTGCTCGCGTGCCAGCAGTTCGGCGCGGCCGTCTCCGCGATCAAGTGCCGCGGTCTCTCCGGCCGTCCCCCCAGCGCGCCGACGCGCGCCGAGGTGGAGGATTTCCTCCATGCGGGACACGAGGTCCAAGCAGTTTGAAATGGAAGGTGAAAAGATGAATAGAAGGGCATTTCTGGGATTGTCGGCGCTGGCGGTTGCCGGTTGCCGGATGTGTCCGTGCGACGGGCGCAAGAGGAAATTGTCGATGAACGCCTCGACGATCCGCGGCTACAAGCTGTCGTTGAAGGATCAGGTCAAGGCCGTGGCGGCGGCGGGCTACGGCGGTTTCGAGCCGTGGCTGAAGGACATCCATGCCGCGCGCGCCGACGGCACGTTTGCGGATACGGTGAAGATCGCGCGCGATTCTGGTCTCCAGTTCGTGAACGGCATCGCCTTCGGGTCGTGGGTGCATCCTGACGCGAAGGTGCGCGCGGCCGGAATCGAGGAGACGAAACGCGACATGGCCGCGCTCGCGGAGATGGGGTGTCCGCGCATCGCCGCGTCGATGCTCGGCGTGCAGAAGCCAGGGTCGCCGAAACTCACGTTGGCGGAGATCGCGGAACGCTTCGTCGCCGTATGCGATCTCGGCGCAAAG